>CAZBOE010000092.1:2215-17199 GCA_964493365.1 uncultured Tepidisphaeraceae bacterium | reverse complement strand
GGCGGCGTTCCACATCCCGGCCGCGATCCTGACCGAGTCGACGCTGTCGTTCATCGGCCTCGGCATCCAGCCGCCGTTCTCGAGCTGGGGAACGATGGCCTCGGACGGGTTCGAAGCAATGCGCTCGTACCCCCATCTGATCTTCTTTCCGTGTCTCGCCATCCTGCTCGCGCTCGTCGGCTTCCACCTGCTCGGCGAGGCGCTCCAGCGGGCGCTCGACCCGCGTCGGAGTGCCCGCTAGGAGCGAATACGGCGCTTGCCGGAGGACTCTCTCGGGTTAGACTCCGGCCGCTCGCCGAGCCTTCCGGGGCCGCGGGCGACACCACTGCACGAATCGGATCGTTCGCGCCGACCGACATCGTCGACGCCGGAGCCGCCTTGCCCGCTGACACCGCCGGGGCGCCCGGCGCTGCGCCCGGTGCGGCAACCGGCGCCGCGCCAGCTATCGGTTCTGCAGCCGTCATTGGCGCTGCCGTGGGGGCGTTTGCTGCCGGGGCGATCGTCGTCGGGGCGGCCTGCGCGGCGAAGGTGCGGGCGATACCCGTCGCGGACCACCAGGTGCGTCGGCAGCTTCTCGCGGACCCGCTCGATGCGCCCGCGGATGCGCTCGATCAGCCGCTCACACGCCATCGCGCCCGCCTCATACAGCGGCACATGCACGGTCGTCAGCCCGGGCGTCACGAATGCGGTGTGGGCGATGTCGTCGAAGCCGGTGACGCTGATGTCGGCCGGAATTCGCAGGCCCTGCTGCGCGAGGTAATGCATCGCGCCCATCGCCATCTTGTCGTTGCCGGCGAAGATCGCGGTGATGTCCGGATGGGCCCGCAGCAGCGCCTCGGCCGCCGCCGCGCCCCCGGCCTCGGTGAACCGCCCGTCGGCCATGCAGGTCTGGTCGGCGCACCCGCCGGCCTGATGCTGACGGTCGCGCCAGATGGCAATCAGATCCTGCTGCGTCTGCGTATCGGGCGCACCGCAGATCAGCCCGATCTTCTGGTGACCGAGCTGCTGCAGGTAGTTCATGATCTGCTGCGCGCCCGATCGGTAATCGCACACGACATGCCCGATATCCAGCGTGCCGAAGTAGTTGTTGACCGACACCACCGGCAGCTCACGCTCGACAAACTCACGCAAAAAGCCGTGGCGGTCATTGAAGCCCACGAGCAGCGCGCCGTCGACATAGCGGCGGTCGAACAGCTCGATATGCCGCTTCTCCTTGATGAACTCCGGCTTGGCCGACTCGATCATCACCTTGTGGCCCAGCTTGTACGCGCGGTCGCAGATGCCGCTGACCGCTTCGCCGAAGTAGGGGTCGGCCAGCGAGTGACGCAGCGCCGGCATGATGACCGCCAGCACACAGGTGTATTTACTGGAGAGCGATTGCGCGAGCCGGTTGGGCTTGTATCCGGTCTTCTCGATCACCCGCTGAACCCGCGCGTGGGTGGCGCGGCTGATCCGGGGCGACTCATTGAGCACCATCGATACCGTCGCCACCGACACATTGGCGAGCTTGGCGACATCGCGCAGGCTAACCGGCTTGGCCGGGCCCGACGGAGGCACATCCGCCAGAATGACGTCCGATGGCATGCCGGGTTGTATCTGTCGCCTGGACATGTTTCCTGTCTTGGGGCCCGTCGCGCTCGTTGCCCGATTCTCCAACGGCCGCGTCATCCGGCAGACCCGGTGCATCGCGGCCCATCACTCTCGGCCCACCATCTCGCGGCCCGCATCGCCAGTGGCCCCGACACCGCGTGCCGCGTCATCCGGCGACCCCGCCATCGCGTGGCTACGGTCTCCGGCGGCCCGCTATCTCGCGGCCGATTCTCACTTTGCGGCTCACATCGCGCCCGAGCATGACGTTCTGCGACGCTCCGCGGCGATTCGCGACAGCCGCTTACGACCGGGCTTCACACTCCTCGCCCCGTCGACATGACCGCAAGTCTCTTCGGTTCAAAGCCTGACGATAGCAGAAATGGTGGGGCGACGTCAGGATTCCGCAATCCCTGCCGGCCGGTCATCCCGACGACAGGTGTTGAAACAGTTTAACGAATCGTTGAACAAAGGCAACAGTGAAATCCAAATGCCCGGTGCGCGGGTGCGGACGGGTCTGGGTGTGAGGCTGGGCGATCTGGATGCATCAAGCCGGGCGGATGTGAGCCGGATCGACGCGATTCCGCTTGACAGCCCGGAAACCGGGGGTAGCATTGGAAACTCGCGGAGTCACTTCTCTATTCGCCTGGGTCCACCGGGCACGCGATTTTGATCATGTGGTTTGCTTTGCTCCATCCCGTTGCCGACTCGTCGCCCGCACCCGCTGGCGTTGAAACGGTTAAACTGTTCAACGCCCTGACGGCGTCTGGCAGCGACCGTGGCGGTGCGGTGTTTAACGGAGTTCAACGTCTGTTCAGCGCCCGCAGCCCGGCCCCTCACGCGGGCCCCGCAGCGCGTCAACGCGGCACGACGGAGCACAAGCGGGCAGCGCATTCCGACAGGGACGTCCCCACCTCAGCAGTTAAGCCGCGACCGGCGCTTCGCCGGCCGACGGTCACTTCATCTCGGTGGACATCACGTCCCCACAACGGAGGCAGAGTTATGCATCACTTCACCCCCAGCCGCATCGCGGCTCTGGTTTTCGCGGCCTGCGCCGCAGGTCTGACCGGCTCGGCCGGCGCGGCGCTGGTTGACACCCGCGTCGATACCGACGCCACCGGCGCCGCGGTCGACGGCACCATCAGCCCCAACGAATACGGCACCGGCAACGCCTACAGCTACACCGGCGGCGGCGGCGGCTTCGGCGGCACCGTCGGCGGCGGCACGATCTACTTCAACTCCGACGCCACCAACCTCTATATCGGCTTCAGCGCCGGCGCGGCGGTCAACGACCTGGTCGCCATCCTGCTCGACACCCGGGCGGGCGGCTTCACCGACGCCCAGATGAACGACAACAGCGACGGCGGCCGCCGCGCGCTGTCGCAGCTGGCGATCAACGCCGATGACGCGTTTGACCCCAACTTCCTGCCCGACTTCGGGCTGATCCTGGCGAACTTCGGCTCGGTGTTCTTCGAACTGACCGCCGACCCGAATCCGCTGAACTTCCTCAACTTCGACGGCAACGGCGCCTTCCCGCGCGAGTACTCGATCCCGCTGGCCACGCTGGGCCTGACCGCCGGCGACGACGTGGGCTTCATCGTCGCCTACATCGCCGACTCGGGCTTCGCGAGCAACGAGTCGATCCCGGCGTATGGGCCGCTCAACAGCGGCGGCAACCCCGGCTTTGATTCCACCTCGGCCGGCTACGGCAACTACAACGCCTTCACGGTCTATGAGGACGCGGTCGTCCCTGAGCCGACGGCTCTGGCGATGATCGCACCCGCTGCGCTGCTGCTCTCTCGGCGTCGGCGGTGAATCAGCAAACATCGGACGGCCGGCGGGTGTCCACGCCGGCCGTCCCTTCACATCAACAACCCATCGGACACTTTCTCGGCTTAGGAGGAAAGACATGAGCAAGTCTCTCGAAAATCGTCGCACAGCCCTGCTGGCGGCGATCGCATCGCTGGCACTGGTTTCGCCCGCCCTCGCGGACCTGATCGACACCCGCATCGACACCGACGCCACCGGCGCCACCGTCGACGGCATCATCAGCACCGACGAATACGGCCTCGGCAACGCCTACAGCTACACCGGAGCCGGCACCGGCTTCGGCGGAACCGTCGGCACGGGAACGATCTATTTCAACTCCGACGCGACCAACCTCTACATCGGCTTCAACGCCGGCGCGGCGGTCAACGACCTGGTCGCCATCCTGCTCGATACACGCGAAGGCGGCTTCACCGACGCCCAGATGAACGACAACAGCGACGGCGGCCGCCGCGCCGTGTCGCAGCTGGCGATCAACGCCGACGACGTGTTCGATCCCAACTTCCTGCCCGACTTCGGGCTGGTGTTCGCCACGTTCGGCTCGGTGCTCTTCGAACTGACCGCCGATCCCGATCCGCTTAACTTCCTCAACTTCGACGGCAACGGCGCCTTCCCCCGCGAGTATGCGATCCCGCTGGCCACGCTGGGCGTCGCCCCGGGCGGCAATGTGGGCTTCATCGTCGCCTACACCGCCGACTCGACCTTCGGCTCCAACGAGTCGATCCCGGCCTATGAGCCGCTCAACAGTGGTCCCAACCCGGGCTTTGATGCAACGTCGGCCGGGTACGGCAACTACAACGTCTTCACCGTCTACGAAGAGGCCACTTTCGTCGAAGGCGATGCCGACAGCGACGGCGACGTCGACTTCGATGACCTGGGCATCCTGCTGGGCAACTACGACCTCGGTGGCTTCGAGGCCTTCACCGCCGGCGACAGCGATGGCGACGGCGACGTCGACTTCGACGACCTGGGCCTGCTCCTGGGCAACTACGGCTTTGGCGTCGGCGCCCCCGGTTCGCTTGACGCCGCTGCCGTCAACGCGATCCAGAGCGCCGGCCTGGGTGCGGCGATCCCCGAGCCCTCGTCCATGGCCCTGCTCGCGCCGGGCGCGCTGCTTCTGGCGCGTCGGCGTCGGTAACGAAGAGAGAGGAGTTGACGCGCGGCCGGTGGTGATCCACTGCCGGCCGCGCGGTTCTCCAGACCTTTAGAGGTATCGGCCTGTGATGAACTGGCGAAACAGCTCTCCTGCTTCCTCCTCAGCCCGGCGCGCGACGCGGGCGGCATCGTCCGCCTGCGTCGCGGCGGCCGTGGCAACCCTGGCGGCGGTGTACCCCCAGACCGCCAGCGCTTACGACGTCTCGGCCCCCGCGATTCTCCAGTGGTTTGACGGGTCCTATCGCTCGATGGAGCGCCGAGCGCCCGACGTCTTCGCCGCCGGCTACGGCTCGCTGTGGACACCCCCGCCCGGACGCGCCGAGTCAGGCAACTTCTCGGTCGGCTACGACGTCTACGACCGGTTCGATCTCGGTTCGCCCGGCAACCCCACCCTCTACGGCACCGAGACCGGCCTCAAGACCACCATCAACACCGTGCACCGCTTCGGCGGGCGTCACTACCTCGACCTCGTCTGGAATCACAACGGCTTTGCCGACCTCGGCACCAGCGGCTTCGCCCAGTCGGGCGGATACCCCGGCTTCGTGCTGACCCTGCCCAACGACATCGACGGCGATTTCCACGGCGCGTTCGAAGGCGGCGACCTCAACGGCCGCGTGTCGAATCTCATCGACATCGCCCACGACAAAAACTACCAGTACATCCGCAACCCGGTCCCCGGCTTTGCCAACAACATCCCCGCCGGCACAACCCCGTTCTTCGGCGAGCTGGCCAACATCCCCAGCGAAAACAACCGCCGCTTCTACCCCGACCAGAGCACCTCGCCCAAGTTCCTCTTCGACCCGGCCACGAACGAAAGCAACATCCCGGTCTATTCGTTCAACACCGCCAATCCGTCGGCGGGCGACCCGGTCCCCGAGAACGCCACCGGCTACCTGATGCGCAACGCGCAGTGGCTGGTCGAAGTGGTCGGCGCCGATGGTTTCCGTCTCGACGCCACCAAGCACATGCCGACCTGGGTGCTCAACTACTACGACCGCGCCGTCTACCGCGCCAACCCGCGGCTGAGACTCGACGGCTCGGTCGACCACGTCTTCTCGTTCGGCGAAGCCTTCACCGGCGACATGGGCGTGCTCCAGAGCTACACCCGCAAAGACATCAACCCGAACGACCCCGGACGGATCGGCGGCAACCGCGATTCGCTTGATTTCCCCCTGTTCTTCGCCCTGGAGAGCAACCTCACCGACAACGGCCTCAACAACGACTGGCGCAACGTCGTCGAAGCCAGCTTCGACCGCAACGACGGCTTTGCCAACAACGGCAGCCAGGGCGTGGCGTTCGTCCAGAGCCACGACAGCTTCGGGCCCGCGCTCAACAACGTCGCCCACGCGTATGTGCTCATGCGCCCGGGCAACGCCGTCGTCTATTTCAATGGCAAAGAGTTCGGCGGCAACCGCGACTTCCCCAAAGACGGCCGGGGCGACGCTCTGGGCGGACAATACGGCGACACGATCACCACGCTCGTCGGCATCCGAAACACCCACGGCCGCGGCAACTACATCGAGCGTTACCTCGATAAAGAAACGCTCGCCTACGAGCGCCAGGGCTCGATGATCATCGCCCTGTCAAACCGCCTCGACTTCGACCCCGAAGACGGCGGCGACGAAATCACCATCGCCACGTCGTTCGCCCCCGGCACGCCCCTGATCGAGCTGACCGGCAATGCCGACGACATCGCGGTCGATTCGGGCGGCACGATCCCCTCGCTGGTCATCGTCAACGGCGACGGCACCGTCAACCTCCGCGTGCCCCGCAACTCCAACGAGGCCGGCAACCGCCACGACAGGGGCTATGTCATCTACGGCCTGGCGACCCCCCAGGGCACGCTCACCATCGACGGCGCCGCCGGCACGATCGGCGCCCAGTCTCAAAACAGCAGCAACAACGGCTCGGCCCGCGTCACGCCGATGTCGGTCGTGACCGCCGACAGCTTCACGGTCCGCCTGCAGACCCAGCAGGTCAATCTCCTGGGCTTCTACCGCGACGAAGACGCCGACGGCGATAACGCGCTGCTCTCGCTCAACGGGGGCACCGACGTCAACGGCAACGGCGTCGTCGACAACGTCACGCCCGGCAGCGTCGTCTACGGTTTCGAAAGCTTCGAAAGTGCCAGTCCCCTCCGGGGCGGCGGCACCGGCCTGTTCACCCAGAGCATCGACGCCACCACGCTGCCCGAGGGCATGAACTTCATCGAGGTGCGGGCGTTCCGCCACCGCAGCGACGGCGGCCCCCCGGTCTACTCGAGCTGGAAGGAAACGGTCTACGTCGACCGCCTCAAGCCCGAGTCGGCGCTCCAAAACGTCTCGCAGATCGGCACCGCGACGCAGAACCGCCTGTTCACCGTCCGCTCGACCGACCTGACGGCCGACAACGTCCACGTGCTGATCAACGTGCCCGCGGCCTTCAGCGATCAGCAGATTTTCGGGCTGCTCAACTCCACCAGCCAGGCCGACCAGATCGACCGCGACCTGTGGACGGCAGACTACTACAGCCTGCGCCACGGCAACCACGTCGCCACGATCGTCACGTTCGAGATCACCGGCAACTACAACATCCAGCGGATTCCGGGCCTCTATTTCCAGACCGTCCTGGGTGCCGGGCTGGGCGACCTCAACTACGACAGCGCCTACACCACCACCGACGTCAACACCTTCGCCACGGTGTATGACTCGCTCAACACGCTGTTCAACCCCGCCGCCGACTTCAACGGCGACGGCCTGATCGACATCATCGACGCCGGGCTGCTGGGCGACAGGCTCGTCGCCGTCAACGCCAGCACCGCCACGCTCAACACCTACAACAACTTCTACAATTCGCTCTTCGCCCCCGAGGTGACCGGCGATGCCGACGGCGATTCCAACGTCGATTTCGACGACCTGGGCATCCTGCTGGGCAACTACGACCAGACCGTCGCCCGCGGCACGGGCGGCGATGTCGACGGCGACGGCGATGTCGACTTTAACGACCTCGGAAGGCTCCTGGGCAACTACGGCTTTGGCGCCCTCGACGGCCCCCTGGATCCAATCGGGGTCGCCGGACTCGACGCTGCCGCCCTAGAATTGCTCGAGCAGCATGGCTTGTCCGGTGCGGTTGCCGCGCCGGCCGTGCCCGAGCCGGCGATGGTTTCACTTCTGCCCGCCGCCGGGCTGCTGCTGCGTCGCATGCGGACGCGCCGTGGTTCGAACCATTCACGCACAACGCACGTCTTTGACTCGTCCACTAACCCGACCACTCCGGGCCTCAGCGGTCCGGCGGTCCATCATGAGGTTTCGTATGTATCGTAACCCGACCCATTCCGGCTCGGCCCGAGGCTTCACCCTTGTCGAGCTCCTCGTCGTGATCGGCATCATCGCGTTGCTGATCTCGATCCTGCTCCCCTCGCTCAACAAGGCCCGCGAGGCCGCCCGCTCGACGCAGTGCCTCTCCAACCTGCGCCAACTGGGTATGGCAGCGCTCATGCAAGCAAATGAACGCAAGGGTCAGGGTCAAACCGTCAGCGACCACGCCACTGCGATCAGGGTTGATCCTTCTCGCACTCGCTTCGTTTATCGCGATGACGGCTTTCTGATGGACTGGGCTAGCGCACTGGTGCCCTACTTCGGCGGCCGCTCCAACTTCCAGCAGGCCAACGACAAGCAGACCAAGGCCTTCATCTGTCCCAGCGATCGCTGGCAGGATGATCCCCAGCCCGGCTATCGCCTCTACAACAACGTGGCGCTCGGCGCCAGTGGGAACTTCTCGCCGATCTCGTATGGCATCAACATCGATATCTACACGGTGACGGACCCAAGCGATGGTTGGTCTCGCTACAACGCCGGCGACATTCTCAATGTTGTCGATGGTCCGGGTTATAGCAGCGGAAGGGGCCAGGCTCTGCAAGGCAAGCTGACAAAAGTGGCATCGCCCAGCGAGACGCTTCTCTTCGCTGACTGTGGCACCCGTCCGAACATCTCGACCGGCGGCGCTGCAATCAATCAGTCGGACGCGCTGATCTACAGTTCCGCCTGGACTGGGCAGCGGACGCTCGGGAATATCGTTGCGGCTGCTCCGTGGACTGCTGCCCGTGTGCCCATCGATCGTCACGGTCGTGGTAACTGGACCAACGTGGGTGGCACACCCCGCCCTGTGAACGCCAATGGCTCTCGGATCAACATCTGTTTCGCCGATGGTCACGCCGAGGCAGTTGCGTTTAGCGAGTTGAACCGAGTGAAGGTAAGCCCATACCGTTCGGCAAATTGAATCCTTGAGGCACGGGATGCAACGACAGCGGGCACCGGTGACTTCACCGAAGTGTTCGTCTCGCCCTATCGCTGATTGAGACGACCCCGAGCGATCTCTCTCCAAACGCGACGGCCGCCGGCCCATCCCCGGCGGCCGTTCTTTTTTCGCACTCCCCACCGCGAGCCAGTCACCCCGGGTGCCCAAGGACATCGAGCCGTTTCAGATATTGGCGTGGATGAGCGAGGTCGGCGCAGCGACCACGGCACGTCACTGAGAAACCGATATCAACACGATGCCAAGCCGCCGAAAAGCCGGTGACAAGCCGCCCGGTAACGCGCCCTCATCGCTTCAGAAAATTCGCCAGCAGCGTCTCGCCCTGTTCGGTGAGGAAGCTCTCGGGGTGGAACTGCACGCCCTCGAGCGGCCAGCTCTTGTGGCGCACGCCCATGATCTCGTCGTCGCCTGTCCAACTCGTGATCTCGTATTCATCGGGCAGCGTGCCCGGGCGGATGATCAGGCTGTGATAGCGCGTCGCCGTAAAGGGGTTGGGCATGCCGGCATAGAGGCCCGTGCCGTGGTGGTGGATCTGGTCGGTCTTGCCGTGCATCAGCTTGGCCGCCCGCTCGACCACCGCGCCGGCGCTGAAGCCGATGCACTGGTGGCCGAGGCACACACCGAAGATCGGCAACCGCGGACCAAACGTGCGGATGATGTCGTTGGAGATGCCCCCCTCGCGCGGGGTGCAAGGGCCGGGCGAGATGACGATGTGGCTGGGCTTGAGCGACTCGACCTCGTCGAGCGTGATCTTGTCGTTTCGCACCACACGCACGTCGAGCCCGGGCGAGACCTCCCCGAACTTCTGGACGAGGTTGTAGGTAAACGAATCGTAGTTGTCGATCAGCAGCAGCATGGGGTTGTCTGAGTCGGGCTCCAGGCGTCGGGCGTTGCCGCGGCCGCAGACGTGCGGCGGGCTGCCGACTCAACGAGACACCGCCCATGCGGCCTCGTCACGCCGACAGCCCGACAGCCTCGCCTCAAATCATAGCCGAACAGCCCGGTAAACGGTCATCCTCACCCCCCAGGCCGACGTATCGACCCGCCGGGAACGCGGCGGAGAGTTCGCAACGCCAGCCAAAGCCCGCTAACCAGCCCGGAGTTGATCACCAAGCCCGGAACTCGCAACCCGGCCCAAAGCGGGCAACCGCCCGAGCTGGGAATCGCCCGAGCTGGGAATCGCCCGAGCCGGGAATTGCGCAGAGCTGGCAACCAGACCCCGTGCTCGCCCGACCGGCCCCGGGCTCGCGCGCCACACTGCCGCAGCACGGGCACGACACACCGCGGGCAGGCCGGGTGTCATCCGCATCAGGTCTGCGGGAGGGGCGTCAGTTCTGCGGGCCGGGCGTCGGGCCGGGCGGGGTCAAGCCATCGGGGCCGCCGCCCTCACCGCCGCCTTGCTCCTGCATCTGCTGGAGCTGTTCCCGCATCTGGCGGATCTGCTCTTCCTGCTGCTTCACCGCATCCCGCGCGCCCTGGGGGGGCGTCCACTGAAACGCGCCTTCGGCAAACTCATGCCCCGACGCGGAGCGGGTGTAATCGACCGTAATCTGCGCCTTCTTCACATCCGGCGCGCCCTGGGCAAGCAGCAGTTCCGACAGGTCATACTGCACCCGGCGAAGCAGGTGGGTCTGGGGGTCGATCATCCACGTGATCTTGCCGCCCGGCCCCTGCGGGTCGATCACCAGCGTCGGGTGGGCCTTGCCGTCGATCTGCGTGTCATCGAGCTTCTTGACCGACTCCACGCCCTGCGACAATTCCTGGGCCGGATCGACCGTCAGCGCCAGCGCCAGCGACGGATTCTGCACCTGCAGAATCTGCGGCAGCGGCTGCGGGAACATGGCGAAGCTCGTCCCCGCCGGCGGCGCTTGGAGCTGCGCGAAGACGTTCTCCACCGGCTGATACATGTAGATGTTCGACCCGGTCGAGCCGACCGTCATCTCGTCCTTGACCTCGTGGCGGAACATGTTGGGCTGCGCATACCCGCCCGTGAAGTTCCGCGTCTCGTTCTGCGTCCGCCCGGCCACATCGAAATCACCGGTGACAGAGCCCTCGATGTCGAGCGACTTCAGGCTGGTGTAGGCCTTGGAGAGCGCTTCGATCTCGACCCGCGCCTCGGGACTGATGTCGGCCTGAGCCGCGCCGGCCTCGGCGGGCTGCGTGGTCGCCTCAGGCGCGGCCTGTGTCGTCGCCGGGGCTGCCGTCGCGCCGGCCTGCGAATCCACGTCCTGTGCCGTAACCCACGTCGCGGCGACAACGCCGCCGACCAGTCCGCCTGCCACACCCATCCACTTGCCGATTCTCATGAAAGCTCCAGGTTGCGTTTGCTGCATGACACACGTCATGGGCTGCGAAGTGTATACCGCGCCGAAACAAACAGACAGGCCTCGGCCCCGGTCGTGAGTGACAACGCCCGATCTGTTTCCGATCGCACGTTTGCATCACCGAGCGTGCGCCCGTCGGCCGCGACGGCGCAGCGCCCCGGCGGCCGATCAACCGAACTCGTCGCCACGGAAGGTGTTGCCCAGATAGGCCGACTTCACCGCCGGGTTGTTGATGATCTGCTTGGGGGTTCCCTCGGCCGACACTTGTCCTTCGCCGATGATCAAGGCACGGTCGCACACCTTGAGCGTCTGGACGACATTGTGGTCGGTGATGAGCACTGATTTGTTGAATTCGTCCTTGAGCCGCCTGACCTCGCGCTGCAGGTCTTCGACCGCGATCGGGTCAACCTGGGCGAACGGTTCATCGAGCAGCAGCAGCTTGGGATCGGTCACCAGGGCCCGCGCAATCTCCAGTTTACGACGCTCGCCCCCCGAGAGGGTCTCGGCCCGCTGGTCGCGCTGGCGCGTCAGCCCGTATTGATCGAGCAGCCGCTCGGCCAGCGCGTTGCGATTCTTGCGGTTGAGCCGGGTCGTCTCGAGATAGGCCTGCAGGTTTTGCCACACCGTCAGCCGCCGAAAGTCGCTGCGTTCCTGGCTGAGGTAGCCGATGCCAAGCTGAGCCCGCTTATACATGGGCAGCCGCGTGATATCGCGACCGTTGAATGTGACCGTCCCGTAATCGGGGGTGATCATGCCCAGGATCATGCGGAACGTCGTGGTCTTTCCGGCGCCGTTGCGCCCGAGCAGCCCGACGATCTCCTGCTGCTGCAACGCAAACGACACTTCGTTGACGACAGCGCGGCCGTTGTAGGTTTTGACCAGTTTGTGAACTTCCAGAAGATTCATGCCGCGGGTGCTGTCAGGCTCCTGGTGCAAGCCCGCCGTCGGGCATGACCCCGGTGTGGGTGGCTGGCTGAGCGAACCGCGCAGTGTCGGCCCGACGGGGCGGAAAATCAAGCGACAGCCCCGGCTGTGGACAGCCCGTGGATAGCTCCACGCATGGACGCGCCGTGACATGTACAGGGCTGCGGCATGTCGTCGCGCTCGGGCCGCGCGGCCGGGTCGGGCATGCCATTATAAATAAGATGTCAGAATCGCAGTTATTGACGAGTTCATCAGTTGGGGTCATGTTTGCGCCGCTGCATAAATGCGTTCGGCCGCCAAAACCGGATCTGGCAGGGGGATAGGAGGACGGGTGGCTCTTGCTGCGGTGTGCGGGGCGGTGCCGCCGTAGCGGTGTGGAAAACTCGTCGATTATCGGCTGTCAACGTTGAAAATCCGCGCCCGAATTTGTTGCAGGAGTCACATCCGGTTATCCTGTCGCCCCTCGCGATCGGGGGTCGTTCACCCGCAACCCGCCGCGAGGCACCGGGGACAAGGGCTCCTGTGCGTAGTCTTATGTTAGCCGGGTCGACTTTTGACGGGACTGCATCCCCCTCTCGGGCTGTTGGGCGGAGGCGGTCTCCATGTCTCGAAAGGAGTGGCTCTCATGGCCACCGGGAAGGTCAAGTGGTTTAACGATCAGAAGGGCTTCGGCTTTATTGCCGCCGAGACCGATGGTCGTGACGTGTTCGTGCATCATTCGGTCATCGAGGGCACCGGGTTCCGGACGCTCGAAGATGGGGAAACCGTCGAGTACGACTTCGAAGACGGACCCAAGGGCATGAAGGCAACCCGCGTCACGCGGGCTCAGCAGCCTGCCCCGCGCAAAGCCGCGGGCATGGCCCGCTAGGCTCCTCATGCGGTCTCTGCGGCCGACCCCGCACGACGGCCGACAGACTCACCCATAACGACAACGTCATACACACCCGCTTATTGCCGAGCGGGTGTTTTCTTTTTGCCGGAGCGGACGCCCGGGATCCCGACGGCATTGTGCTGATGACGCTGACCGTCAAGGTCTCGGGCGACATCTCCGAGTTCACCACGACCCCGGCAGAGCCAAAACCCCAGACCCAGACACACCCAGACACAGACCCAGACACAGATACAGACACACCCAGACACAGACCCCAGACGCGGCCCCCAGGCTTGGCGGCCCGCGCAGTGCCCAAGTCCGAACTGTCTCAGGTTTTCGCGGCCTTGGGCGCGGGTTTGGGCTTGGCGGGCGGCGGGGGTGTGACGAGGTCTCGGATGGCGGCCACATCGGCCTGCAGCGTGGCGGTGTCGAGCAGCGCGGGCGAAAGCAGCAGGGGCCCGCGGTAGCCGACGCCGCGCAGCCGGGTGACCCAGTAGCGGAGCGACACCGACTCGTCGGCGGCCGGCGGACGCCATCCGAGTCGAACGGCCTTGAGTTTGGATGCGAGCAGCGGAACCGTCAGGGCCGCGTCGGCCGGCGAGGCCAGCCCCGGACGATTCGACGCCAAAGCCCCGACCGCGGGGTGATCGATGAAGTCGAGCACGGTCCACAGGTCGCGCGGTTGGAGGTTGCCCTGAAGGTGAGCCGGCGGTTGGCGGCCGCTACGGTCGAGACCGCTTGGCCGCGGGTCGCCGGCCATGGGGCCGGGTCTGCCGGCGGCCGACAGCGCTTCGATCGCGATGCCGATCCCGTGTTCGGCCGCTTCGTCGGCATGGCTGCGCAAAAGCCCCGCCCACGCCCCGAGCCTGGCCGGGTGGTGCAGCAGGTCATGCAGGTCGGGCACGGTCAGGATCAGCAACGATGCGCCCGCCTGCCGGGCGGAGTCGAGCAGCGGGCTGACCGTCGCGATGTCTTTGCCGGGCAACACCGCGGTGACGACGGCCGGCGCAAGCCCGGCATCGCGCAGGGTCCCGGCGGCCTCGGCGCGGCAACACACGCCCGCGACGCCGACCGCTTTGGCCAGCGGCACCACATCCGACGGCGACAGCGGGGCGAGGTCGGCAATGGAAAGCAGCAACTGCATGTCGCGACAGGTATAGGGCAAGCCGCGGCGTTTGGCGATATCGCCTGAGCGTGATCGTTCGGGCAGGGCTGGTGGGGTGTGCGACGCAGACAGGGCGGGGAGACGCGCGGGTCTTGCGTGGGGACTGGCATGGGGTGTGGCGGGGGCGTGATCGGGGCGTAAGGGGGGCGCAATGGGGGCGAGGCGGCGGGGGCGTGATGGGGTGATGTGATGGGGCGCGCGACTGTGCGGGTGCGGATGGGCCAGACACGGGCTGGTAGCCCGTGCCACTGGTGGGGGGCGGGGCATGGGGGCGACGATCTCGGTGTGGCGAGGTCACCGCGATGGCTGTTGGGGGGATATACTGACGGCTCTATGCACTGGACCAGGTTGATATGAGCGTAACGCATGACATGACACTGGGGCGGCGTGAGGCCATGAAGGTCGGCCGGGCGCCTGAGCTGCTGTCGCCCGCGGGGGATTGGGAGGCGCTGCGCGCCGCGGTGGCCAACGGCGCCGATGCGGTCTATTTCGGGCTCCGCAATTTCAACGCCCGGCACCGGGCGGAAAACTTCAAACCCGAAGAGCTCGGCGAGATCATGCGGTATCTGCACGACCGCAACGTGAAGGGCTTCCTCACGTTCAACACGCTGATCTTCAGCGACGAACTCGACGACGCGGCCGACTACATCCGGCGGATCGCGGCGGCCGGGGTCGATGCGGTGATCGTGCAAGACCTGGGGCTGGTGAGGCTGATCCGGGCGATGTGCCCGAGCCTGCCGATTCACGGCAGCACGCAGATGACGCTGACCGAACCGCGCGGCATCGAACTGGTGCGCGGGCTGGGGGTCGAGCGGGTCGTGCTGGCGCGCGAGCTGTC
>CAZBOE010000092.1:0-2205 GCA_964493365.1 uncultured Tepidisphaeraceae bacterium | reverse complement strand
GGTGGCCGACATTCTCCGGGTGGCGGGCGGGACGGATGTCGAGCTCGAAGTGTTCATCCACGGCGCGCTGTGCGTGGCGTATTCGGGGCAGTGTCTGACCAGCGAATCTCTCGGCGGTCGCAGCGCCAACCGCGGGCAATGCGCGCAGGCCTGCCGGTTGCCCTATGACCTGATCGTCGACGGTGAAGTGCGCGACATGGACGAGATGGCGTATCTCGTCAGCCCGCACGATCTGGCGGGGTATGAACTGGTCGACGACCTGAGCCGCGCGGGCGTGTCGTGTCTCAAGATCGAGGGGCGGCTCAAGAGCGCCCATTATGTGGCGGCCACGACGCAGACCTATCGCGCCGCGCTCGATGCGACGGCAAGCGGGCAGCGGTTTGCGATCTCGCCCCAGCAGAAGGGTGACCTGGAGCAGACGTTTTCGCGCGGGTTCACGCACGGGTTTTTGTCGGGTGTGGATCATCAGAAGCTGGTGACGGCGCGGTTTCCCAAGTCGCGCGGCCGGCGGGTGGGGCTGGTCGAGCGGGTGACGGGGGTCTCGGTGGTCGTGCGCGTCGAGCCGGGAGCGCCGGCGCTGCGCCCGGGCGATGGCGTGGTCTTTGACGAAGGCCACCCCGAGCAGGACGAGCAGGGCGGCCGCGTGTTTGTGGTCAAGGAGCCCGGCAGGGGGCTGGTGGAGATCGAACTGGGCCGGGGCGACGTCAACCTGCGCGCGATCGCGCCGGGGGCGATTGTCTGGAAGACCGACGACCCGGCCATCCGCAAGCGGCTCGAACACTCGTTCTCGCGCGACGTGGTGGCGCGTGGCGGTCGAGGCGGTGGTGGTGGCGCATGTCGGTCGGCCGCTGGAATTGCGGCTGACCGACCCGGCGAGCGGTCACAGCGCCACCGCGCGGGCGACCGAGGCGCTGTCGGCGGCGCAGAAACATCCCGTGACCGAGGCGGTCGTGCGCGAACAACTCGCCCGGCTCGGTGATACGCCCTTCGAACTGACGGGGCTGACGCTGGAAACCACCGGCGGGCCGATGGTGCCCAAGTCGCTGCTGAACGAATTGCGCCGGTCGGCGTCGGCCGACCTGATGGCGCTGCGCGCGGTGGCGTGGCCGATCGAAAACGACGAGGCGCTGGGCGAGCTTCGGGCGGCGGCGCGGAGGGCGGCGGGGGCGCCGCTCGAGTCGGGCGGGGGCGGCGCTGTGGATGGCGCAGCGCCGCGGCTGCATGTGCTGGTGCGGTCGATCGGGCAGCTTGATTCAACGATCGACTGGGCGGCGCGATCGGGGGCGCTGGCCGACGCGGCGGTCAGGCTGGGGACGGTCTACTGCGATTTCGAAGACGTGCGGCTCTACAAGGATGCGATCGCGCGGTGCCGGTCGGCGGGCCTGGCGGTGGCGCTGGGCACGATCCGCATCGTCAAGCCGGGCGAAGAGGGGTTCCTCCGGCAGATCAGCGATCTTGCGCCCGATGCGATCCTGGTGCGCAACCTGTCGGCCATGCAGTTTTACCGGCAGGAAGCGCCGGGGCTGAGACAGATCGCCGACTACAGCCTCAACATCGCCAACGAACTGACGGCCGACCTGATGCGGTCGCTGGGCGTGATGCGGATGGTGCCCAGCTATGACCTTAACTGGGCGCAGCTCGGGCGGATGTTCGAGCGGTTTGAGCCGGCGATGTTTGAGGCGGTGGTGCACCAGCACATGCCGATGTTTCACATGGAACACTGCGTCTTTGCCCACACGCTCAGCAGCGGCAAAGACTATCGCGACTGCGGAAGGCCTTGCGAAAAGCACAGGGTCGAGCTGAAGGATCGCTATGGCCAGCCGCACCCGCTGGTGGCCGACGTGGGGTGTCGAAACACGCTGTTCAATGCGGCGGCGCAGAGCGCTGCGCAATACATCCCGCGGATGCTGGCGCTGGGGCTGCGGCATTACCGGGTCGAGCTGTTGCGCGAAGACCCGGCCGAGGCGCCGGTGGTGTTGCAGCGGTATGCCGACCTGATCGCCGGCAAGTCGGACCCGACGACAACGCTCCGCTCGCTGCGCGTGATCAACCAGCTTGGTGTGACGGCTGGGACGCTGGATCGGGAGTGAGTGGGCGCGGGAAGGGGCTGGAGTGGATTGGCGAAGACGCGGGCGAGACGCCCGCGCCACGGGGTGTGGGTGCGGGGGGAGGACGCGGGCGAGACGCCCGCGCCACAAGGGGTGG
>CAZBOE010000091.1:14712-17410 GCA_964493365.1 uncultured Tepidisphaeraceae bacterium | reverse complement strand
CTTCGCCCACGCTGTAGCTGGGGAAGTTGTAGTGCAGCATGAACTTCTGGCTGTACTCATCCATCAGCCCGTCGACCATCTGCTCGTCGGAACTGGTGCCCAGGGTGACGGTGCACAGGGCCTGCGTCTCGCCGCGGGTGAACAGCGCCGAGCCGTGGGCGCGGGGCAGCACGCCCACCTTGACGTCCAGCGGGCGGATGTCCTTGAAGCCGCGGCCGTCAGGCCGCACGCCGGCCAGGATCGCCTCGCGCGTCACCTGCTCTTCGACCTCGACAAACGCCGCCTTGATCTTCTTCACGGCACTCTTCTGCGCAAGGATCGACGCATACGAGGCATTGGGGTCGGTGACGGGCGGCGCCATTTCGGCGATCAGGTCTTCGAGGATCTGAGCCACCGCATCGGCGCGGTCGTGCTTGCCGGGTCGGCCCTTGACCTCGCGGATCTTGTCCGACACGCGGGCGCGGATCGAATCCATAAAGCCCGGGTCGGCCGGGGCGGGTTCGCCGACCTTGACGGTGCCGACCTTCTGCTGCAGCTCTTCGATCATCGAGACGACCTCGACGACCACCTTGTGTCCGAACTCGATCGCGTCGGCCATCTCGTCTTCGCCGACCTCGCGCGAGCCGACTTCGATCATGTTGACGTAATGCTTGGTGCCCGCGACGACGAGGTCGAGATCGCTGTATTCCAGCTGCTCGACCGTCGGGTTGATGATCAGTTCGCCGTTGATGCGCCCGACGCGGACGTGGGCGGTGGGGGTGATGAAGGGGATGTCGCTGATCGCCACGCAGGCGCTGGCGGCGATGCCCGAGAGGATGTCGGGGTCGTTGACGTGGTCATAAGCCAGCACGTTGAGCTGGATCTGCACCTCGTCCATGAAGCCCTTGGGGAACAGCGGCCGCAGGGGGCGGTCGATCAGGCGGGCGGTGAGGATGTCGCGGGTGGTGGGGCGGCCTTCGCGCTTGATGAAGCCGCCGGGGAACTTGCCCGCCGCGGCGCGGCGTTCGCGGTAATCGACCTGAAGCGGGAAGAAGTCGATGCCCTCGCGCGGCGCTGCGCGGGCGACGGCCCCGAAGACCACGGTTTCGCCATACTGGACGGAGACAGCGCCGGCGGCCAGCTTGGCCATGGTCCCGGTGCCGAGGGTGAGAGTGCGCCCGCCGATTTCGCGGGATACCTGGATGCTATGCATGGAAAACAATCCTTCTATGGCCTCCGCAAGCCGTGGGGTCTGGCAATCGACAGGGGCCACAGATGGACAGATCGAAAGACGCCCGGGGTCTGCCGGATCGGATCTGTGCGTCGCATCGACGATCGGATTCGGCCTCGTGTCGCGCCGCAGGCGGCGCTGGATGCCCGGAAGTCTGTCGGTGTGTGCATCTGTGGCATGCGCGGCGTGCGGTCCCGGGGAGGCCTGTCTGAAACGGGAAGCGCGCTTGCCGGCGAAGTGTACCCTTGCCGAATGTCGCTCGAAGGCCGGACGCCGTGTCCGGTGACCCCATTTTCGAGCGGGTGATAAAACACGCAGGGACACGCACACGGGCGTGTCCCTGGTCAACATTCTGTTATTTACGCAGGCCCAGTCGCCCGATCACCTGCTGATACCTGGCGCGGTCTTCGCGGGTCAGATACTTGAGCAGGTTGTTTCGCTTGCCGACCATCTTGAGCAGACCGCGGCGCGAGCTGTGGTCTTTCTTGTGCGACTTGAGGTGCTCGGTGAGCTCCTCGATCCGCTTGGTCAGGATGGCGATCTGAACTTCGGGCGAGCCGGTGTCGCCTTCATGAAGCCGGAAATCACTGATGATGCCGGCCTTCTTGTCTGCGTCGATCATCGAAACTCCAAGGTCACCAGGCGCCCAGCCGACACTCGGAACGCCCGAGTCCGCCAGCCGCCGGTCAATTTCTGGTTATCAGGCCGCGGAGTGTAGGTTAACTCCCGGGGGGCTGCAAGCGGGGGTCAACCCTGTCGGGGCGTAGATGACTCCGGTCGACATAGTGGGTCGACACAGGGGGTCGACACAAGGGGGCGATATAGGGGGCATTTCGGCCGGCCGCTCCCGCGCCCGGTCCGCCGACCGGGAACCGACTGCCACCAGGCCGCTCTCACGCCGGCGTGGTGCCCAGCAGGCGCTCGGCGGTGGAAATCAGGCGGTCCATTTTTACCGGCTTGTTCAGGTATTCGCTCACGCCCAGGCTCTCGGCGTACATCTTGTGCCGAGCCCCCTGGTTGCCGGTGATCATGATGACAAAGGGCTTGGCGTTGCGGGGCTTTTTCGCCTTGATCTTCTCGAGCACGAGGAAGCCCGACCGGCCGGGCAGCATCATGTCGAGCACGATGATGTCGGGGTTGTTCTTCTCGGCGAGTTCGACGGCCTTGTTGCCGTTGTTTGCGGTGTCGATCACCGCGCCGGTGGGCTCGAAGGCGGCCTGCATGCTGGTGAGAATGTCGGCGTCGTCGTCAACGAGTAGAACGCGTTTGTCTTTTAGAACGTCGGGCATGGTGATTAAAGCTCCAATGAGGCCAGCGGTGCGGCCGTTCCCCGGGGGCGGGGCCCACAACGGGTGGTGTCGGCGGGACGGTCATTCTCCCACGCCGACACTTCGAAGTCTTGAGATATGCGGTAGAATTGTCAAGCAGCGACTGCCGACGGCCGATAACGTGACGGCAGGACGGGCATGTTTTCACGCAACTTTTGCC
>CAZBOE010000091.1:9744-14702 GCA_964493365.1 uncultured Tepidisphaeraceae bacterium | reverse complement strand
TTTGAAGCAGTTAGGTGCGGCATGATGCCGCGATCGGGCGGTCCGTTCGCCCGTATCGAGTCGGCGTCAGCAGCGGCGGGTGTGGTTTGGCCAACACGGTGGATGACAACCTCCCGACGCCGGTGGGCGTCGTCGATGTGCCGGCGGCTCTTTCCCGGGGAGCAGACCCTCGCCCCGCAGAACCGGCCAAGGCGCAGCGCCCCATTCTCGTGCTGGACAGTGGTCTGGGCGGGCTGACGGTGGTGGCCGCGATGCGGGCGGCGCTGCCTCAGGAAGACATCGTCTACTTCGGCGACACCGCGCGGCTGCCGTATGGGAGCAAGTCGGCGGCCACGGTGACGAGCTTCGTCAAGCAGATCATCCACAACATGATCCCGCGGCATCAGCCCAAGCACGTGGTGATCGCCTGCAACACCGCGACCGCGCTGGCGCTGGCGTCGGCGCGGGCGCAGTTTCCGCACCTGACCATCAGTGGTGTGATCGAGCCGGGGTCGAAGGCGGCGGTGGAGGCGGCAGGGTCGAAGGATCGGCCGACGATCGGGGTGATCGCCACCGAGGCCACGATCCGCTCGGGCGCCTATGAGCGCGCGATTCACCGGCGTCGGACGGCGGCGCGGCTTCTGCTGCAGCCGGCGCCGCTGCTGGTTCCGATTATCGAAGACGGGCGCGGGGGCGATGACCCGCTCGTGCGGATCGCGGTCGAGCAGTATCTCTCGCCGCTGATTTCGCGGCAGGTCGATGTGCTGGTGCTGGGCTGCACGCACTACCCGATCATCGCGCCGCTGATCCGTCAGACGGTGGGTGTGAGGGTACGTGTGATTGACTCGGCCGAGCGGTGTGCGCACGATGTCGCGGCGCGGCTGGCGTCGCAGCACCTGCTGCGGGCCGGTGGCGCTGCCGCGGGCGGCCTTCGGTGTTATGTGAGCGACGACGCGGCACGATTCAGGCGGCTGGCGTCGCGGTTCCTGGGCTATGACATCGACGAGCCGACGCTGGTGCCGCCGGACAACCTGGGGCCTGTCCCCGAGCCGATCGACTACGGGCCACTCTGGCCGCGGCGTTCGGCATGAGGCAGCGGGCGGTGGTGTCCGGCGCGCGGCATGGCGAGACCCTTTCTCTCGGCGGGCAGACACACGTGAGATCGACAACAAGCACGACGGCACACCGTAACGGGCTATCCAAGGGCGGCGCTTCTGCGTCACGACCGACGGGGCGGGCGGTGTGGCGGGTGTGCCTGGTCTGCGGGCTGGGGCTGGTGGTGGTTTCGACCGGCTGCCGCGGACGCAACGCCCCGGGGCGGGCGGCACTCGAATTCGCGCAGCGGCTGGGCGAAAACCTGACCGGCACGACGCCGCTCGACAACGTCAAGTCGATGGAAGACGAATACTTCGCGGACGAACGCCGCGAGGGCATCAACCGCCTGGTGATCAAGCGCCGCGACTTTGCGCGACAGCCGCCTTATACGACGCGCTACCGGCAGATCGCACAACTCGACAGCGACTGGCTCGTGCGTGCGACGGCGGTGCGGGCGCTCAACATCTCGCGAGACAAGACCTCGACCGACATCTACATCGCCGCGCTGTCTGACGAGCACCCGCGCGTGAGGCTCGAGGGCGCCAAGGCGCTGCACAACATGCCCGACCAGGCGGCGGTTCCGCGGCTGCTGCAACTGCTGGGCAACGCCGACGAACTGGTCGATGTCCGCATCGCCGCGGCGCAGGCGCTCAAGCGCTACGAGACGCTGGATGTGGCGCGGCAACTGGCGACGACGCTCAACGCCCGCGACTTCGGCGTAGCCTGGCAGGCCCGCAGGTCGCTGCGGCAGATGACCGGCCAGGATTTTCAATACGACGATGCCGCGTGGCTTTCGTATCTGACCGGCCGCCCGAATCCGTTCATTTGAGGAGTGGGGAGTGAGGAGTGAGGAGTGTGGAGTGAAGGCGCGACGTGGATGACGCCGCGCTGGCTGGAGCGGGCGTAGGCCGCGATATCATCCTTCGTGCCTTCGTGCCTTCGTGCCTTCGTGCCTTCGTGCCTTCGTGCCTTCGTGCCTCTTCTGCCTCTTGTGCCTCCTGTGCCTCTTCTACCTTCCTGTTTCCCATGCGTGCCTTGGTCTTCGACAATGTCCTGAGCTATCAGCCACGGCATGCGGAGCCGGTGGAGGTGGATGGCGATACGCTGATCCGCGTCCGGCGGGCGGGGGTCTGCTCGACCGATATCGAGATCACGCGCGGCTACATGAACTTTCGCGGCGTGCTCGGGCATGAATTCGTGGGCGAGGTGGCGGCGTCGCCGGACAAGAAGCTGGTCGGCCAGCGCGTGGTCGGCGAGATCAACGTCGTCTGCGGCCGGTGCGACCTGTGCCTTTCCGGGCTGAGCAACCATTGTCGAAATCGCACCGTCGTGGGCATCGTCGGCCGCAGCGGCGCGTTTGCCGATTACATCCGCCTTCCGCAGCAGAATCTCCACCTGGTGCCCAAGTCGATCGACGATGACACCGCGGTCTTTGTCGAGCCGCTGGCCGCGGCGCTGGCGGTGCCGCGGCAGATCAGGGTGGACGGCAAGACGTGGGTCACCGTGCTGGGCGACGGGAGGCTCGGGCTGCTTGTGGCGCAGGTGTTGCGCAACGCGGGGGCGCCGGTCCGGGTGATCGGCAAGCATCCGGAGAAACTCGCGCTGTGCGAGAAGTGGCAGGTGCGGTCGAGGCCGCTGGCCGACATCCTGCCGCGACACGATCAGGACGTGGTTGTCGATTGCACGGGATCGGCCGCCGGGTTTGAGATGGCGATGCAGATGGTCCGGCCGCGGGGCACGATCGTGCTCAAGAGCACGGTGGCCGCGGGCAAGGCGCTGAACCTGGCGCCGATCGTGGTCGACGAGATCACGGTGGTCGGCAGCCGGTGCGGGCCGTTCCGCGAGGCGCTGGCGGCGCTGGAACGCAAAGAGGTCGATGTCGCGAGCCTGATCTCCCGTCGCTACCGGATCGAGCAGGGTGTCGAGGCGATGGCCGCGGCGAAGCGATCGGATGTGCTCAAGGTGCTGCTGACGATGGGCGAGTGATTGCGTGAGCGCGGGCAGTGGGGCGTTGACTTGCGGATCGGCTCTGGGATTCGCCCGTTGCACTGATACACTCGCGGGCCTTCTGCAGGTTTGCCCTTGTGAATCGCTGTGCCATGGCCAAAGACATCGCCATTGTTCTTGCATGCGGGTCGATCAGTTCTGCGGTGGCGTGCGCGCTGGCGGCGCAGAAGTATCGGCTGGTGATGTTGCATGCCGAGACGTCACCGACACCGCCGGCGCGGGAGCGCGCGTCGTATGACCTGCAGGTGGGGCATTTCAAGCCGTTTCGCGAACACACGGTGGCCATGCCGTGGCTTGCGGGCATGCAGGGTCACCACCGCAGCGGCGAGATGCGCAGCCCGGCCGACCCGGCGGGCAAGCTGGTTGACCTGCTCCCGCTCGCGGGGGTGGCGTCGCGGTTCGCGGCGCACTACCAGGCGATGGCGGTCTATGCGGGCCTTCGCCTCGGGCCCGACGAAAAGGCGCTGGCCCGAGCGACGGAGTTTGTCCAGGTGTGGAACGAGCTTCTGCAGATGCCGCTGTCGCTGGGCGAGCTGGAGTTTCACACGCCGCTGGTTGAGCTCGAGCCGTGGCAGGTGATCGACCTGGGCATTCAGGTCAACGCGCCGCTCGACAAGACCTGGAGCTGCGATTTCGACAATCCCGACCCCTGCGGCACCTGCGTCGGCTGCCGCGCCCGCGACGCCGCCTTCGCGCAGGCGGCAAGGCCCGATCCGCTCAAATCGGTGAAGAGGTAACGCCAAACCGCCGCATGCCGCGGGAAATCCGCGGCGGGCCCTGAGCGGGGCCACGCGCGGGGCACTCGATGGCGCGATCGGCAGCCGGTCGACACCCGTCGGGTCTAGCCTCCGTGATGCGCGGCATGGCGTGTCAGCGCGTTTCCCCTGCGGCTTCGAGAGAACGGCCACAGGTAACGGGGCAGCGCGGCGCCGATCCAACCCGTGTGCAGCAGCAGATGGGCAATGATGCCGACGACCAGTGCCAGCGAGATGTAGAAGTGAAGCTCGCCCCAGTCGTGGCGCGAAAGGGTGGCAAAGGTCTGCCCGCCGCCGCGGTGGCGACCGCCTGACCCGGGCGGCAAGACCCACTTCAAGATCACCCCGCTGGCGATGAGCAGGAGCATCAGCAGGGTGTTGAGCAGGTCGACCCAGAACAGCACTGCGCCTTTGTTTTTCATCGAAACACTCCGGGAAGTGGGCGCTGATAAGTTAGCACGTTCGAACATGTCCGGGGGGCGGGCCGGGTGCGGCCGGATGCCGCAGACGGTGAAATGAGACCGAGTCGCTGGCGCTGGTTTTGGGGGTTCTATTCGGGCGGGCGTCCTGCGCATCATGCCCGTCGTGAGCCTGCTCCTGCTTGCCCAATCCGAGCTGTTTCGCTTCGTCGGGCCCAACCAGTCGCTCGAGGTGCTGGGCATTCGCCTGGTGGGGATCAACGTCGAGAACGGCATCAAGCTGCTGTTCACGCTGGCGCTGGTGGCGGTGCTGGTGACGCTGGCGAAGCTCGCCCGCCTCGCGGCCCGCGGGGTGACGGCGCGGGGACAGCGGATCGCCTTCTGGATCAGGCAGGGCATCAATGTCGTGCTGGCGCTGCTGCTGCTCGTGGGCGTCGTCTCGATCTGGTTTGACGACCCCATCCGTCTCGCGACGGCCATGGGGCTGGTCACCGCGGGGCTCGCCTTCGCGCTGCAGCGCGTGGTGACGGCGCTGGCGGGCTACGTGCTGATCCTGCGGGGCAAGACCTTCAACGTGGGCGACCGCATCGTCATGGGCGGGGTCCGGGGCGATGTCATCGCGCTGGGGTTCCTCCAGACCACCATTATGGAGATGGGCCAACCGCCGGCCGTCCAGAACGCCGACCCGGCCGTGTGGGTGCGG
>CAZBOE010000091.1:0-9712 GCA_964493365.1 uncultured Tepidisphaeraceae bacterium | reverse complement strand
ACGGTCTCCAACTCACGCGTCTTCGATGAGCCCGTGTTCAACTACACGCGTGATTTTCCGTATATCTGGGAGGAGATGGCGGTGCCAATCGCCTACACCGCCGACCGCGCGCGGGCCGAGCAGATCCTTCTCGATGCCGCCCGACGCCACACCGTGGCGATCGCGGAGATGGGCGAGCCGGTCATCATGGAATTCGAGCGGCGCAACCTCGTCGATCGGTCGGCGATGGCGCCGCGCGTCTATTGCCGGATGACCGACAACTGGCTCGAGCTGACCGTGCGGTTCATCGCCGACGTGCACGGCGTGCGAACGCTCAAAGACGCCTTGACCCGCGAGATCCTGGGCGCTTTGGATGAAGCGGGCATCGGCATCGCCTCGGCGACGTTTGAGATCACGGGGCTGCCGGCGCTGTCGATCCGCCGGGCGTCGGCCGGGCGGTGATCAGCAGGCCAGCGTCGCGCGACGTGCCGCCGGCGTGGGCGACATCCGAGAGGTTGTCACGCAGCGCGCGCCAGCGGTCATGGACGTCGTGCAGGTCGTGGCTCTCGGTGATGGCGGCGCGGGCCTGCTCGAAGACCATCATGCCGTGAGCGAGCAGGGCGGCCCGGTGGGCGGGGGTGGTCATCTGTCGCGAGCAGGCGTGCAGCGTTTCGAGCAGCCTGACGGTGACCGCGACATCGCCCCGGCTGTTCTGGCGGATCTGGTTGAATGCCGTGTCGAGCACCCCCGGAAAATCAGTCACCGGCGACACAATCCGCAGCCGCCCGGCTTCGTCGAAATGCAGTCGTCCGGGCAGCCCGCAGCGGGCGATGTGGCAGACGGCCGAGCCGATGACATCGACACAGTTGACCGCGGTGAACGGGTCGTTCACGCCGGTCGAAAGCGCCCTGACCGCCACCTCGACGATCTGGCGCAGGGCGTATTCGACGTCCTGTTCCGCGGTGCTTTCGACCCCGCAGATGAACGACTGGCAGATCGCCCTGCTCAGGTCGGCATCGCACCGGTCGGCCGGCCAGACGCGCGCGAGGGTCGAGCCGCTGATCACGTAGTTCCCCGGGCGGTAGCTCAGCCGGATGACCACATCCGACCTTGCCGCCCGGCGGATCAGATGATCAAAGTCGACGGCCTGCACATAGCCCTCATGGCTCGATGAAACGGCATGCCCCTCGTGGTCGAAGTCGGGCAACTCGATGGGCACGGTCGGGGTGCTGGCGCCCTGGGCGTCGTAGGGTATGCGCACAAGCACCCGTTTCATGTCGGCGTGCGCCGCCGCGACCACCGCCGGCGCCTGGAGCGAATAGGACACGTGGTGGATGAAGTAGATCAGCACCGCGATGCTCGCTGCCGCCAGCACGACCGCGACCGTCACCGACAGGTGCGGCACGAAGGCGCTCGGGCCTTCCTGCTCGCCATGGATGGTCCGCAGCACGATCAGGCAGTACATAAACGTGGCGACGAACATCCCCAGCACGAACTGGTTGCTGGTGTCGCGCATGAAGTTGCGGAGCAGCCTGGGTCCGAACTGGCTGGCCGCCTGGGTCAGCGCCGCGATCGTGATCGAGAACACCACGCCCGCGACGGTGATGACCGATCCGGCGACGGTCGCGAGCAAGCTGCGGGCGCCTTCGGGCCCGCCGCTGTAGAGCCAGACGAGGTCGGCCTGACCGATGGTCACCTGGTCGATGTAAAGCAGGCCCATCGCCAGCAGGACCGACGCCGCCAGCATGACGGTGGGCACAAACCAGTAGCCGCTGGTGAGCGTTTCCCACAGGTGCAGCAGCCATGTCCGCATGGCGGAGCCTGCCGCAACTGCCGGACCGTTGCCCGGTCGTCGCCCCAAGGGCGGGGCCGCGGCGGGAACGGGGGCGGGGGCAGGGTGGAGGGCGCCGGGGTGGCGGGGTCGCCCTCACGGACATGCCGGTTGCGCCGGCAACGCCCGCCAGAAACGTATTGACGGGCTGAAGATGTAATCTATAATTATAGAATCAGTCATCTCCCGTTGGTGTCAGGAGGCAGGGATAATGCTCAGCCCAAAGCGGGCCATTTTCTCCGGACATTGCCCGGGTTGCCGGGCGCTGTGCCGCATCGTGGCGGGATGCGCGGTTGCGTTGCATCTTCTTCTGGCCACGAGTGTTACGGCGCAGATTGTCGTCGAGCCGCTGGAACTCGCCACGCCCGACGGCCCCGCGCGGGGCTACATCGCCACGATCGACCTGTCGGCCAATGTGAACGTCACGGCCGCGATGAGCCCGCTTGACCCGGACGGAGCCGTACCCTTGCAGACGGTCAGCCACTGGGCCGGCAAGTCGGGCTTCGCCTTGGGCATCAACGCGAATTATTTCGCCAAAATCGCGGGCGAGCCACGGGCGATGCCGCTGGGGCTGGTCGTTGAAAACGGCCAGATGCAGGTGGCTCAGCGATCGTTCCGAGGCCGAGGCGACCCGGTCCTGGTTGTCCGCAGGCCCGCCGGGTCGGGCGGCCAGGATCAGAACGCGGCGCAGACCGTCGAAGGCGGTCTGGTGGCCGAGGTGATGGAATTATCCGGCCCGTTGCCGGAGTCGCAGAACGTGGTCGCGGCGGTTGCGGGCATCGGGGCGTCTGAGACCGACCCCGGGCGAGGCGGCCTGATCGTCACCGACGGAAAGAACACCGGCAAAACGGCGCGAGTGGAGCCCGAGTCGCGTCACCCGCGCACCGCCGCGGGAGTCAGCGCCGACGGGCGGACGCTCGTGCTCGTCGTGATCGACGGGCGACAGAAGGATTGGAGCGTCGGCGTCACGCTGGCAGAACTGGCCGAGCTGCTGATCGAGCGGGGCGTCGACGACGCTCTCAACCTCGACGGCGGCGGTTCGAGCGTCATGGTGCATGCGCCGCCAGGCGAGGCGCCGCGGGTTATCACCCGACCGTCTGACGGCAAAGAGCGGCCGGTCGCGGTGGCGCTGGGCGTGAGCCGGGTTGACAACACGCAAGCGGCCGAGTCAGAAGTCAGAGCGTCGCCGGACAGTCCGTCGCCCGATCGTGTGCGTGCCGCCGGCGAGTGACCGCCAGTCCGTCGCCCGCCGATCGAGAGTGTCGTGAGGTGATATCGATCGCCTGCCCGCCTTGTTGGTGGGTCGATCGAGGGCCGGCGGATCGGGCGGCAGCGAGGCGTTGAAAGTGGGCCGGTGGAACCGGCAAAGGGCCTGGGCAGGTGTTTAGCCGAGGATGCAGCGATGTCGATGGTGAAGGAACTCAAACCCGTTGTCGCCCGCCCGGGCACGCCGCTGTACGAACTCGTGCAGCACGCGATCGTCGAGGCGATCGAGAGCGGCGTGTTTCAGCCGGGCGAGCAGATCCCCAGCACCCAGCACCTGAGCCGCCAGCTCGCGGTCTCGCTGGTGACCACGCACCGCGCGCTGCAGGAACTGGTGTCGTCGGGCGTGCTGCGGCGCAGCCAGGGGCGGGGCACGTTTGTCGAGCCGACTTTCTTCGAGCGCAAGAAGGCCGCGACGAAGATGCGGATCGGCCTCGTGCTGCACAAGGAAAGCTCGATCGCCGACTATTACCACGGGCAGATCATCGAAGGCGTGCGCCAGGCGAGCAACGCCATGGGCGTCGACCTGATCCTGCTGCGATTCAACGAAGACCTTCGTAACGAATGCAACGGATACCTCTACGTCAACCCGCTCGAGGATGACGTGTCGGATGTCGCCACTTCCGGGCGCAAGCAGCCTGTGGTGGTCGTCGGCGCGCGGTCGAACAGCAAGGGGATCGTCTGGGTCGACACCGATAACGTCGACATCGGCGTCCGCGCCCTCGAGCACCTCCACCGCCTCGGCCACCGCGACGTGGCGCTGGTGGGCGGAAGCGAAAACGTGAGCAACAGCCGCGACCGTCGCACCGGCTTTCTCCAGGCCTGCCGCGAGCGGAAGCTCAACGGGGTCGAGGCGGCGGTGGGGCGAAGCATCGGTTGGAAGCTCGACGACACCGAACGGGCGGCGCTCGTGCGTGTGCTGTCGGGCCCGCGACGCCCGACGGCGGTCTTCGCCGCGGGCTATTACTTTGCGCTTGACGCCTACTCGGCCGCCGTGACCGCCGGGCTCCGCGTGCCCGACGAACTCTCGATCGTCGGGGTCGATGACCCGCCCAGCGCGCCGCACCTGTCTCCTCCTCTAACTACGATGCGCCAGCCGCTGGTGCAACTGGGTTACCAGGCGCTCACGCTGCTGTCGGAGCGCATCAGCGAGCCGGACCATGTCGCCGACAACAGGCTGCTCAAGGCCGAGCTGGTGATCCGACAGTCGTCGGGTCCGAAGATGCCGCAGAGTTAATCGCCGCAGAGTTAACCCCGCAGAGTTAAACCCGCAGAGTTAAACCAATGGGCCGGCCGGGCGACTGTTGCCCGGGTCTCGCCCGGCCAATCCGGCCCGATCAATCGCACCACACCTGTCATGTCAGAACTGGCAACCGACGTCATCATCGTGGGAGGCGGCACGGGCGGTGTCGCGGCGGCGCTGGCGGTCGCTCGGATGGGCGGGCGCTGCGTCGTGGTCGAGCCGACCCGCTGGATCGGCGGGCAGCTGACCAACCAGGCCGTGCCGCCCGACGAAAATCGCTGGATCGAGGGCGTCGATGGCGTCCAGTCAGCGACACGCTCCTATCTCGAGTTTCGCTCGCGCTGCCGCCAGTGGTATCGAAACCACCGCACGCTCACGCCCGCCGCGGCGGCCGACCCGCGGCTCAACCCCGGCAACGGCTGGGTGAGCTGGCTGTGTGTCGAGCCGCGCGTGGCACACTCGGTGCTGCGGGAGATGCTCGCGCCCCACATTCACTCCGGCGCGGTGCGGGTGATGACGGGCTGGTCGCCGACCCGTGCGGAGGTTGACGGTGACGTCATCCGCGCCGTGCATTTCAGCGACGGGGCGGGCGCACAGTGCACCGTCACCGGGCGCTACGTGCTCGACGCCTCCGAGACCGGCGAACTGCTTCCGCTCGCGGGCGTCGAATATGCCGTCGGCGCAGAACACCGCGACACGCACGGCGAGCTCCACGCCCGCACCGACCGCGCCGAACCTTCCGACCAGCAGGCGATCAGCTGGTGCTTCGCCCTCGAACATCGTCCGGGCGAAACGCACACGATCGACCGCCCGGCAAGCTACGGCTTCTGGCGCGATTATGTCCCCGAGTTTGCCCCCGGCGAGCGGGCGTGGCCGGGACGACTCTTCTCCTGGAGCGTCATCGGCGGAGAAGGGCACACGACCGTCGAACTGCCGCTGGTGCCGTGGCCGGATGAGCCGCAGGCGGGCCGCTGGGAACTCTGGCGATATCGCAGGATCGTCGACCGGTCGATCTACGCCGGGCCCGAAGCCGGACAGCCCGCCTCCGGCGCGGCCGACCTACCGCCCGACGTCAGCCTGATCAACTGCGTGCAGATGGATTACTGGCAAAGGCCGACGCTGGATGTCAGCGCCGACGACTATCAGAAGGCCTGTGCCGAGGCGAAAGATCAGGCGCTTTGTTTCCTCTACTGGATGCAGACCGATGCGCCGCGTCACGACGGGGGCACGGGCTATCCGGGGCTCAAGCTTCGCGGCCTCGAACTGGGCACCGAAGACGGCTTTGCGATGGCCCCATACATCCGCGAAGCGCGGCGGATGAAAGCACGCGTGACCGTCACCGAGGCTCACGTGGGCATGGAACAGCGCCGCGCCGAAGGCCGGGCCGGCATGGACCTTACCCCCCTGGGCAGCGGTGAGCCGTTTGCCGACAGCGTCGGCGTCGGTCACTACCGGCTCGACCTTCACCCCAGCACCGGCGGCCGCAATTCGGTCTACGCCCAGGCGACGCCCTTTCGAATCCCGCTGGGCGCGCTGATCCCGGTGCGCGTGGTCAACCTGCTGGCGGCGGGCAAATGCCTGGGCGTCACGCACGTCACCAACGGCGGCTATCGACTGCACCCGGTCGAGTGGAACGTCGGTGAGGCGGCCGGCGCGCTGGCGGCGTGGTGCGTGGCGCGCGGCGACACGCCCGCGCGGGTCTGGGCCGACCGAGACCGCCTTCGCGCATATCAGGCCGAGTTGGTGAGACAGGGCTTTGCGCTGGCGTGGCCGTGGGAACAAGGCCAAGGCCTGTGACGGCGCTCGGGCCCGCGCAGGCTGTCGTCGCGAGGCCCGGCCGCCCGGCGATCACTTCGGACAGCCCGCGTTTGGGCAACCTGCATTGCGGCAACCTCTGATCGTGTGGAGCAAGCATGACGACCACCAATGCCCGCGAGCCGTCGTTGCCACCCGCGACGGATGCGACCCCCACGACGGATGCAACAACCCCGTCGTCGCCTCCGCCCGCGGCGGCACATCCGCCGGCGATGCCTGTCACGGCCCCAACGGGTTCGACCACTGCGCCCGCGGCTTCGAGTGGTTCGCGCCTTGCTTCGGGTGGTTCGCGCCTTGCTTCGGGCGCTTCGCCCGCATCGACACCGGCATCGCTCCCACTCGAACCGGCGTCAGCCCGACCCGAGCGACTGCTTTCGCTCGACCTGTTCCGCGGGCTGGTGATCCTGTCGATGCTGATCGTCAACAACATCGAAGACCCCGGCGTCGTGGGCTATTTCTGGAAGCACGTCAACTGGGTCAGCGGTTCTCAGGCAGCGGCCTGGGCGGGCTGGTGGGCCGCCCGACCCGACTCGTTCGCGTCGGCCGCCGCCTGGCTGACCGACCTGCCGCTGTTTCGGCACTGCACCCTGGCTGACTTTGTCATGCCCTGGTTCATGCTGATCATCGGGCTGTCGATTCCCTACTCGGTCAAGTCGGCTAACGCCCGGGGACAGTCCTGGCTGGTGACCTGGCGCAAGGTCATCGTCCGCTCGGCGATGCTGGTCGTGCTCGGGTGGGCGATTCAGAACTCACTGGCGGTGATGTCGTGGGTCGGCACCGACCCTCGCCCGGCGATGCCGTCGTTCAGGCTGGGCATGGATGTGCTCCAGCTGCTCGGCGTGGCATACCTGGTCACCCGCGTGCTCTACCTGCTCCCCTACGCCGCCCACCTGCCGGCCGCGGCGATGCTGTTTATCGCCCACTGGGCGCTGCTCCGGTTTTACCCTCAGCCGCTCGACTCCGACGGCCTCGGCGGCACAGGGTCGTTCACCGCGTCACACAACGCCGTGTCGCACATCTACGCCACGTGGTGGGTCTTCAAGAGCTTTAACCTCGCGCCGCACCTGTCGATCTCGGCGGCCGGCATGCTCTCGGTCGTGCCCGCGGCGGGCACCATGCTGCTGGGCGGCGTCATTGGGCGGCTGCTCGCCTCGGAGCGGTCACACATCGCCAAGATCAGGTGGCTGGGCATCGGCGGCGCGGCGCTGGCGGTCGCAGGCTTTGTGTGGGCGTTTGACCTGACGTTTAACAAGCCGCGGTGGTCGCCGTCTTACCTGGTTTACACCAGCGGCGTCGGCATGCTCCTGCTGGCGGCGCTCTACTGGGCGGCAGACGTCCGCCGCTGGCGCGCGGCCTGGTGGACGGTGCCGCTCGTCGCCCTGGGCGCCAATTCGATCGCCGCTTACTGGGTGCCGATCATGGTCAAGATCTGGGCGCTCAACATCCCGCGGGCAACAAACGATTCGGGCAAGACCGTGAGTTTCAAGGCGGTGCTGGTCGAAGACCTCCAGCAGGGTCTGGGGCGGTGGGGCGGCACATGGGCCTTCACGCTCGCCTGGCTGGCGGTGTGGTGGGTGGTCTTCTACATCGCCTACCGTAAGCGGTGGTTCTGGAAACTCTGACGTTCGTGCGATTGACAGGGAGGCTGTGGATGAAGCGGACATACACCCCTTGGGGGGCGGGCATACTGGCGATTTCCAATCTGGCACTCTTGAGTAGGACACTCATGACGCGGGCGCTTTCGCGGCCGGCCCGCTCGAATTCCGTGTTCACGATTCCGAGGCTCTCGGTGCTGGCGGTCGCGATGCTGGCCGCCTCGATGGTCGTGCGCGCCGATGAACCGGCGACGCGTCCGTCGCGGGAGGCGCCGCGCCTCCCGCCCGCGCCGGCGGCCATCCCCGAAGCCCCCTCGGGCGAACGGGCTTTTCGCATGGTGGTGATGTCGGATTTCAACGGGCCCTACGGCTCGGTCGACTATCGCAAAGAGGTGCACGACGCCGTTTCGCTCGTGACATCGAGGCTCAAGCCCGATCTCGTGCTCAGCGCCGGCGACATGATCGCCGGTCAGCGGCCGGCCCTGTCGGACCCGCAGGTGATGGCAATGTGGGGTGGGTTTGACGATTCTGTGCTCAAGCCCCTGCGGGCCGCGGGGGTGCCGTTTTACCCCGCCGCGGGCAACCACGACGCCTCGGGCTATCCGACGCATGCCCGGGATCGCGCGCTGTATCAGCAGGTCTGGCAGCGCGAAGGCTGGGTGCCGCCGGGCATCATCAACGGCCCGGCCGGCTCGGGGTATCCGCTCAATTACGCCTTCGAGCACGACGGGGCCCTGGTGATCGTGATGGATCTGACCACCGTCCAGCCGATCGGCGAGCCGCAGTGGGCCTGGCTGGAGCAGGTGCTGACCGATCCGGCCTTGTCGAAGCTCTCGCCGAAGGTGGCGGTGGGGCATGTGCCGCCCTATCCGGTGGCGCTGGGACGTCAGACGGATATTGTTCCGCCGCCCGACAACGACCGGCTGGTCGATCGCCTGCTGGCGGGCGGCGTCGATCTGCTGATCACCGGACACCATCACGCCTACTTCAAGGGCCGGGCGAGGGGGCTGAATCTGGTGTCGCTCAACTGCAGCGGCGACGGCGCCCGCCCGCTGCTGGCCCAAGGGCAGGAGCCGCGTCGGCAGTCATTTCTGGTGGTCGACTCGGCGGGCGGCGCGGTGACCCAGGCGTTTGCCGTCCACCCCGATGGGACCATCATCGACGAAGCGGCGCTGCCCGCCGAGGTAAGCCACGGGCCTTACACACTTCCTCGATTTGACCGCTAACCGGCGTCCAGACACGGCCTCGAAGTGCATAAACGCTTGAGAAAAGCCGCCTTAGCGTAAGATCCAAAAGGTTTCAAGTTTTGATTGACTGCGCCGAATAACCGCTTATGTTATATAAGACACGACTGCAGGGCTCGTGACGGCTCTGTCAGTCTGTCATCTGACGATAGCGATTCGGTCTGGTGAGGCCTGAACCCCCTCACCCCCACCTAACCGCGCCCGGTTGTTGTCGTCAGCATGCAGGATCTGGTCCGATCGGGATCGCTGAAGGCCGCGCTCCCCGGACCTCATATCGACCTCGGCCTTTGACTGGGAGAATGCACATGAGGAACGTGAAGGAGCAGGACAAGGTGTCGACACTGATCGCGGCCGCCGTTGTGGCGGCAGGGCTGGGCGTCGGAACGGCTTCGGCCGCCGACCTCTACAACATCGCGACGATCGACCTGAGCACCACCTCGAACGTGGCCAATGTCGAGTTTATCGGCAGCAACCCGTCCGCCATCGCGTGGACCGGCGGCAGGCTTTTCGTGGCCGGTTTCAACAACAGCGGCGCGGCCGCGACCGTGGGCATCGTCGAGGTGACCGACCCGCTGGGCACGCCCGGCTTCGGCACCGTCTTCGGCCAGCGCGCCTCGACCCCGTCGGGCCGCGGCTATAGCGGTCTTGACGCCAACGACAGCGACACGCTGATCGGCGCTTCGTACGACAGCGGTGGCAACATCGCCAACGGCGTCGCCACCTATACGCTGGGCGGCACGCT
>CAZBOE010000090.1:0-17564 GCA_964493365.1 uncultured Tepidisphaeraceae bacterium | reverse complement strand
GCGCGCTCGCGGGCTCGTCCGCTACAGCAGCCAGAGCCGGATGGCCGGCGAAAAGGGCGCGCTGATCCGCCCGCGCGTGATCATCTACAGCGGCCTGATCACCGCCCTGCTCACGCTGCTGACGGTGCTGATCATCACCAAGCCGTCGGCCGACATGACGCTGCTCCGCAACTTCGGCACACCCTTCCGCCTGCTCGACGACGGCAGCGTGGAGAACATCATGCGGGTCAAGATCGTCAACCGCACGGACAGCACGCAGACCTATCGAATCACCACCTCGCAGCCGGATGTGCGGATCTCGGGAACCGGGGCGATCGAACTGGCCAGCGGCGCGATGTGGACCGAACCCGTCCACCTGACCGCGCCGCGGTCGGCGTTTGCCCGCGGGCCCATCAAGGTCGAGCTGCGGGTGACCGACGGTCACGACCGAATGGTGTCGCGCACGTTTTCGATGCTGGGCCCGTCGGGCGGCGGCGCGTCCGCCGTTCCCGCCGGCGGCGCGACGGACGGCCCGTCAACCCTTTCACCCCGAGCATCGGCATCTGACCAATGAGCACCGCGATGAACACCCCCTCAAGCCCCTCGATACTGCTGGCCCGCCGATGGATTCTCATCGCGCCGCTGCTGCTCGTGCTGCACGTGAGCCTGATGATGGTCGCGGTGATGAAGGCCACGGGCGACGCATCATTCGCAGTCGTGCCCGATTACTACCGAAAGTCGCTCGAGTGGGATCAGCGCAAGGAGGCGCTGGCGCGGAGCGCCGCGCTGGGCTGGAAGTTTGACCTCGCCACGTCGGCCCGTGTCGACGAGATGGGCATGCGTGAGCTGACCGTCAGCCTTCGCGACAGCCAGGGCCGCCCCATCGACGACATGACCGTGAGCGTGAGCTATTTCCACCTTGCGCGGGCCGGCGAAGGCGCCGCGGCAGAGCTCAAGTCGCTGGGCAACGGGCTCTATGCCGCCAGCGTGCGGCTGCCGGCCGAGGGATTTTGCGAGTTCCGCGTGGATGCCCGCCATGCCTCGGGTGATTTCGTGGCAGATGTTTCGCGCTATGTGACCGGCTCGCGCCCGGCGCGGCCGATCGGCAACGCGGGGTGATGGGTTCGACTTGCTTGACTGGTAATCCGATGCTCGCATTAACCGCCGCCATTTTCGCCGCCAGCCTGCTGGGGAGCCTGCATTGCGCCGGCATGTGCGGCGGCTTCTTGGCGCTGGCGCTGGGAGACGGCACCTCGCGCCGGCTGCGGTGGGATCTCGCCTGGCTCTACCATGGCGGGCGCCTGGTCACCTACGCCACGCTGGGCGCCATCGCTGGCGGGCTGGGCGGGGCGCTGGATCTGGGCACATCGCTGGCCGGGCTGAGGCCCGCGGCGGCCGCGGTCGCGGGGGCGGGCATTCTCGCCTTCGGGCTGGTTTCACTCGGACAATGCCTCGGTTGGACAGCCCCGCGCCGGCTCGTGCCGCCCGCAACCCTGAGCGCCGTCGGCGCGATGCATCGCGGCGCGATGTCGATGGGCGCCAGGCCCCGCGCCGCCGCGCTCGGCTTGTGCACGGGCATGCTGCCCTGCGGCTGGCTCTATGCGTTTGTCATCACCGCCGCCGGCACCGCGAGCATACCGCTGGGCGCCCTGGCGATGTCGGCCTTCTGGGCCGGCACACTCCCCGTGATGGTCACGCTGGGCGCAGGGCTCCGCACCGTCATCGGGCTGGTGGGCGCCAAGGCTCCCGTCGTGGCGAGTGTGGCGCTCATGGCTGTGGGCGGATTCACGCTGGCCAGCCGCACGCTCATCGACCCGGCCGCCTTGATGGACAAGACCGTCGCCAGCGCCGCTCAACCCGACCAGACGAATCAACCGGCCGTTCCCGCTCTTTCCGATGTTCCAGCGTGTTGCCAGCCATGACCTCACGAGACGCACCACAACTCCGTTCGAGCGACGCGTCGATCGCGCCGCCGATGTGCGCCCACTGCGGCCTGCCTGTTCCCGCGGGGCTGATTGACCACGGCCAAGCCGAGCAGTTCTGCTGTATCGGCTGCCAGACCGTCCATGCCACCATCCGGTCGTGCGGGCTCGACTCCTACTATGACCTCCGCCGGGTCACCGAATCGGATCCGACACCTGCGCGGGTTTCGCGAGACACCTTCGAGGCATTCGACACCGCCGCGTTCGAGCGGCTGCATGTGCGGATCGATCCGGTCTCGGGGCTGGCCAGCGCCGATCTCATGCTCGAAGGCGTGCACTGCGGTGCCTGCGTGTGGCTGATCGAGCGGCTTCCCCGCGTGGCTTGCGGGGTGGTCGAGGCGAGGCTGAGCCTGCGCCAGCGTGTCGTGAGGGTGACGTGGGATCCGTCGCTGGTGAAGCTGTCGCATATCGCGCGGCTGATCAGCCGCCTGGGCTACACGCCCCACCCCGCGCGGGGGACAACCCGCCAGGTGATTCACCACCGCGAGAAACGCCGGCGGCTGATCCACCTCGGCGCCGCGGGCGCGATCGCGGGCAACGTCATGCTGCTGGCGATCGCGCTGTATGCCGGCCTCACCGGCGGCATCGAAAACGAATACCGCGTCATGTTCCGTTGGCTGAGCATGGCGCTGGGCGTCGTGGCGCTGGTGTGGCCGGGGTCGACATTCTTTATCTCCGCATGGTCGGCGCTCCGGGCGAGGTCGATCAACCTCGATGTCCCGATCGCCCTGGCGCTGCTGGCCGGGGGCGTCGCGGGGTCGGTCAACACGATCCTCGACCGTGGGGAGATCTATTTCGACTCGTTGTGCGTGCTGATCTTCCTGCTGCTGGTCGGGCGATGGCTTCAATATGCCCAGCAGCGCCGCGCCGATGACGCGGTCGAGCTGCTGTTCAATCTCACGCCGGCCACCTGCCGCGTCGTTCGCCTCGGCCGGGTCGATACGGTTCCTGTCGAGGCACTGGTTGCGGGCGATATCGTTGAGGTTCGTGATGGGGAGCTGATTCCCGCCGACGCGGTGGTCACGGGCGGCGACTCGTCGATCAACCAGGCGCTGCTTACCGGCGAATCGGCGCCCGTCAGCGTCACCCGCGGCGACACCGTCCACGCCGGCGCGCAGAACACGGGCTCAACCATCCGCATCTCGGTCACCGCGGTCGGCGCGGCGACGCGGGTGGGCCGACTGATGGAGCTCATTCAGCGTGGGGTCGAAGAGAAGAGCCCGATCGTTGCGTTTGTCGACAAGGTGGGCGTCGTCTTCACCATCGCGGTGACGATCGCGGCCGCGGGTGTGTTTGCATATTGGGCGCAGTTCAGCCTTTCGGCGGCGATCGACCACTCGGTCGCGCTGCTGATCGTGACGTGTCCGTGCGTGCTGGGGCTGGCAACGCCCCTGACCTTGGCCGTCGCAATCGGCAGACTCGCCCGGCAGGATGTGCTGGTCAAGAGCGCCGTCGCGATCGAGCGGCTCAGCCGGGCGAAGAACGGCCGTCTGATCCTCGACAAGACCGGCACGCTCACCACCGGCCAGGTGACGGTCATTCGCTGGGAAGGCGAAGAGGAGATCCAGCCGATCGTGGCCGAGATCGAGCGCCACAGCCCACACCCGATCGCCCGTGCGCTTTGCGAGGCGTTCGGCGCCTGCGAGATCGACGCGCACCACCGCGCGGAGATCCGCGACACCGTGGTCTCCACGGGCGACGGCATCTCGGCGCGGGTCGGCGGATCAACCATCGCCATCGGGTCGCCCGGACACATGCGGCGCAACGGTGTTGTCGTGCCGCCCATGTTGTCGCGGCGTCGGTGTGAGTTTGAGCAGGCCGGGCAGACCGCCGTGCTCGTCGCGCGAGACGGCCGGGCCATCGCGGTCGCGGCGCTGGGCGACAGCGTCAGACCTGCCGCAAAGACCACGCTCCAGGAGATCAGCCGACTGGGGTGGAAGCCGTCGATCCTTTCGGGCGACGCGCAGGATGTGGTCGCGAGCGTCGCCGCCGAGGTGGGCATCATCGACGCCACAGGCGAAGCGACGCCCGAGCACAAGCTCCAGGCGGTCAAGGAGACCACGGGGCGCGAGCGGACGATCGTCATGGTCGGCGACGGCGTCAACGACGCGGCGGCGCTGGCGGCGGCAGACGTGGGCATCGCCGTGCACGGCGGCGCCGAGGCGAGCCTGGCCGCTGCTGATGTCTACATCGCCCGCCCGGGGCTCGGGGGCGTGCTCGACCTGCTGCGGTACAGCAGTCGCGCCATGCGGATCGTTCGCAGGAATCTTGTGGTGTCGGCGGGCTACAACCTGCTGGCGGGCCTACTGGCCGCGGTCGGGGTCATGCACCCGCTCATCGCCGCGATCCTCATGCCGCTTAGCTCGGCCACTGTTCTGCTGCTGGCGCTCAGCCAACTCGGCGACCCCACACGGGCAAGGGGCGAGTCATGAGCGTCTTGTTTGTCGTGCTGCCGATCGCGCTGGTGATGGCGGGCGTGGCCCTGTGGGCGTTTTTCTGGGCCGTGCACAGGGGCCAGTTCGACGACCTCGACACGCCCAGCGTCCGCGTCATTTTTGATGAGGATATCCCGGTGGCGCAGCGGCATATCCCGGCACGTCGCCGGCCGACGCCCCAGCCCGGCGATGCGCCCGCGGAATGACACGCGGCGAGACGCTTCGGGAAGAGTCGCTTGGGGGGCGACCGCCGGAGACGAGCGCTTGATCCGAACGCCCCAGCCGAACGATGGAGACGAGCGACGGAGACGAGCGCGGTGGCAAAGCGCTGTGCCCAAGCGCGGCGGCCAATCGCGGTGACCGAGCGCTCAGCAGCGGGGGCTGGCTTAGAAGCGACAGCGGGCAAGCATAGAGGGCGAACAACCCCGACACGTGCTGCCTGATGCTTGATCGATGGCCGCGGGCGTGGATCGACACGTCGGCCCCGCGGCCCCGCCTGATGGGGTCGATTCGGTTGACTTGCGAAATCCCGCACCGGCATCAGGGCAGGCATGAGACCGCTCGGCGTCTGCGGTGCTCTGGCAGGCCCTGTTTTGATGCGATGACCTGCGGCGCTGCGTTCGCATAACATGCTGGAGTGACAGCCGCCCCCGATCTCGACAGCCTGTTTGAACAGGGTCTGCTCGTGCGCCCCGACGTTTCGTCGCCCGACCTGGTCCACCTCGTCCGGGCGGTGACGACCATCGCCGGTGTTGACGGGCTCGACAGCTATCCCGCGACCCGCCAGCTGATCGACCTGATCGGCCAGACTTCGCACCTTGTGTTTGTCCTGCTCGACGGGCTGGGGATGAACATCGTCGACCGGCTCGATAGCGGGTCGTTCCTTCGCTCGTCGCTCAAGACGACGCTGGTCTCCACCTGCCCGTCCACCACGGCCTGCGCGCTCACCAGCGTGGCGACCGCGGTCTGGCCGGCCGCCCACGCCATCACCGGCTGGTTCACCTACCTGCCTGAGTTCGGCTTGACCACCGCCCTGCTTCCGTTCATCGACCGATACACCGGCGAGGGCCTCGTTCACCGCGGGCTTCACCCGGCGCAGGTGGTGTCGGCCGAGCCGTGTCTATCGCGCGTGCCCCGGGCTGTGCTCAACGTCGCGCCTCACGACATCGCCAACAGCGTCTACAACGTCTTCACCCGCGGCGGCACACGCGGCATCGCCTACCACTCCTTCAAAAACGCCATCGATCAGACGATCGAACACATCAACGCGTTGTCGAGGCGGTCGAGTGAGCCGACTTACACCGCGATCTATTTCCCGGAGATCGACACCCTTTGCCACAAGCGCGGCGTGGGGCATGAATCGATCGTGCCGCTGGTCATGCAGATTGACGGCGAGCTTCGCCGGCTGGCCAACTTTCTCCGCACGGTCGGCGGGCGGCTTGTCGTCACCGCAGACCACGGCCTGATCGATGTGCCCGAGGCCGATCAGACGCTGATCATGGCAGGCGATCCGCTGCTCGATCACCTGATCGTTCCCCCCACGGGCGACGCGCGGACACCGGTGTTTCACGTCAAGCCCGGCCACCACGATGCGTTTGCCCGCGATTTCAACGCGCGATTCTCCGACCGGATGGTGCTGATCACCTCGGGCGAGGCCGAGCGCCGCCGGCTGTTTGGGCCGGGTGATTTCTCCCCCGCGGCGCGTCGACGTTTCGGCGACTTCATCGCGATCGCCTACCGCCCTGCCACGCTGGCCTACCATCCGCCCGAGCGCACGCCAGGCAAGCTGTATATCGCGGTCCATGCCGGCATCAGCCTCGAGGAGATGCGGATTCCGCTGTGTGTCTACTAGGCGCTGAGTCGATTCCACACCCCTGGTGGCTGCGGCAAACGAAGGGGCAAGACCGACATCGCGCGGCAGCCGAGGTGTGGTGACCCGCTCGATTCCGATCGCCGGCATGGTCATCAGGGGTTTACGCGGCACCGCGTTTGCGTCAGGCGTTGCTGGTTATGAGTTGCGTCCCCCCTGCCACCCCCATCGAGCCCGGCGAGCCAACCGCCGCGTTTTATGTCGATGCCATGCGGCGGCTCGACGAAGCGGGCGTGCCCTTTCTCGTCGGCGGCGGGTATGCCATGGCCTTTTACACGGGCATCCGACGCAACACCAAAGACCTTGATCTGTTCGTCCGCCACGACGACCACGCCCGCGCGCTCGAGACGCTCGCCCGCGCGGGCTATCAGACCGAATACTTCTATCGATTCTGGATCGCCAAGGCACTCAGCGGCGATGACTTTGTCGACATTCTCTATAACAGCGGAAACGGCGTCTGTGTTGTTGACGATGCGTGGTTTGAGCACAGCCAGCACATCGACGTGCTGGGCCATCCGGCCCGCATCGTGCCGGCCGAGGAACAACTGTGGAGCAAGGCGTTCGTGCAGGACCGCGACCGCTTCGACGGCGCCGACGTCATTCACCTGATGCTTCGCCAGCGCGATGCACTCGATTGGCCGCGGCTCGTGCGGCGCTTCAGGGGGCATGAGGCGGTGCTGCTGGGCCATGTGATAATGCTGCGGTACGCCTATCCCGGCGAGCGCGAGGCTGTTCCGCAGTGGGTGTTTCAGCAGTTGCTCGAGGCCTCCGAGCAGTCGAGCAGCGGCGATGGGTCGCGCGTTTGCATGGGCGGGTTTGTGGCGCAGAAGAGCTATACCGTCGCGTTCACCGAGTGGGGCTACCTCGATGGCCGGCTCCAACCCAACGGTCCGCTCAGCCTTGAAGAGCGCAACTCGCTGCCAAAGTGACGCTACCCGCCACGCGGCACCCCGGGCGGATCGGCCGCGCGAAACGGCAGGCCGATTTCATGCTTGCGCCAAAGCGTAACGACGTCGGCGCCTGGGGTCAGTGCCTGCTTCGAAGCGGTGTGACCTTCAGAGCAGCCGGGTTGCCCGTCATGAACGAAACCGGACGCCGTGGGCGGCGAGCCGTTCGGCAATCGTGTCTCGCCTGGCTTGGTATGCGTCATCATCGAGGGCCGCGGTGGCGTGGGTGAGGTCGATGGAGCGATCCAGCGGCACCCAGCTTTTGCAGCCCGCATAGGCGGGTGTGTTTTCCACCGTCACCGGCGCGGGCAAGACGCAGGCCCGCAGCAGCACGAGGTAGAGCGGGTGGGTGGGCTTGTAGTTAAACCGCATGTCGATCTGCGGCGTGTCCCAGATGTGGAGATCGAAGAGCGCGTCGGCGGCCGACCGCGAGGGCAGGCGGACAATATCGGTCACGGTCGCGGCGGCCGACAGGGCCACACTGTGGGGCTCGGACGCAACCGGCTCGATGCGCTGCCGGTATGCCGGCTTGACCATGCCGGGCTGCTGATGCAGCAGCGTGGGAAACAGCAGGAAGTGTCGCTCCTCGAGCTCAAAGACCCCTTCGGTATCGTGGATGCCCCCCTTGCGAAGCAGCACGATCTGCTCGCCCTGCGCCAGGGCATCGCACACCACCGACCATTCCTTGAGCGCCACGCCGAGCGATGCGGGCATGTCTTGCATGTTGTGCCTCGAGCAGGTTGACCGTTTATTCCTCGTCGCCGATGTCGATGTCATCGACCAGCTTTTCCTGCGACGGCCGTCGGCGGGGAGCGGGGTTGCCCGACTCGTCGTCATCGAGCCCCTCACCCGGCGCCGGGCCCGGGTCATATTCGACAGCCACGCCCGCGGGCACCTGGGCCTCCTTGATCCCGCTGGCGTCGATCACCTCGGGGTCGGGCGACTGCGGCAGCGCCGCCCTCACCTCGACCAGCAGATCCCAGCAGGCGTCGAGCAGCGGCTGCACGCCCTCGTGTGTCGCGCCGGAGATCGGCAGGATCTCCTTGCCCTTGAGCTTGCGCCGCAGCGAGCGCAGTGCCTTGTCGTCGGTAGACAGGTCGACCTTGTTGGCCGCGATGATCTCTCGCTTGTCGGCCAGCACATCCGAAAAGGCCTCGAGCTCCGCGCGGATGGTCTTGTAATTCTGGGCCGGGTCGCTGCCGTCGAGCGGGTGGAGGTCGAGCAGGTGAACGATGACCTTCGTCCGCTCGATATGGCGGAGGAAATCATGGCCCAGCCCGGCGCCGCCGCTGGCGCCCTCGATCAGCCCGGGAATGTCGGCAAACACCATCCGTCGATCGCCGACGAGTTCGACGATGCCCAGTTGCGGCTCGAGCGTGGTGAAGGGATAGGCCGCCACCTTGGGCCTTGCCGCGGAGATGGCCCGGAGCAGGGTCGATTTGCCGGCATTGGGCATGCCCACCAGCCCGACGTCGGCGATGAGCTTGAGTTCGAGCCGCAGGTCGCGCTCCTGCCCTTCGCCGCCGGGCTCGGCATAGCGCGGGGTCTGGTTTGTGGGCGAGCGGAAGTGCCAGTTGCCGCGCCCGCCGCGTCCGCCCTTGGCGATGATCGCGCGTCGGCCGGGCTTATCGAGGTCGGCCAGCAGGATGGCGTTGTTGGCATCGAAGATCAGGGTTCCCGGGGGCACGCGGATGACCAGGTCTTCGCCCGATTCGCCCGCCATTTTCTTGCCCATGCCCGACTCGCCGCGCTTGGCGCGCCAGTGATGCTTGCCGGCAAAGTCGAGCAGCGTGTCCTTGTTGGGGTCGGCCAGGAACACGACCGATCCGCCATACCCGCCGTCGCCTCCGTCGGGCCCGCCCTTGGGCACATACTTCTCGCGCCGAAACGAGACGCAGCCGTTGCCGCCGTCGCCGGCCTTCACGTGGATTTTTGCTTCGTCGATGAACATGGCAGGGGAAGACAGAAGACCAGAGGCAGGAGGCACCAATCGCAGGGAGCCGCAACCAGACTCGACCGATTAACAAACTCCAACAGCAAAAGCCGGCGCCGGGACAATAGGTGAGGCGACAATCGGCGAGACGAGATTCAGGAGGCGACACTCGGTTGCCGAACGATCGGCTGCCGAACAGTCGGCGGGCGAACAGTCGGCTGCCGAACGGCCGGCTGGACGATCAACCGGCTGCACGATCAACCGGCCAGGCGATCAACTGGCGGGCAAAACCGTCGCCCGCAACGCTCGCGGCAATCAACGCACAAAGGCACGAGGGGCATCGTTGCGCCCTTCGTGCCTTCGTGCCTCAATGCCTTCGTGCCTCGCGCCTCAGTTCCTCACGTGGACCTTGCGGCCCTGGAACTCGACCTTGCCGTCGATCAGCGCGAAGAGCGTGTCGTCGTTGCCGATGCCGACGTTATAGCCCGGGGTAAACCGAGTCCCACGCTGGCGGATAATGATCGAGCCGGCGGTCACAGCCTGACCGCCATAGGCCTTCACGCCCAGGTACTGCGGGTTGGAATCGCGACCGTTCTTTGACGAGCCGGCGCCCTTTTTATGTGCCATGGTTCACCTATCAGATTCGATCAAACATCACCTAACCGACTCTCAACACCCGACTTACGAACAAAAACCGTCAGGCGTCCCGACGCATCGGGCCCGGAAGCATACCGCCCCGCCGCGCCGGCGGCAAGCCGAGACCCGCCTCGAGCCGCGCCGATCGCCCGCGGCTAACGGTTCGGGCGACGTGGACGCTGGGCGAGACTGCCCCAATCCACCCGTTCGATCGCCGACATGATGCCCGGGGGAAGCACGGTGGCCGAAGCATCATACGGCTCATCGGGCACGACCGTCAGCACCGAGGTCTTGCCATACTTTTCCAGCGCCGCGACGTTGGTCTCTTCGGCGATGCCGGCCTGATCGACCGGATATCGGTTGACGACCACGCCCGCCACACGCACCCCCGCACCGCGAAGCGCCATGAGCGTCAGCACCGTGTGGTTGATCGTGCCCAGCGACGGCCGAGCCACCACCACCGCGGGCAGGTCGAGGTCGACCGCCAGATCGAGCACGGTGTAGCCGACGTCGATCGGCACCATGATGCCGCCCACGCCCTCGACCACCACGACATCGGCCGACGCCGACATCAGCCGGACGGCGTTGTCGATCGCCTCAAAGTCGACGGGGCGTTTCTCCCGCTGTGCCGCGACCGCCGGCGCAAGCGGTTCGACGAACCGCTGGGGACACACGAGATCGAGCGGAAACGGGGTGTTGGCGTGATGCGCGATGAACTCGGCGTCGTCGCTGATCAGCCCCTCGCGGCCCCGGCTGCAACCCGTGGCGGCCGGCTTCATCACCGCCACCCGCCGGCCACGCGAGGCAAACCATCGACCCAGGGCGGCCGTCACCAGCGTCTTGCCGACGCCCGTGTCGGTCGCGGTGATGAGCAATCCCGGAATGGTCGGCTTTTGAACACGCTGCATGGTCAGGTCACCGGTTGGCTCGTTGGGCGGTGGCGTCATCGTGCGGTGGCGTCATCGGGCGATGATCTTATACGGCGCTGGTGTGGGCTGGCGCTTACACCGGCAGCAGTCGCAGTTCGGCATCGAGCGCCTCGACCACCTGCGCGAACAGCTCGACCGGCATCGCCGGCGGCGGCATGAGCACGACCACATCGCCGAGGTTGCGGATGATCACGCCACGTCGCCTGAGCCGCTGACACACGCCCGCCGCCACACGTTTTCTGGCGTCGAAAGGCCGTCGCGTCTGGCGATCTTCGACAAGTTCGATTCCGAACATACATCCCTTGCGGCGGATGTCGCCCACCGCAGGCGACCCGAGCAGTCCGCGCTGTTCGACCGCGTGGTCAAACCACTCCGCCTTGGCGCACACGCTCTGGAGAACCCGGTTGCGCTCGAAAAGGTCGAGCGAGGCGATGGCCGCGGCACAGGCGAGCGGGTTGCCGGTGTAGGTGTGCCCGTGGAAGAAAGTGCGGCCTTCCCAAGGATCGCCGAGAAAAGCATCGAAAATCCGCTGCGTGGTGAAGGTGGCCGCCAGGGGCAGATAGCCGCCGGAGATGCCTTTGGCGACACACAACAGGTCGGGGCTGACCGACTCATGCTCGCAGGCGAACATGCGCCCCGTGCGCCCGAAACCGACCGCCACTTCATCGGCAACCATGAGCACGCCATACTCGTCGCACAGCCGCCTCACGCCCGCGAGGAAGCCCGCCGGGTGAACGATCATCCCGGCAGCGCCCTGGACGATCGGCTCGAGACACACCGCGGCAATCGTCTCGTGGTGCTGATCCAGCACCGCACGCAGCTTCGCCAGCGCATCGCCCAGCACCGCCTCCGTCGACATCGGCGGCGTTCCGGTGGGCGTATAGCGATAGACAAACGGCGTGGGCGTCACGTGGGTCTGGAACAGCATCGGCCAATACGCACGGTGAAACGCCTCGGTCCGCCCGACCGACATCGCGCCGAAAGTGTCGCCGTGGTAGGCGTCGCCCAGCCCGACGAACGCCTTCTTCGCAGGCTTGCCGATGTTGTGCCAATACTGCGCCGCAAGCTTGAACGCCACCTCGGTCGCCGTCGCGCCGGCGTCGGAATAAAAGACCTTGGTCAGCCCCGCGGGCACGATCCGCATGAGCCGGTCGGCCAGCTCGATCGCAGGCTCGCTGGCCAGCCCGAGCATCGTCGTGTGGGCCACCCGGTCGAGCTGCCGACGGACCGCCTCGTCGATCTCCGCGACGCGGTGCCCGTGGACGTTGCACCACAAGCTCGAGACGCCGTCGATGTAGCGCCGGCCTTCTGAGTCGATCAGGTGAAAGCCCTGTGCCTCGGTGATCACCAGCGGCTCGCTCTCGAGCCACAGCTTCATCGGCGTGAACGGGTGCCAGATGTGGCGCTTGTCCAGCTCGCGCAGACGAGCGGTCTGAGGCGAGGAATGGCCTGATTGAGCAGTCTCTTCCACCATTGTCATACTCGATGCACGCTCACCGCGGTGCCGACTTGCAGCCCCAGCCGCTCGGCCGCCGAACCCTGGTTGACCGCGACCTCCAGCAGGCCCGATGACCCGATCAGCGCCAGCGGCTCGCCCGGAGCCACGTCACTATAGGTGTGCCTGACCGTCCCGATGCGCTGCCCGCCCACGGTCACCGTCGCGCCGGGCGGCAGATGCTCCCGGCAGACGTTGGTCGTCGCGTTGCCGAAGGCGTCGATGTGGATGACGCGGCTGCCGATCAAATCCCCGGCAGCATCGCGCGATGCCGGCGCGAGATCGAGCATCACCGGGTCATCCACGGGCGCACCCATCCGTTCGACGCGCTCGCCCCGCAGCAGCCTGACCACCGCCGGCGCGATCACGTCGCGGCCGTGGAAGGTGTGGAGATCGGGCGCGCTGTAACGCAGCGCAAACGCCCTGACCGGCGTCACGGCGCGGTGCGTCCAGGTGATCAGCCCGTTATCCGGACACACGATGATCTGGCCGGCAGCGCGGACGACGAGAATGCGCCGCGCGCTTCCGACACCCGGATCGACCACCGCCACATGGATCGTTCGGGGCGATGCGGTCTTCACCACCGACCCGAGCGTCACCGAAGCGGCCGTAATGTCGTGGCGGGCGATTGCGTGCGACACATCCACCAGCGCCGGCCTGGGCCGCGCACGCAGGAGCGCCAGCTTCATCTGGGCGACATAGCCGTCGGCCGATCCGAAGTCGGTCAGCAGCGTCACGATCGGTTGGACTGTTTTGTGCCGCAAGGGCCGCCTCTTTCGCGCGTGAGGCGCGAGGCTATGAGACCGCGGCAAAGGCGTCAAACACCCGGTCGAAGCCGCCGGCGCGGCATCGGCCGTGCTTGCAGAGGCATGGGAACGCCACGGAGCAGGCGTCGTCGGCTTTTCCGCGTGGTCATTGCCTGTCGCCGCCTTCCGGCTGGTACGATGGTTGTCCAAGGATTCACTCTTGAACGATGCCCCACCCAGCCAGGCCCTTGAAACGATGATCCGCACGCAGGTGGTCGAGCGGGGAATCAACGAGCCCCGGCTCATCGACGCGCTGCGCCATGTTCCGCGTGACGCGTTCTTCGACGAACCCGACCGGGGCACCGCCTTCTCCGACCGCGCCGCGCCGATCGGCTTCGGGCAGACCATCAGCCAGCCTTACATGGTCGCGCTGATGACCGACCGCCTTCAGCTCGAGCCGCGCCACCGCGTGCTCGAGATCGGCACCGGCAGCGGCTATCAAACCGCGGTTCTCGCCCGGCTCTGCGAGACGGTGTTTTCGATCGAGCGGGTCAAGCCACTGCTCGACAGCGCCTTCGAGCGGCTCGGGCGGCTGGGCGTCCGCAACGTGCGCTTCCGCCATGGCGACGGCACCGAGGGCTGGCCTCAGCACGCGCCGTTCGATCGCGTTCTCATCGCCGCCGGCGCGCCGGCGATTCCGCGCGAACTGCTGCTGAGCCAGTTGACCGACGGCGGATACGCCGTGCTGCCCGTGGGCGACGAGCAGGAACAGATGCTCGTCCGCATCACCCGTCGAGGCGGCCGGCTCGACGTCCAGGACATCTGCCCCTGCCGCTTCGTCAAGCTGGTCGGCCGCGAAGGGTGGGCCAGGCCCGATCCCGCATGAGGTTTGTCATTGCCGCTGCGGGCGGCCTTGCGCATACAATCGACCCTGATGCCGCGGGCCACAACCGACGCCGACAACACCAACACGAACGACGGCCCGGCGCCGCCCGGCTCGCTGGCCGCGCTCGAAGGTTTAGGGCCCGCCCGGGTCAAGGGCCTTCTAGAGCTCGGCATTACAAGCCCGGCCGATCTGCTGACCTATTTTCCGCGCGACTACCGCTACGAAACCGGCAGGCTGCAGATCGCCGAACTGCGCGGGGGCGACGACATCCAGACCGCCCGCGGCGAAGTGGTGGCGGTCAACTACAGCGCCGGCCGCCGGCCCCGATTCGAGGCGACCCTCGACGACGGCACGGGCAAACTCGCCCTGACGTTTTTCAACGCCGCCTACCTGCGCACGCGGATTCACCCGGGCAAGCACATCGAGGTGACGGGCAAGGTCAGCTTCTTTCGATCGCTTCCGCAGATGGTCAATCCCAAGTGGGTGACAGCCTCACCTGAGGGCGACGGCGGAGCGCTGGCCGCCGGATCGGGCAGGCTGCGCCCGGTCTATCCCGCCTCCAGCCGCCTGAGCACCGACGTGATCGCCCGGCTCATCGAAGACAACCTGCCCCGCCTCACCGCGGGGGTCGTCGAATACTTCGACGATGCCCTGCTCGCCCGGCGGCGCCTGATGAAGCGGCGCGACGCCTTCGCCGCCATTCATTGCCCGCCCACGCGCAGTGCGGCCATCGCCGCCCGACGCCGGCTGATCTTCGACGAACTGATGGTCATGCAGCTCGGCCTGGGCATCGCCCGGCGACAGACCGGCAGCAAGCTGACCGCGCCGATCCTCCGCGTCGACAAGCTGGTCGATCAGCGCATCCGCGCCCGCTTCCCCTTCGAGCTGACCCGGGCCCAGCAACACGCGATCTGGGAAGTGCTCTCTGACATGCAGTCCGGCCGGCCGATGAACCGCCTGCTCCAGGGCGATGTCGGCAGCGGCAAGACGTCGGTCGCGCTGTATGCCATGCTCGTCGCGGTGGCCAACCGCATGCAGGCGGCGCTGCTGGCGCCGACGGAAGTGCTCGCCGAGCAGCATTATCTCACGCTCTCACGGTTTCTCGCAGGGTCGAGCGTGGCGGTCGAGCTGTTCACCCAGCGGACACGCAAAGCCAGCCGCGGATCGCTCTTTGGCGCTTTGTCTGACGGGCGGATCAACCTCGCGGTGGGCACACAGGCCCTGCTGCAGGAGGACATCGAGTTTGCCAACCTCGGGCTGGTGGTGGTCGACGAACAGCACCGCCTCGGCGTGCGCCAGCGGGCAACGATCCGCAGCAAGGGCCTCTTGCCCCATTACCTGGTGATGACCGCCACGCCCATCCCGCGCACGCTCGCGCTGTCTTACTTCGCCGACTTCGACATGAGCATCATCGACGAGCTGCCGCCCGGGCGGCAGGCGATCGAGACGAGATGGATCACCGGCCCTCAGGCGGGCAAGGCCTACGAGTTCATCCGCAGGCAGGTGGGCGAAGGCCGACAGGCTTATATCGTGCTGCCGCAGATCAACGCAGGCGGATCGGACGGGTCTCCGATCGACACGGGAGCCGGAGAAAGCGCGTCGGTGACGGCCGAATTCAAGCGGCTCGGCGAAGGGCCCTTGAGCGGGCTGAGGCTGACGATGCTCCACGGGCAGATGAGCACCGAGGAGAAGCAGCGCGCCATGGCCGACTTCCGCGAGGGCCGCGCCGACGTGCTCGTCGCGACGACGGTCATCGAGGTGGGCGTCGATGTGCCCAACGCGACGGTGATGTTGATCGGCAGCGCCGAGCGGTTCGGCCTGTCACAGCTTCACCAGCTTCGCGGGCGTGTCGGCCGCGGCAGCCACACGAGCTATTGCCTGCTTCTGTCGGATGCACAGACCGAGTCGGCCTCGGCGCGGCTCAGCGCAATGTGCGCCACGGCCAGCGGATTTGAGATAGCAGAGATGGACCTCAAGCTCCGCGGGCCCGGCGAGTTTTTCGGCACCCGCCAGCACGGCCTGCCCGAGTTCAAGCTCGCCGATGTCACCGAGGAAACCGAGCTGCTCTACCAGGCGAAGGAAGACGCGCTGGCCCTGCTTGAGACAGACCCCAGGCTCTCGCTGCCCCAGCACCGCGCCCTCCGCGACGCGCTGATCGCCCAATTTGGCGATTCGTTGCCGCTCGCCCAGGTCGGCTGACGAAATCTCTCCGGTTTGTCGATCAAACGACAACTTTTCATATTGCCGACGCTTGTTGTGAGGTTTACACAACATGGCGGCCCGCGCGATTGCAGTGTTTCGTGATCGGCGACGGGCCCGCGGAAACCCTGATCTGAAGGAGGTCAGAATGCGTGGATTGGTTGCCGCCATGGCGGCAGGCGTTCTTCTGTCGGCATCGCTGGCTCGGGCCGACGTGGTGACGGTGATCGATTTCGGCATGGAGGAGGCTGACACGAATCTCAATTCGTTTTTCTTCGGCCCGTTCGAGGCAGGCGATCCGTTCGGCTCGGTCTTCAATTCCGAACTCGCGAGCGACATCGATGGCGGCAACCCCGACACCCGCGGCGTGATCACCCATACCTACGAGCCCGAGGGCACGATTACACCGACGATTGAGCCGGTGAGCATCCAGTCGATCCATATCTACCTGCCGGTCGAGTGGACGCCCTCTGTCGACGGGATCATCAACTCGATCACCTTCTCCCTGGATGTGCTGGCGGATTCGCCCGTCGATGTCGGCTTTGCCGTCGAAGACGACAACGGCGGCGCCCTGACCACCATCGACTTCCTCGCGCCCAGCATCGACTATCAAACCGTCACCGCCACCCTGGGCCCCGACGTGTTTTCGTCGCGTGATTTCGCCGGCGGGCTGGCGCTGCGATTCGGCTTCTCGCTCAGCACCAATGGCGTCGACGACGGCTCCGAACAGATTATCGTGACGAGTGTCGACAACTTCCGCGTGACCCTCGACACCTCGCCCATCCCCGAGCCGACGGCGGCCGCCCTGGCGCTGCCGGCGATGCTCATGCTGCGTCGACGCCGCTAGACGGGCGGCAGGTGCGACAGGATAGAGCGAGACGATTGAGTGACACGATCGATCGATACGATCGAGCGATCCTATCGAACAGCCAGCGTAGAGCCGTCGAACTCGAGCCCCAGCGGTTCGACGACGACGGCTTTGCGCCGGCCGTCTCGCGTCACCCGCCCCGCGACCCACGCGGTGTATCCCGCGGCGCCGGCAAGCTCGACGGTCTTCACCGCGTCGGCCGGATCGACATAGGCGGCAAACCCGACGCCCATGTTGAACGTGGCATAGGCTTCGCGCAGTTCGATCGGGCCCGACGCCATGAGGAAGTCGAAGATCGGCAACTGCGGACCCAGCCGGGTGATGGTGTAGACAAACGGCTCTTCGAGCCGCATGACCTTGCGCCAGCCGTGACCGGTGATGTGAGCCAGGTAGCGGGCTCGAATGCCGCTGTCGATCAGCCGGCGGACAAACTCGACATAGATGACCGAGGGGTCGAGCAGCGCCGCCCCATAGGGTCGGCCGTCGCTGAGCGGGGTGAGATAGCTCTGCGGCAGCCGGTCGGCGATCGCACGGCACAGCGAGAGCCCGTTGGTCTGCACACCCGAGCTGGCGAGAAACACGATCGCGTCGCCGTCGCGCACGTCGCCAGCGATGCGTGCCCCGCGCGGCCGAATCGTGCCAACCGCCGAGCCGGCAAG
>CAZBOE010000089.1:0-17639 GCA_964493365.1 uncultured Tepidisphaeraceae bacterium | reverse complement strand
CGGGCGAGGGCACGCTGCCGGGCGAGGTGACGGCCGGCGCGCCGCCCCGGCCGCCGTCGCCTTCGACGGGGCTGGGATTGGGGATGCCGGTGAACTGGCCGGTGCCGACGGGGTCACGCGAGAGGTCGGCCTGGTCGCTCGGGCCGCGTCGCGCTTCGAGCGGACGATCGCCCTCCTGATCGTGGGTTGCGGTGCCGCGGCCGTCGGCTCGCCCGATCTCAAGCTCGGGCAGCGCCGGGGGCTCCGGGGGCATCAAGTCGGGCGACGGAAGCGGCTCGGGTGGCAAGACCGGATCGGGCGGCGGCAGAAATGCGACCGGGATCGACGGCTCGTCGGCCGCGGGAATATCGAGCAGCGAGGGGTCATAGGTGGGCACTTCCGCGGGCGAGAAGACCGGCTGATCTCCCCGGCGGCTCGACAGCCACAGGAGCAGGGCCTGGTTTTCGCGGGCGGCCACGTTGGTCATATAGAGCGCGAGGCCGCCGTGCGCCGCCAGCGAAACCGCCACGGGCAAAAGCAACGAAGATCCACGGCGGTTGCGATGCATCATCACGAACGTGGCTGATTCTATCCCTGCCCGCAGCCAACCCCCGGCTGCCATGCCTGTCTGGGTGGATGCCCCGGCAGCCGGCCGGGCTAACGCGGTCGATCCTGGCGCCCCAGCGGCCGGGCGATTGGGGCCCTGAAACACGCGGCTGCTGCGCGTGGCACGTGCCGACGCGGTCGTCCGGGGCGCCGAGCCGGCCGGTTGACGGCTCACCGCGAAACAATTGTATCAGGCCCAGCGATGCCGCGTCAGCCTCCGCGCCGCAGGGGCGGACGCAATCGGAAGATGACTTACCGCGGCAATCGACCGGCCGGCTGGTCAGCCGCGCCGACTGGGCGTATCTTCCGCTGCCCACATGCTCTGGATTTATGCGCTGCTGGTCGCCTCGTCGCTTTTGCTGTCGCTGGTGTTGACCCCCGTGGTCAGGACGGTGGCTCGGCGGGTGGGTTTTGTCGATAAGCCCGGGCACCGCAAAATCCATGTCAACGCCAAGCCGCTCGGGGGCGGCATTGCGATATTCCTGGCGGTGGTGATCCCGATGGCCGCGGGGCTGATTTTTGCCAACGCGATTGATCAGATGCCCAGGTGGCTGTGGCAGTTTGAGCGTCACCGTCGGGGCATTGTGCAGCAGACCTGGCCGGCGGTGTGGATGCTGCTGACAACCGCTGCCATGCATGTGATGGGCCTGATCGATGATCGTCGGGCGCTGGGCCCGTATTCCAAGCTGGTGTGCCAGCTGGGCATCACCACCGCGCTGGTGCTGGCGTGGGGAGACCTTCGGCTGCTGACGGCGCTGGGGCCGGTGGTGTCGGTGGTCTTGACCGTCTTGTGGATCACCGCCATCACCAACGCGTTCAACTTCCTCGACAGCATGGACGGTCTGTCGGCGGGCGTCGGGGCGGTGGCGACGCTGGCGTTTCTGGTCACCGCGCTGATGATCGGACAGCTCTTCGTGGCCGCGGCGCTGGCGCTGTTGCTGGGGGCGCTGATCGGCTTTCTTGTCTTCAACTTCAACCCGGCGTCGATTTTCATGGGCGACAGCGGCAGCCTCGTGCTGGGGTTTCTGCTCGGTGTGCTGACCGTACGAACGACCTTTCTCAGCGGCGACGAGCTGTGGGTCAACGCATGGTACAAGGTGCTGGCGCCGGTGATCGTGCTGGCGGTGCCGCTGTATGACCTGATCGTGGTCAGCGGGATCCGCCTGTCGCGAGGCCGAAGCCCGTTTGTCGGCGACACGAACCATTTTTCGCACCGGCTCGTCCAGCGTGGGATGAGCCGTCGGACTGCGGTGCTGTGCATCTGGCTCGTGACCGCAGCGACGGCGATCGCGGCTGTGCTGCTGCCGCGCGTGCGGGGTGCGGCCGACGCGGGGCTGATCTTCGCGCAGACGCTGCTCGTGCTGGGCGTGGTCTATCTGCTCGAGCGCCATCCGCTGCCGCGCTCGACGGGCGCGGTCGCTCAACCCGGGCCGACACCCGCGACACCCCAGCCCGGATCACCCTCGCCCGCCGCAGCGATGCCCCCGATCTCTCCCGCGGGGGGCGGCACGACCGCAGATGTATCACCAGGCGGTCAGTCTCCGGGCGAGGCCTCGTCAACGCGACCGGGCGAGGCGCTGCGATGAGCATCGACCCGCCCCGCTCATACGACGACGACCATGCCGGCACACTGGCCGGGCTGCTCGATCGCTGCGCGTTCGGGCTCGTGCTGGTGATCGTGACGGCGCGGGCGCTGATGTCGGAGACGCTTCGCGACCCGTTCGACGTCATGCCCGGCGGGGCCGCAACCCCCTCGGCGGTCGGTGCGAGTGCGACGGTGATCTTCAACCTGCTGGGGTGTCTGCCGGCGGGGCTGGTCATTGCGTCGTGGCTTGCCGGCGCGCGGCGTTCACCCGGGCTCTGGCCCGCGGCGGTTGCCGTCGCGCTGGGCGGATTGGCGGTCTTGTCGGCCGCATGGGCACCCGACCGGTTCGCGGCCGCGGTGGGCGGATCGACCCTGCTCTCGATGGCGCTGATCGGGTTCGCGGCCGCGGCCACGACGCAGACATGGCGAAGACTCAGGATTGTCGCTGCCGTGCTGGTCGGACTGCTCGCGGCGCTGGCGACGCAGGGGCTGTATTACCGCCTGGTCGACTATCCAGACCTTGTCGCGTGGTGGCAGGCCAACAAATCGGCGGTGATGGCCGAGCGAGGCTGGCGCGAGGGGTCTTTTGAAGCGGTGCTGTTCGAGCGGCGCGTGCTGGGCGGCGAGATGACCGGTTTTGGCGCATCGCCCAACACGCTGGCGGCGATGGCGGCGATGCTCATGATCGTCGCGCTGGGCTGCGTCATCACGCTGTGGCAGCGCGAGCGGCTCGACGACGAGCCGCGTGCCCTGCAATGGGCTCAGCCGCTCCTGCTGGCCACGGCGGTGGTCGCCGGCGCCGTGGTGATCTTTTTCAGCGGCACGCGCACCGCCTATGCGACCCCGCTGCTGGGCGTGATGCTGCTGGGCGCGTGGTGGTTTGTGAGGCGTCAACCGCCGACGGGGCTTGCTGCTCGGGCAGCGGCATTCTGGCTTTGCATCGCCGGGCTGTTGCTTGCGGCCGGGGCGGTCATTGCGACGGGCATCGCCACCGGCGGACTCGGACACGTCAGCCTCACCTTTCGCTGGCGATACTGGCTCGGCGGCATGGCGATGCTCCTCGAGCGGCCGTGGCTTGGGGTGGGGTATGACAACTTCGGCTTGCGGTATCTCGCAGCTCGTCTGCCGGTGGCGGCCGAAGAGGTAAGGGACCCTCACAACCTGCTCGTTCGGTTCGCCGCCGAACTCGGGATGGTCGGCCTGGCGCTGTGCGTGCTCTGGCTCGGCGGAGTTCTGTGGCGGGTCATGGGCGTGGGGCTGTCGCGCGCCATTGCTCCCGGCGGTGAGACTGCCGTCGAGGGGGCATCGACGGAAGATCGCTCGCACCGCGGGAGATCGGTGACGCCGACCGTCGTGACCGCCCTGCTGGGCGTGGCGGTTTCGGCGCTCGTCGCGATCGACTGGTCGCAGCGCTGGGAGTATGCCACGATGGAAGTTTTCAAGCGTGCGCTGATGGCGCTGGCGATGCTCGCCGCGCTGGTCATGACGCTCGCACGGGTGAAAGAACGGCGAGGGGTGGTTTCGCTCGTGTTGGACGATTCGCCCGCGCCGTGGGCGTGGGCGGGTATCGCGGCCGGGCTGGCGGTCTTCTTTGTTCACAGCATGGTCGACTTCGCCTTTTTCGAGAATGGGCCGATGGGCGTCTGCATGCTCGCGATCGGCGCAACGATCGCTATGACCGCGAGGCAAGCCGCCGACGTGCGCGGGGGCGATGCCAACTCGCCCAACGATGTTCACGGCAGCGCCCGCCGGCGGACCGGCGCCACCGGGCGTCTGGCGGTGGTCGCGGCCGCGGCGGTCTGGCTGGGCGGCCTGGTGGCACTGGTGAGCCTGCTGGTTGTGCCGGTTGTCAGGGCGGAGGCGAACCGGCTCGAGGGCGATGACTTCGTCCGCGCCGGTCGGTTGGACGCCGCGGCCGATCGCTACACGAATGCACTTGAGCGTGTGCCCTGGAACAGCGAATACGCCATGCTCGCGGCCCGCGCCATGCTGCTCGACGTCAGGCAGATCTCGCTCGACTCGACCCGTGCCATGCTCGATCGTGCCAGCGCGATCAACCCCGCGGCCGTCAGGCCGCTGCTCGAGCGAGCCCGGTTTGAGCGGCGGCTGCCACCCGCTCAGCGTCTGCCCGATCGCGCCGCCGCGGCCTATCAGGCGGCACTGCAACTCAATCCCAACGATGTGCGCATTCGCGTTGAGTTTGCACAGTTCCTCGACCAGCTCGGGCTATCAGACGAGGCGGCCGCCCAGTACGAAGCGGCGCTGCGCTTTGACGACCAGCTTCCGCCTGACGAGATCAAGCGACTGCCGCCCGCGGAGAGAATGGCAATCCTCCAGCGCCTGGGCCGTTGACCAAACACAGGCTTGATGGGCATCCGCCAGGATCGCGGAGATGGCCGTCACTGCGGAACGGTGGCACGGCGCGATGTCGGCACGATCAATCGAAAAGGGTCGCCTGCCGGCGACGCGGCACGGGCGGCTCGTAACGCAACAGCGGCCGGCCCAGCATCGATTGCATGCGTCGAGCCGTGGCGATCGAAAATCCCGCGTAATCGTTGTTGTGCATGACCCATGCGGTGGCGATGCCCTTGCCCAGTTCGCTCAGGCGGTCGATCCACCAGCGGAGCTGGGGTGTCGGGTCGTATCGCTCGTGCGTCATCTCCTGATAGCGGTCGTGCTCGCCGATGAGCCGGACATAGTGAAAGTCGGCCGTCACCCGTATCGCCCGCGGCGAGCCCACATAATCGGCGGCCACCATCGCCACGTTGTGGTCGCGGAGCAGTGACTCGGTTGAACCCGTCCACCACGAGTCGTGGCGAAACTCGGCGGCAAAGCCGATGTCGCGCGGCAGGCCTGCGAGAAAAGCCCTGAGGTCATCAAACCGCGAGGCCGACATCGAGGGCGGAAACTGCAGGAGCACCACGCCCAGCTTCCCACCGGCCGCCCGAAGCGCGTCGAGAAAACGGTGCATCGCGGGCAGGTTGGCCCGGAGAAGGCCCTGATGGGTGATGTCGCGCGGCGTCTTGGGACAAAACCGAAAATCGGCGTCAACCGCCGCCGCCCACCTGGCGACACGTGCCGGATCGGGCGCGGCGTAAAACGTGGTATCCAGTTCGACGCAGTCGAAGTGGGCGGCGAAATAGGCCAGATAATCCGCCGAGCGGACGTCAGGCGGATAAAAGGGCCCGGCCCAGTCAGCGTAGGAGAAACCCATCGTGCCGATTCGCCAGATCATTTGCCCGCGATCATAGGACGAGCAGCGGCCAGGGGCATGTCGGGCGGGCGCAGCAGCCTCTGTGCGCGGGTGATCGTCAGCGGCGGTCGTTGGCTGTTTCGATGGCTGCTCGTCGCCCCCGCTCGGGTCATTGGGGGTCTTGCGTGATCATCGTCGAGCGTGGTTGGAGCGATGAGTGATGCTCGCCGGGCGAGGCGTCGAATCGTTGCTGCCACATGGCAGCGTGTTTGCTTGCGTGCCCGGCATGACGACGTTGACCTCTTACCGGCACACCACCTCCAGGGCCCCGACGCCCGCTCAGCTCAGCAGGCAGCTTCGAGAAGACGATACGCCCGACCTGCGCCGCCGGCGGTGGATCATCCGTCTCTCGCTGATAGGGATGCTCGCGGGGAAGATCGTAAGCCTCTACCAGATGGGCATGCTGCGTCACCTACCCGAACCTCCCTTCATCGGCGGCCCCGGGCGGCTGTTCGACGCCGACCGAGTCGACAAGGCGCCCTATGCCTACAAGCGCCTGCGCATGCCCGATGCCCTGCTCATGCTGGTGAGCTACTCGGTGACCGCCGCGCTCGCGGGCGCAGGCGGACGCGACCGTGCCACCCGCGAAGGCCCCGCGTCGCGCTGGATACCCATCGCCATGGCAGGCAAAGCGCTCGCCGATACGGCCGTCGCACTCAAGCTCGGCCGCGAAGAATGGCAGAGCCGCAAGGCTCTCTGCTGGTATTGCCAAACCGCTACGGTCGTGTCACTCGTCTCGACCATCCTTGCCATGCCCGAGGCGATCAAGGCGATCAGGGGACGGTGACCTGCCGGAAAGCATCGCAGGCATCAATGCCGATCAGCCGGCTGCGCAGTCGAGGGTGAAGCGCGAGCCGGCCATGCTGGTCGGAGTGCGGGGTAACCTCCGCCCCTCAGGGCTTGGGGTTGATTCCGACTGTTCGCGCATGCGCCGATCTGCCGCGGGGTATGGGTGTGGCATTGGGTCTCAGCGGGGCAGGTTTCGATGGCGGAGGTGGGTGCGTGTTGACATGCTCAGGCTGGTGCGGCCGACGGATGGCCGCGCGAGCGTTTCAGCGGCGGGCCCTGCGGCGTCTGGATCACAGGGCCGGCCTGATGAGGAGCAGCCATGTCAACGGCGCCGGTCGGGCAACAGTTGGGGACCATCGACTATGGATCGGCCGCGCCGGTGGAGCGGCTCAAGAACCGGTGGCTGATCGCGGCCAGCGGGGTGGGTATTCATATCTGCATCGGCTCGGTCTATGCCTACAGCGTGATGACCAAGCCGGTGTCGCAGTTGCTCAATGTGTCGGCCGACCAGGTGAAGGTGTCGTTTTCGATCGCCATCGTCTTCCTCGGGCTGTCGGCGGCGTTTCTTGGTCACTTCGTCGAGCGATATGGGCCGCGCGTGTCGGGGCGGCTGTCGGCGATCTGCTTCGCGCTGGGCCTGATCGGATCGGGCATCGCGGTGCAGCTTCAATCGCTGGTCTTGCTCTACCTGTGCTACGGCGTGATCGGCGGCATCGGGCTGGGCACGGGATACATCACGCCCGTGAGCACGCTGGTCAAGTGGTTTCCCGACAAGCGCGGGCTCGCGACGGGGCTTGCCATTATGGGATTCGGCTTTGCGGCCATGCTGGCCGGGCCGGTGATGGCCGGGCTGTTTAACGCGGGCACCCCGGAGTCGCCGGTGTATACGTCGGCGTCGGTGTCCAACACCTTCTTCATCTGCGGGGCGGTCTACTTCGTGGTGATGATGGCGTCGGCGCAATATCTGGCGCCGCCGCCCAAGGGTTACGCCCCCGCGGGCTGGGACCCGACCAGGGCCGGCACCAGAAAGCTCCGCGAAGACCTCGCGCAGGTCACCGCGAACCAGGCGCTGGGGACACGCCGGTTCTACTACATGTGGCTCATGCTGGGCATCAACATCACCTGCGGCATCGCGCTGATCTCGATCGCGTCGCCGATGATGCAGGATGTGCTGAAGATGACCCCGCTCGAGGCGGGCGCGGTGGTGGGTCTGATCGGCGTCTTCAACGGGCTCGGACGGATCGGCTGGGCGTCGGCATCGGACTACCTCGGCCGGCCCATGACCTATGTGGCGTTCTTCGTGCTTCAGGTCATCGCCTTTGCCACCCTGCCGTCGATCACGCACGCGGTGGTGTTCCAGGTGCTGCTGTTCGCCATCATGACCTGCTACGGCGGCGGCTTCGCGACGGTGCCGGCCTTCCTGGGCGATCTGTTTGGCACCAAGCAACTGGGCGCCGTTCACGGCTACACGCTCACGGCCTGGTCTGCCGCCGGGATCATCGGGCCCAGCGTGCTCGTGCCGCTGTGCAAGGTGGACGGCAAGACCGACTACGCCACGCTGCTGTATGTCTGCTCGGGGCTCTTCGTGGTCGCGCTGGCGACCAGCGCCTTAATGATCGTCGACATCCGCTCCAAGCGGCGGGCGAAGGCCGCGGGCTAATAGCCCCGAAACGCTCTCCCGACCGCGGGCAGCGAAGCCGCAGCGGCGGGCAGTGTACGCAGGGCGATGCCGACCAGCGCCGTGACGTCTGGTGCCGCACCATCCGGTACCCCATACTCCAGTACCGCACCACCTATCGCCGAACCATCGATCGTGTGCCCGCCGGGGTGGCGATCATCGCGCTCGCCTTCGCGGTCGACTACGACCGCTGGTCGATCGGCACCCACTTGCGGAGCGTCGGGCCGGTGTAGACCTGGCGGGGCCGATAGATGCGCTCCTTGTTCTGCCTGACCTCCCACCAGTTGGCGATCCAGCCGGGCATTCGGCCGATGGCGAACATGGCGGTGAACATGTCGACCGGAATGCCCATCGCCCGCAGGAGAATGCCGCTGTAGAAGTCGACGTTGGGATAAAGCTTGCGGCTCACGAAATAGTCGTCAGCCAGCGCGACTTCCTCGAGCTTGCGGGCGATGTTGAGCAGCGGATCGTTGATGCCCAGCTTGGTCAGCACCCGATCGGCCACGACCTTGAGAATCTTGGCGCGGGGGTCGAAGCTCTTGTAGATCGCGTGGCCGAAGCCGAAGAGCAGCCGCTTCTTCTGCTTGACCTCTTCGACGAGCTTGCTGACCTCCAGGCCTTCTTCGTGGATCTGGGTGAGCTGCTGCATCACCTCGACATTGGCCCCGCCGTGGAGCGGGCCCCACAGGGCGCACACGCCCGCGGCGCAGCTGGCGAAGAGGTTCGCCCCGCTGCTGCCGACCATGCGGACCGTGCTGGTCGAGCAGTTCTGCTCGTGGTCGGCATGGAGCAGAAGGATCTTGTTGAGCGCGTCGACCACATCGGGGTCGGGATTGTGCCGGCCGAGCGGCACAGAGAACATCATGTGAAGGAAGTTGTCGCAATACCGCAGCTTCGGATCAGGGTACATGACCGGCTGTCCGATGTGCGTCTTGTAGACCGCGGCGGTGACCGTGCGGACCTTGGACAGAAGCATGGCGGCCGACTCTTCGAAGGTGATCTCGTCGTGCACGTTGAACACCAGCGGCTGGAAGCAGCTGATGGTGTTGAGCATGGCAGAGAGAACCGCCATCGGGTGGGCGTTGGGCGGATACGCCTGGAACATCTGGCGCACGCCTTCGTGAATCATCTCGTGCTTCGTGAGCAGCCCGCTGAACCGCTCCATCCGCTCGCGGTTGGGCAGTTCGCCGAAGATGATCAGCAGCGCGGTTTCGATGAAGGTGCACTTTTCGCAGATCTCTTCGATCGCGTATCCGCGATAGCGGAGGATGCCCTTGTCGGGGTCGATGTAGGTGATGGCCGACTTGACCGAGCCGGTGTTGCGATAGCCTTCGTCGAGCGTGATGTAGCCTGTCTGGGCGCGCAGCTTTTCAACATCGACGGCGTGTTCGTTTTCCGAGCCGACGACGATGGGGAGGTCGATGACCTTGTCTTGAAGCTGCAGGCGTGCGGTCGGGGTGGACATGTCTCTCTCGATGATCCGGCGATGCGACTGGTGGCCCGCGACGGCCGCGGGGCCCATCGGGAGTCTAGCGGAAGTGGGGGCGATTTGTCGCCTGCGGCAGCCGGCCGCGGGCACAAGAGATTAGAGCGCAGGTGAATAATGCAACGCCCCCGGCTCGGCACGGCCCGGCCGGCGGCCCGTGCTCACCCGCCCTGTGGTCGGCAGGGCCACCCAAAACGGGCGGGCTGGCGTGTGATAGGCCGTGGCGTTTCGGCGTTTTTTCCGACTCCTGTGTGGTATCCGCCGGCAGATTGGGTTAGTTGGCAGATCGGATTGGGTCGGCCTGTTCGGATCGACTGGCCTCGAGGCGGGTCAGACAACGTCCGCCGCCGATGCTGCCGACCGCCTCGCCCGCGTCGTCGCCGCGCGCGGCACGCCAATCGTCAGGTCGGGCGGCGCGGTGGGCTGTATCTCCGCCGTACCTCAACCGGGCGGGATGAACTACGCTCCGGCTATGAATGTCATCGACTGGTTGCTCGACTCCGACCCGGCCATCCGCTGGCAGGTCATGCGCGATCTGCTCGACGCCCCCGCCGAAGCCGTGGCGGCCGAGCGCGCGAAGATCGCCCACGAAGGATGGGGTGCCCGGCTGCTGTTGCTCCAGCGTCCCGACGGCACATGGGCGGGCGGCGCCTGCTTTCCCGCAGACGACGACGCCTGGCGCGCAACCGGTGAAGGCCAGCCCTGGGTTTCGACGCTGCCGACTCTCCAACTGCTTTGCGAGATCGGCATCGACCCGCACGACCCGATCGTCTCGTCGGCCGTCCGCGAAGCCGGCAGAGCGTCAAAATGGGAGCACGCGGGGCAAGCCTTCTTCGATGGCGAGGTTGAGCCCTGCATCAACGGCCGCACGGTCAGACTTGGGGCCTACTTCGGAATCGACGTCGGCCCGATTGTTGAGAGGCTGCTGAGTGAACAACTCGCCGACGGCGGCTGGAACTGCGAAGCCGAAAACGGTTCGACGCGCTCGTCGTTCCACACCACGATCAACGTGCTCGAGGGGCTCAGGGCGTTTGAGGCCGCGGTCGGCCACTCGCCCGAACTGGCAAGCGCCATCCGGCGCGGCGAAGCCTATCTGCTCGACCGCCGGATGTTCCGACGCCTCAGCACGGGCGAAGTCATTCACCCGACGTGGCTGACCCCCGCCTTTCCCGTCTGGTGGCATTATGACATCCTCCGCGGGCTCGACTACTTCTGCTCGACCGGCGAGCCCCCCGATCCGCGGCTGGGCGAAGCGATCGACCGGCTCACCGCGATGCGCCTCGCCGACGGGCGCTGGCCGCTGCAGCACATCCACCGCGGGCGGGTGCACTTCGATATGGAATTCGGGGTTGCGCCGACTGAGACCAGCACGCGAGGCCTCGGCCTGCCCAGCCGATGGATCACGCTCCGCGCGATGCGGGTGCTTCGCTGGTGGGATGGTCGACTGAGATAATGCGGGACAGCCCTTGCGCGCGCGATAGAGAGACAGCCTTTGCACATGCAGGTCGGCCCGCCGGTCGTGCCGATGCCGGCCGGGGGCAGGCTATCGGCAAGGCAAGCCCCCGCCGGGCGAGCGCAGCGAGTCGAATGGAGGCGGGGGGAATTGAACCCCCGTCCCGAGATAACCCGAATGGCGGCTTCTACATGCTTAGGCGGTGTTTTGTTGTCGTCCGCGACGGCGAGCACCGTCACCCTCTATCGCGGATCAGACGGGTGAATCTCGCCGGCTAAGCCCCCGTCAGAGCTCTCCGGCCAGCCCGCAATTAGCGGCCCAAGCGTCGCGGGCGAACGCTTAGTGCCGAGGTTGCCTTATTTAGGCAGCCATACGAACCGGAGCGGCAAAGCCGACCCGGCCTGCAACGGTATCGTTGGCAGTTATGGGTTTGCTCGAGTGTTTAACCAGGCCAATCGAGCGTCCTGGGCATGCCACCACCACCGCAGCCATCCGGTCGAAACCAGTCGCCCCCGTGGAGGTTGGCCGGACCGATCACAAGGATCGGCAAGACCAACCGGGAGAATCGTCATGACCCACAAAGGTCGTTCGCTGTCGGCGGAGCCTTGCACCGGCGTTTCAAAGAGCGAGGGAAGTATATGCTCCGCCGATGGGAGGGACAAACCGCCGCCCGGGAATTGATCGGCCCGGGGGCCCGGGCTGGTGACAGGGTGTCGTCAGCAGGAAGCGTTTGTCTGGGGCGGTATGAGGGTGCGCCGGTGCGGCTTGATTACTCCGGCAGCGGGATTACTCCGGCATCGGGATTACTCCGGCAGCGGGTTCCAGTCGTCGTCGCCGGCGAGGATGACGCCGGGGGTCAGGTGGCGGGCTTCCTGATCGGTCAGTTGCCGCGACCAGCCGACGCGCTGGGAGCGGTCGGCGCCCGGTCCGGTGCATTGATACTCGCTGTAGCGGGCGGTCGCTTCGTTCGATTCCTTGCCCCAGTTGTGCCAGCCCTCGGGGCGAAGTGATCACCCATCTCGCAGCGGATGAGCGTTACCGAGGCGTAGGGGCGCCACGGCCGGCCGAGGTAGGCCTTGACACCCGAGCCGTCGCCGATGAGTTTGCAGTCGAAGAAGACATAGCCCCACGGCTTTTCCTCTGGGGTGCTGGCGGCGGTGATATAGCCGCCCTGCTTGCTGAGGATGGTGCAATTCTGAAACACCGCGGTCGCGGCGCCGTAGATGAAGTCGACACGGCCCTCGATGTGGCAGTTGAGATAGAGGTGCCGGCCGGAGTGGGTGAGGAGCGTGTCCTGCCAGCCCTCGAGACGGCAGTCGCGGATGACGCAGCGGTCTGACTGCACGCGCAGCGCCATCGCCTGCCCGCGGTCGCCGGCGGTGTTGCGAAAGGTGATGTCGCGGGCTTCGAACCCGTCGCCCAGCACGATGACGCCGTTGCCGTTCATCCTGGGCGGCACGTTTTCGGGGATCGGGTCGACGACATTGAGCGCGTAGGTGAGGATTGTCGTCCCGACACCCGAGCCGGCGAAGGTGACATTGGGGCGGTTTCGCGGGACGACAATGCAGCCTTCATAGACGCCCGGGCCGATGACGATGGTCGTGCGGTCGGCGTTGTTCTCGGGAACTGCGAGCACGGCTTCCTGCACGGTGCGATGGTCGCCCGAGCCGTCGGCGGCGACGGTGATCGTGCGCGCACCCTGGTGTGTGAGCGGCCCGGACGCCGCGGTGGCGGAACGTGCCCACGCGGAGGCTTCGAGGGCAGGCGGGCCGGCCGGGCGGGTGGCGGGTTGGGTGGTCGCGTGTTTGCCCTTGTAGCTGGTGAGGCTGCCCGAAATCTCGGGCACCGCCTGGCGCAGCCCAAACGCCACGATGCCGCCGATCGACTCGCCGCCGGCGGCGTTGAGGTGGGTGCCGTCCCACTCGCCGTTCTCCTTGGCAGGTGAGATCAGGACGCAGCCATCCCGGCCGAGCGAGTGATAGAACTCGATCGAGCGGGAATGGAGATCGACAAGCGGCACGTTCTTCTCCGCGGCGATCTGCCTGACCACATCGACATAGGGCTCGAGGGTCGACGCGATGCGGCCGTCATCGCCCCACTGCCGACGCGACAGCGAGGTCACCAGCACGGGCCTGATGCCCGCGGCGCGAGCTTCGTCGACGTAGCGGCTAATGTTGGCGCGATAGGTGGTGTTGGGGTCGGTCTCGCGGTCTGGGCCTTTGCCGGGCTGGTCGTTGTGGCCGAACTGGATGAGCACGTAGTCGGGCTTGAGCTCGAGCGCCTGGGCCCACCGGCCTTCGGTGATGTAACTGCCCGACGCTCTGCCCCCGCGGGCGAGGTTGATGACCTCGACACCGGGGTTGCAGCGGTAGGCGAAGCCGAGCCCCCAGCCGGCGTCGTCGGTGACGGTCGAATCACCGACGAGCGCGATCTTGAGTTTCGCCTCGGCTGTGAACGTGGGCTTGGCGGTCAGCGGGTCGGGGCCGCCGGCAAGGGCGGCTGCGTCGATGCCGGTTAGCGCGACAAGCAAGCCGGTGGCGATGGCGAGTGACAGGCGCGCGAGCATTAGGCGCAGGACGATCTGGCGCATCGTTAACTGGAGCACGCGTGTTTGCAGCGCCGATCGCCTGTCGAGGTTGTGAGCGTGGCGTCGCGATGGGCCGAGCATGAGAGCGAGGTTGAGCATGGGCATGGGGGCGAGTGGTTTGTGAGGTACTAATATAGAAGTGAGTGCGATTTATCATCGCCGGATTCGGTGTTGCGGCAATCCGACTCTGCGTCGATCTGTTGCGGGATTACGGCAAATCTCGCGTGATTTGGCCGGATTTCTCTTGCCAAGCGTGATGGGTCCGGCGTATCCTCTCGGCCCTGACTTCGACAAAGGCGGATGCCATTTTTGCATCAATGTTCCAACATCGTTCGACCGGCATAGACAGACGCACGAGCAGTCAACGCTCGCGCGTCGAACTATGCACGGGCTTGCGGTGAGCCCACGGGACTTGTTTCGCCTGATTCACGCATAGCGAAAGACCAGGAACCGCCACCCGATGCTGTCGGGTAATGGTGTTTGCGCTGATCGATAATCGGCTTCCATGCCGGTGTCGAAGGGGCGCACGCAAATGCCTGGTGCGTTTAACCCAGCCCCCGTGACTTCGGGGTGTCATCATGGACATCGAACTGGCCTATGTGCCGCGACCGCGGGAGCGTTGGCGGCAGCGTATTGATCTCGGGCTCAAGCGGCCGGGCCGTCGTGAGGCGGCTCAGGCGACGCGCTCTCCGTGCCGAGGCAGCAATCATCGCCAGATCCAGCGTGGCCTCTCGGGCGACGGGAGCGGCGGCGTGATTGCCCGCGCCGTGGCCGACGCGCTGGAAGACGTGGCGCTCGACCCTGAATCGGTCGAGGTCTTCGCGCGGCTCCTGCATGCGCTCGACGCGGCGGGGTCGGCCGTGGTTCGGAACTACGACACGGTGCGGACGGTCGCGCTGATCGCGGAGGTGCAGGATGTGTGGTGCACCACGCGCTGTCACGGCCCGCTGCGGCTTACCGACGACTCGGCCATCGGGCAGGCGGTGGCGCTGGTGCCGGCCATCGTGGCGCGCTATCCCGCGCCGCAGTGCCTGATCGACGCGTTTACGTGCAATCTGCCGCCGATGGCGCCGCTGCGGCGGGCCTATGCGCTGATCGGCGCGGGACGGAATCCGCGGCGCGAGGGCGTCGAACTGCCCATGCCACTGACCAACGCCATGATCGGCCGCCTCAATCACCTGCCGCGCGAGATGGGCATCGGTCGGGCGCTGCGGGCTGCACAGGCGATCGAACTGGGCATCGAGGAGCCGTGGCTCGGCTTCGTGCTCGATACCCGCCTGGTCTGGTTTCAGCAGGACGAGGCGTTCTGGTCGCGGTTCATGGAATGGCTCGCGGCCAACCAGGCGGCATGCGAACCGGAGTGGATTCCCGACATCGTCAACTATGTCGCGGAGGTCCGATTCGGGGAGCCCGACGGAGCCGACGGCGACGTCGATGTCGGCTGGCCCGTCGTGGAGCGGCGGGCGGGCTACGAGATGGCCGGCCGGTCGGTCCGGGCGGTCTGGGGTGCGGCGCGCCGGCTGGCGCTGGCACGGCAGCACGCTGCCTCGCGTGACCCCAATGTGCCCACCCACTGGGACGCGTGCGGCGTGCCGGCCTGGGCGGCGTACTGCGGACGCTGGCGGGTCACGGAACTCACCACGGCGCGCGAGCTGGCTGCCGAGGGCGAGGTGATGCGGAACTGCGTGGGCGACTATGTCGAAAAGGCCGCACGGCGATCGTGCGCGATCTTTTCGCTGCAGCACCACCGCGGCGGGACGTGGCGACCGGCTGTGACCATCGAGGTGAATCCCTCGACCATGGAGATCGTCCAGGCGGCTGCGGCATGCAATTCGATGCCCACGGGCGTCGATCGCGTGCGTATGAGGACGTGGGCGCGCGTCGCGGGCCTGTCGCTGCACGCGGACCTGTTTGACCTGTAGTCTTGACGGGCGTGGTGGACCCGTCGGCGTGGGCTCGTCGTCAGCACGACGGGCCCACGTTCTTTTTTGCGCCGCACTCGCTCAGGCGTTCAGCGTGCGCAACTGGCGGGCGGCGAGATCGAGGTCGGCGAGAAACTGCTGGTGGGCGGTCTCGCGCAGCGCGGGGTCGGGGATGCGCAGCAGCGCGCTGGGGTGGATGGTGGCCATCAGCCAGGGGGCCCACTGGGTGTCGGTGAAGACGTGGCCGCGCCGGGCGGTGATGCGGAACGACGGACCCATCAGTGTCCTGGCGGCCGTGGCGCCAAGGGCGACGATCATCTTCGGCCGGATCGCCTGGACCTCGGCGGTCAGCCATGGTTTGCATGCCTGGATTTCCCGGGCATTGGGGGTGGCGTGGATGCGCCGGGTGCCCCGTGGCTCGTATTTGAAATGCTTGACGGCGTTGGTCACATAGAGCAATGAACGGTCGATGCCGACGCGGGCCAGCGCCTGGTCGAGCAACTGGCCGGCGGGCCCGACGAAGGGTCGGCCGGCGCGGTCTTCGGTGTCGCCGGGCTGTTCGCCGACAAAAACGGCGCGGGCGCCGGGCGGGCCTTCGCCAAAGACGGTCTGGTTGTCGAACTCGCAGAGATCGCAGCCGCGGCATGACCTGGCGGCCTGGGCGAGCTGTGTCAGCGAGTGTCGGCCGCCCGGATCAGGGGCCGGCAAGAACGCCTCGGCGGTGGGATACTTCGAAGCAGACGCGGCGGACGAGCGGGCCATCATTTCCTCCACGCGGGCCGGGGCGGCCGACAGCAGATCATCAATCTGCGCCGTCTCGGGCATGGAGAGCCAAAAGCGTACCGGCATCTCTTTCTTCATCGCTTTGAGCTTGATGCGGGCAGGGTTGAAGATCGCGCCGTAGTAGGTGCACCAGAGCGACTCGAGCTGATCATGGTTGGGGGCGGCAGACTGGGGCAGGCCGGGCGTATAGGTGGCGGCGCGGGTATCCCAGTGAATGCACTGGTCGGGCGTGAGAATCGACCACCGCATGGCGGCAAAACGCTCGATGAAAAATGGAGCCGACAGCCGCAGGCTCAGGTGATCAGGGCGGTGCCAGGCGACGTAGTGGTCGAAGCCGTTGCGCTCGACCTTACGAAAGCGGACGAAGGCGTGGGTCTTGTGGACGTCGCGCCGGACGGCTTTTTCCATCATGAGCAGGCGGTGGATGTCGGGGTCGGTCGCGATGGCCATGAGGTGACGCTGGCCGTGCGTGAGGCGGAAGAGAATGCGGTAAAGAAGCGACCAGCGGGCCGGATCGCGATAGGCGGCGGCGAATCGCGCGGCGTCGAGGAATTCGCGGGGAACAGGCCGGGCGACGCCTTCCGCGGAGGCTGAGTTGTCGTCCGGGGCGCCCGGCAAGGCGGCGGCGAAAAGGTCATCTTCGGAATCAACCCAGGTGATCTGATCAGGCGGTGTGTCGGCGGCGAGCAGGCCGCGGGCGACGCTGCGCCAGGCGGCGAAGGTCGGGGCGATGCGGACAATGGTCGATGGGGCTGACATCGGGCCGGGGAGCTTGTGATGCGGTGTGTTGGGTCGCCTCGGTCGGTCGGGGTATGGCGTCGATAGCGCGGTGTGCTGGTAATTCGATGCCGATGCCTCGGGCAACCACCTGTCTGGTTGCCGTCTGGCTGCCACGGTCCACGGGTTTCTCTTCGGTCGTATCGGCTACACCTCTCCCGTTCTGGCGCTCAGTGCGGCTCGGGCGGGCTCAGGCGGTTCGCCGAACAGCTCGAGCTGGCGCGACGCCGTGGTGATCCGCCGGCGGAGGTCGGTGCGGTCGATGAGGTGGGCGTCGGGGTTGTGGTCGGCCGTGATGATGAACGGTCGGACCTTGGCGAGGCTGACGCGCAGGCGCGACAGGTCGGCCAGCGTGACGCGGCTGTATCGGCGGATGGCAACAATGCGCTGCACGTTACGCACGCCCAGCCCGGGCACGCGGAGCAACGACTCGCGCGGCGCCCGGTTGACGTCGACAGGGAAAAACGCCCGGTTGCGCAGCGCCCAGGCGGTCTTTGGGTCCAGCGAGAGGTCGAGGTTGGGCTCGGTGGGCGTGGTGAGCTCGGAGACGTCAAAACCGTAGAAACGCAGCAACCAGTCGGCCTGATAAAGCCGGTGTTCACGGATCAGCGGCGGCGACGTGACCGGCAACCGGCCATCGACAAAGGGAATGGGGCTGTAGGCCGAGTAGTAAACGCGGCGAAGACGGTGACGCTGGTAGAGGCTGCTGGCGGTCTGGAGGATCGTCGCGTCGGGGCTGGG
>CAZBOE010000088.1:13360-17642 GCA_964493365.1 uncultured Tepidisphaeraceae bacterium | reverse complement strand
AAGGTGGAGCACGAGGCCTCGACCAGCAAGATCGGCGAAGACCAGCTCTTCTACTGCAAGAGCCGCGGCATCAGCCTCGAAGACGCGATCAACATGATCGTCAGCGGCTTCTGCAAAGAGGTGTTCCGCGAGCTCCCGATGGAGTTCGCCGTCGAGGCACAGAAACTCCTGGGCGTGAGCCTCGAGGGCTCTGTGGGATAACCAACGAGTTGCCGGTTCGTGGTTGCCCGTTGCCGGCAAAAGCGGTGACGGGCAGTTTGAATCTGGCAACAAAGTCTTTCTGGCAACTGGGTCTTTCCGGCAACCGGCAACTGGCAACTGGCAACTGGCAACTAACTCACAACTGGCAACTACCCCAATGGCACTCCTGGAAATCCGCAATCTCGAAGCATCGATCCCCGACCGGCAGATCCTCAAAGGCGTCGACCTGACGATCAACGCCGGCGAGGTGCACGCGATCATGGGCAAGAACGGCTCGGGCAAGAGCACGCTGGCGCAGGTCATCGCCGGCCGCGAGACCTACGACGTCACCGGCGGCTCGATCAGCTACGACGGCAAAGACCTGCTCGAGCTGTCGGCCGAGGAGCGGGCGCGGGAAGGCGTGTTCCTGGCCTTCCAGTACCCGGTGGAAATCCCCGGCGTTTCGACCAGCTACTTCCTCCGCGCCGCGGTCAACGCCGTGCGCCTCCACAAGGGCGAGAAGGAGCTCGACGCGGCCGAGTTTCTAAAGCTGGTCCGCTCGAAGATGGACCTGCTCAAGATGGACAAGTCGTTCATGAACCGCGCCGTCAACGAAGGCTTCTCGGGCGGCGAAAAGAAGCGCAACGAAATCTTCCAGATGGCGGTGATGAACCCCCGGCTGGCGCTGATGGACGAGACCGACTCGGGCCTCGACATCGACGCGCTCAAGGTCGTCGCGGGCGGCGCCAACAGCCTCCGCGGCCCCGACCGCGCCATCCTGCTGGTCACCCACTATCAGCGACTGCTCAACTACATCAGGCCCGACTTCGTCCATGTGATGATCGACGGCCGGATCGTCAAGACCGGCGGGCCCGACCTGGCGCTCGAACTGGAAGAAAAAGGTTACGATTGGGTCGAGCGCGAGGTCATGGCCACCGCCTGAACCGACCGCCGCCTGAACCGACTGCCGGACGATTCATCGCCCTGGCTGACCATCGCCCGGGCCGACGATCGCCGGAATCGACCACGACAGCGCCGGCCGACCGACACGCCGCCGCACGACTCGACAGCGCAGCCTACAGACGCAAAGACGCTTAACCGACGAGACCGCCATGACTCAGACCATCGAAGCCGCCCCCCACGCCAACTCGGCGGCGCTGTTCACCAAGGGAGCACGCGACGTGACCGGCAGCGGACCCGACTTTATCAACGCCCTTCGACACCGCGGGCTCGATCGTTTTCACGAAGTGGGCTTTCCCGACGCCAAGTCTGAGGAGTGGCGCTTCATCAGCCTCGCCCCGCTCACCCGCACCAGCTTTGACCCGGCGCCGGTTGACGCCGACGTGAGCGAGTCGGTCGCGTCGCTGCATCGCAGGTATACCTTCACCGACGCGCTGGCCGAGGTCGTCCTGGTCAACGGCGTCTTCTGTCCGCGGCTCTCGCGGATCGGCAAGCTGCCGCGCGGCGTGGTCGTGATGTCGCTGGCCGAGGCGTTCGACAAGCACCCGGATGTCGTCTCGCGTCACCTCGCCCGGCACGCCGACCTCGACGGCAACCCGTTCGTCGCCCTGAGCACCGGCCACCTTCGCGACGGCGCGCTGATCCACCTGCCGCGCGGAGCGACGGTCGAAGGGTTCATTCACGTGCTGTGCATCGGATCGGGCGGCGCCGCGACGAGCCCCACCAAGAATCACCCGCGCATGCTGCTGGTCGCAGACGACGGCGCGATCGCCACCGTGGTCGAGAGCTATGTCGGTGACGACGCCGCGACCTACTTCACCAACCCCGTGACCGAGTTTGCCGTCGCGGACAACGCGGTGATCGACCATTACCGGCTCAACCAGGAGTCGACCCGCGCGTTTCACGTCGGCGCGATGGCGGTGCATCTGGGCAAGGCGGCCCAGTTCATCAGCCACTCGATCACGCTCGGCGGACGCCTCACCCGCAACGACCTGTCCATCAAGCTCGCCGGCCAGCATGCCGACGCCACCCTCAACGGGCTGGTCCTCATCGGCGGCGAACAGGTCTGCGACAACCACACCCTGCTCGAGCACGCCGCCCCGGACTGCCCCAGCCATGAGCTCTACAAGCACGTGCTCGATGGCAAGTCGTCGTGCGTGTTCAAGGGCAAGATCTTCGTCCACCAGATCGCCCAGAAGACCGACAGCAAGCAGACCAGCAAATCGCTGCTGCTGACCGACGACGCCACGATGAACTCGATGCCGGCGCTGGAGATCTACGCCGACGACGTCAAGTGCACCCACGGCAGCACGACCGGCCCGGTCGACCAGGACATGATCTTCTACCTCCGCTCGCGCGGCGTCAGCCTCGACGCGGCCCGCCACCTGCTGACCTACGCCTTCGCCGCCGACATCACCCGGCGAATCAAGGTCGATGCCGTTCGCTCTCGCGTGGAAGACGTGATGGCCGCCCGGCACGGCCTGCCCCAGGACATCCGCATCACCGACGCCGCTTCGCACACCGAAGCGCTCATCTGACGATCCGCCAGCCGGATTCCAACCAGCCCGCACACCGCCCGTCGCCAGGACCGCACGTCGCCAGGACCGCGGCGCGGCTCGCCCCCGGCCCGGCATTGCCGAGTTAAGTTCTGCACGCCCGAGGTCAGTTCTCGGTCGACTCGGCCGTGCCTCGCATGAACAGCAGTTCGCGGTCGCGGGTGAGGTAGTAGATTCCACCCTCCACGCCCTGCACCGCGACGATCCCCGATGGCGCCTCGATGTTGAACTGGTGCACTAGCAGCCCGCTTTCGGTTCCCCGGCCGGGCACGATCGCCCGCGAAAACGCCGACACTTCAACCTTCCGCGGCTCTTTCGGCCCGGCTTGGCGGATCAGCGCGACGTAATCGCGCCCGATGATCGACTGGCTGATGACCGCATCGTCGATCGAATCGCCGTCATCGGTCCACACGTCGTCGGCCGGTCGCTCCAGGTCATAAGAGATAATCGTCCGCGCGCTGACGGCATAGAGCCGCGAGCCGACGAGCCGCAGCTCGACGGGCCTTCCCGGCTCTCCGCCCCGGCGGACACTGACGCCGTCACCGGCGCGCGTGGTCAGCGGCGCCTCGACCATCTGCTGGTTTCCGTCAGCCCCGTCGGCCACCGAACGCAGCGGCTCACCCATGTCATTGAACGCGCGGATGTTTGCGCCGTTGTTCGACAGCGCCAGCACCAGCCCCCGGCCGACCACAAGGCTCTGCGGCAGATCGCTGCCGGCAAAGATCGGCTGACCCAGCGATGCCGATTCGAACGTCACCCGTTCGCCGGGCTCGTAGAGGTCTTTACCGATCACCCGGTCAGACAGCAGCCACACCAGCAGCCCGTCGCTGCCCAGCGCGAAGTTGACCGGCAGCCTCGGGCTGGCGGTGAACCGCCAGCGCGAGAGCACGTTGCCGCTGAAGTTGTCAAACACCAGGAAACTCAGCTCAGCCCCCTGCACCCGCGCCACCGTAAACTCATCAGAAACCTCGACGCGGTCGATGATCGAATCATCGGGCGCCGCGGCCTGCCATGCGAGCGAGCCGTCGGCGAGCGAGACCGCGAACACCCGCCCCGACGACGTCTGGGCGATCACCCGGTCGCCCGCGGGCCACGCCCGCACAATGTTCTCGTCGCCGACCGCCTGCTCGCCCCCAACCTGCAACTGCCGCTGCTGCACGAGGTTGAGCTGACCGCGAACGACACCCCGCGTCACCACCGTGCCGCCTCTCACGACCGTCCGCCGGCTGGCGGTCTCGACCTCGCCGCTGCCGGGCGCGTCGACGATGTCGGTGCCCCCGCTCGCGGGCTGCGCCGACCCGAGCGACGCGACGTCGGTCGTCCAGACCGGCTTGCCGCCGGCGCCGTCGATCAGCACCAGCCGCCCGTCGGCCCAGACCAGCAGGCGGTCGTCGATCCAGGCGATGCCGTCCGGCATCGACGGCACCACCTGCACCGCCGTCTGCCCGACAGGCTCACGCACGCCCGGCGCGAGGATCATCAGTCCGTTCGTGCCATGGGCCACGACCCGGTCATGCCGCACAAACCGGATATCATCGTTGTGGGGCGCGATGGCGTTGATACCGCGGACCGCCGCCTGCGGAACC
>CAZBOE010000088.1:2266-13349 GCA_964493365.1 uncultured Tepidisphaeraceae bacterium | reverse complement strand
GCCGCGACCGCGGGAATGTCGCGCCGCTCGCGGGCGCGGTAGGCGTTGGCCGCCTCCACATCGGGCAGCCCGAGCCGCGGAAGCGCGGCCGCCACCTGCCGTGTCGCCACCTCGGACAGCGCCTTGGCCGCCTGCTCAAAGGTGGTGTTTTCCAGCGCCGCGCCGCCCGGCACGGGCAGCGGCTTTTCAAAGGTGTAATCCTTGAACAACCGCGACCCCAGCCTCAGCCGCGCCACCGCGGTGGCCGTCGAGCTCGCGTCGTTGGGAGCCAGGGCAAGCTGATTGCGCGCCAGCCCTTCGAGCATCTGCGGGCGGCGCGGGTCCTGCGGATAGGTGAAGTAGGCCTGGCGCAGCGCGTGCACCGCGCCGGCATGGTTGCCCGAGGCCTCAAACGCGTCGGCCGCCTGCAGAAGCGCGGTCGGCGCGGTCTCGCTGTTGGGATAAGCCTCGGCCACCTCGCGCAGCGCCGCAGGGTCGGCACCCGCCGACGCCATGGCGGCCCGCGCCGCCTGCGCCCAGGGCTCGTAAATCTCGACGCCATGCGCTTCGACCAGCGCCGCCACCTTTCGATAGGCGAGCAGCCCCGCCCGAATGCTGTCGCCGTCGTCGGGATCGGTGACCGACGCCGCCCGCGTCGGCGCCGACGCGAGCACTTCATGCCAAAGCTTCATCTGCCGCTGCGGCTGCCCGGTGAGCTCGGCCAGCCGGATGTCATTCAGCCGCCACTGCACCTGCTGCGTGGGCGACGCCGCCGACGACGCGGCCTGTTCGAGATACGCCGTGATCAGCCCCGCAAGCCGCTGATCCGTCCCCGTCTCCGACCGCGCCATGAGCCGCAGCAGCCGCTCGGCAAACGACATGGCGGTGGTGAAGACGCGCTGGCGCACATCGCCCGAAGCCGCGGGCGACGCCAGCATCGCCGACACTTCCGCCAGCCGGTCGCGCGCCGTCTCATACTCGCCGGCGGTGAACATCGTCTGGGCATAGCGCAGCCGCAGCGCCGGGTCATCGGGCGCCGCGGCCAGTTCGCTGTCGAGCTTCGCCCGCGCCAGCGCCAGGTCGGTGTAGATCTCGACCTGCCGCGCCCCGGCGATCACCACGTGTTCAGCGGTCACCAGCACGTTGCCCTGGCCCTGCTCGCCCTCCCAAGACCCGCTTGAGGGGAATTCATCGATCGCCTTGCCGTTGCTCAGGCGAATGCGGCTCAGCCTGTTCTGATAGGGGATAAACACCGCGTCGCTGGTCACAAACCCGCGGCCGCGGATCTCGTTGTTGGGCGTCTTCCAGTTGATGGCGTTGATGTTGTCGATCGGCGACAGCGCCGGATTATACATCGCCCACTTCAGCGACATCGCGCTGCGCGGCCCCGCGACGATCAGGTCGTCGTCGTCCACCGCCAGCAGCATGTCTGCATCGACAGCAACACCCGTGTTCCACGCGGTGTCGCCGCCCTGGGTGGTGTCGGCCAGCGGGATGCGGTTGATCTCGGCGCCGCTCTGGGCGTCGTAGATCATGATGTGCCGCCCGTCCTTGGGCAGCACAAACGCCCGCCCACGGTCGATCATCACCGGGCTGTCGCTGTAAGGCCGGGTCGTGTCGCGGACAGGCGTGCCGCCCAGCGAACGCCCCCGCCGCGTGATCGGCGCGGGCAGGTTTCGAGGATAGATGTTGAGCCACAGCAGCGACCCGTCGCCCGGGTCGAGCGCCGCGACCGCGCCGACATGCGTCACCACAAACAGCCGCCCCCCGGCATATGACACATGGGCCGCGGTCTCGCTCGTGCCCATCGGCATGAAGCCCACGCCGATCCCCGCGCTCTCGCTGGCGCTGGCAAGATACGTGGCCCACCGCAGCGACCCGTCGCCCGCATCGATCGCGAGCAGGTAGCAGTCTTCGAACTGGTTGCCCTTGCCCCCCCGGGCGACGACATACACCGTGTCATCGACCTTCAGCGGCGCGCCCACCAGCTCGACCTGCCTCAGGTTGGCCGCCGACTCCGGAAACTCGCGCGGCGACATCACCCACCGCGGCGCCCCGGTGGCGCGGTCGAGGCAGACCAGCCGGCTGGTAATCGGCGGATTGCCGGGCGTCCGCGTGATGCGCTCGCGGTCGACCTGCCCCATCACCGCCAGCACGCTGTCATCGGTCAGCGTGAGCGTGAGCTGATGATTGGCCGGTGTCGGGCTCGCCTGTTCGAGTTCGAAGACGCCCGCCGGCTGCGAGGCGTGCGTCGCCGCCCAGCCCGGAAGCGGAAGCCCGCTGTCCAGCGCCACCGCATAGACGTGCGTGCCGTCCTGAAAGAAAAGCTCGCCGCGGTCCGCGACCGGCAGGATGTTCAGCCCCGCGGCCGTCGCGGGCGACTGGTCCTCGTCTTCGATCACACCGATGTTCTGAAGCTGCTGCCGCCTTGCGTTGTTCTGCACGACCGGCGGAGCCAGCTCAATCGTGGCGATCAGCGCGCTGGGCTTGCCCGCGGCATCGACAATCCGCGTCCGGTCGGCGTCGCCGCCCAGCGTCGGCCAGTCTGCGCCGCGCATGCCCACCTTGGCGGGCGCCGGCGCTTCGAGCTGCGCCGCAAGCGTCATGATCAGGCTCGCCTCGCGCCCCGCCACGACACCCGTAGCCCCGGGAAACCGCGTCGACAACTCCTGCGCCCGGGCCTTTGCAGCCTGAGCATCGCCCACAAAATGGGCCGCCAGCCCGGCGCGATAGAGCAGCGCGGCGTGGTCGCCCGCGAGGCTCGGGTGAAGTTCGAGCATCCGCGTCGCAACCGCCAGCCCAGCCGCGAACTCGCCCCGAACCAGGTGCCGGTCGATCAGCCGGATCGCCGCCCGACGGGCCGATTCGGTCGGAAAATACTCCCGCACCACCGCCGACAGCGCCGCGATATCGTCACCCGCCGCATCCAGCGCCTGCGACGCCCCCAGCTCGTACCGCGCCCGGTAAGCCTCGAGCCCCTCGGCCGGCCAGCGCGACACCAGCTCCTGCACCGCCGTCACCACCGACCGATACTGAATCACCTCGCCCTTTTCGTTGAGCCAGACCGGCACGAGGCCCGAGCCCATTTCGTCGATCACCTGCTGATAAACTTCCGCTGCCTTGGCCCACTCCTTCTGCTGCTCGAGCCGCGAGGCGAGCATGAGTTGCACATAGGCCAGGTTCGAGTCGGGAACATACACCCCCTCGGCCGCCACCTTGCCCGAGTATTCCGCAGGCGAGCGAACCATCGTCGCCCCCGACGCCGCCACCGACGACCCGCCCGACGCACCCGCGCCCGACGCAACCTGCGCCGCCGACGGACTCACCGACGCGCACGCCATCACCACGGCCGCCAACACGGCTCGACCACCAACCCCGATCCGCCCCGACCGAGCCGGCGGACGAACCCCGGTAACCGGTTTATCCTGCGGCGCAAGCGTCCCCGACATACGGCTGGCAGACATACGACTGGCAGGCATACGACTTCTCCCATGCTCAAAGCTTGGCCGACGCGGTGGTTGGCAAGGCCGAAACCCCGGCCGGTCGGGGCCAGGGAACGTCAGGATAGTAGCCTAAATCTGGCGCGGCGCAGAGACACTCCCGCGCCCCGCCACATACCAGACGCTAAGCCCGCCATTTGGTTGCTCAAAAGTCCGCATCTCGAAGAAGAAAGGCCGTCCTTTGCGAAGTGAGTCTCCCAAAACTGGCCGACCGACCGTACAATTTGCGGGCTCGACAAGACAGAAACCTCTGCGGGCTGAAGTCGGTCGCTTACGGGCGAGGACGGCAAGAAATGCCGAAGTCTCTTTACGGTCCAGCGAGGGCGGATGGCTAAGGGCAAGAACGCATTTAAGGAGACCCCTCGGCTGGAGCAGTTGGAGGAGATCAAGAGGCTCGTGGTCATCGCCATGTTCTCGGATGACGAACTCATGGACCGGCTGGTGCTCAAAGGGGGCAACGCACTGGACCTTGTGCACCAGGTGAGCACGCGGGCGTCGGTCGACGTCGACTTCTCGATGTCAGACGACTTCCCGGACGGTGAGCAGGAAACCTATCGTCGCAAGGTGGAGAATGCGCTGCGGAGCACGTTCCAACTCGCAGGCTATATGGTCTTCGACGTCAAGATGGAAGAGAAGCCGGACTCGATGACTCCGGATTTGGCGACGTTCTGGGGCGGATACAAGATCGAGTTTAAGCTGATCGAGTTGGCGAAGTTCAGAGAGCTGTCCACCGATTTAAGTGGTCTTCGACGACATGCCCTCCAACTTGGAGCCGGGGCGCGGTTCTTTATTGACATAAGCCGCTACGAGTACACGGAGGGCAAGGAGGAGGCTGAGCTCGGTAATTACCGCATCTACGTCTACTCGCCTGAGATGATCGTGTGTGAGAAGTTCCGGGCTATCTGCCAGCAGATGGAAGCGTACGGGACGATCATCAGACGGGGCCGGAAAGGTACCCAGAGGGCCAGGGACTTCCTCGACATCTACACGCTCATCAACCGGTGCGAGCTCGACATGGCCGGCGATGCGAATATCGCACTCCTACAGCGCATATTTAAGGCCAAGCGGGTGCCGCTTGAGCTGCTCCGAGAGATCGAAAAGGAACGGGACTTCCATCGCGATGACTGGCCCGACGTACAGGCGACGGTGAAAGCAGGCGCGAAGCTCGAGGATTTCGACTTCTACTTCAACTTCGCCGTTAACGTCGTGAAGAAGATGCTCCAGCGGATGGCGGAGGGGAGCTAGAAGCCCTTTGGAATGTAGAGGCGCCAGTCCCTCACGTAGTCCTTGTCCTTCATGTCGTTCGCGAGGTAAAAGTCAAACTCGATCGGGAACTGGCGGAAGAGGTCGAGGGCCGAGGCTTTGACGCCTGCCCGCTCAAGATAGAAGCCGATCGCTTGGTGGTAGGGGTAGATGTGGCCGAGTTGCTTGAGCATCGCAGCCATGCGGTTGGCCGAGAGCTGGTCGCGAGCGTTGCTATATGCCCGTAGCACGGCGGTCACGCCGCCTGCGTAGACAGGCCTGACTGCGATATCGATCAGAGTCCGCTCAATATTCGTCACCCGGATGCGACCGAAGGGATCGTCCTGCGTGAGCCCAAACTCGCGATCGATAACACCAAGGTTGCCGGTGTTCTTGCCGTTGAGGATGCAGACCCGGAAATCGCCACTCTCTGCAATGTAATTCGAGACTCTCGGCGGCCGACGGAAGGCTGAATCTAGCGCGGCTTGGGAGAGCCTCCCGGTGGAGATGCTCTTGCTCTGCTGCTCGTGATTAACGTAGACGATCTTCGCAACCTGCTCAGTAAGTCCGTGTATGCCGACTGCCGTGTAGTGGCTGTAGTAGGCGTTGGGCTTGAGCGTCAGCATCACTTCGTATATCGGGACCTCGCCCCAGACGTAACGCGTCTCCTTTTTGTACGGCTTCGGAAACGGAAAATCTGCCTTCCAGAGGCTGCCGGTGCCGATCAGGAACTTGATGAAGTCGTCGGTGGTCTGGGCCTGGGTGAGCCGCCAGAAGCCGCGCTGCTCAGCGAGGTGGTGAGCGATGTCGATTCGACGGTGCACCTTCTGCGGAAGCTCCGCGAAGTACCGGAGGATGTCCGGCTTGGCGATCTGGATCCGACTACGTGCACTCATACGTCGTTGTTGCAGCAGATAGTATATATACTATCTGCTGCGGTGTCACGGCCCGTAGAAAAATCTCGCGCGGCAAAGACATCAAGCTCCCGAGGGCCTTGGCGGAAGGAGCCGAGCGAGCACCGAAATGTGTCGCTGGTTAGTATATATACTAACCAGCTGATGCACACGAGGAAGCACCGGCCGGACGGCAAGTCCTCTTCTTACACCAGAACCGCTAGCGGATTTCGGCCTGTGGACCCGGCTCGAGCGCCGTCCATGCACCAAGACACGCGGTTGACCGTGTCGGATAGTATATATACTATCCGACACAGCCAGCTTCAGCACACCGTCACGATCTCGGGGGAATCACCTGCCCGGGACGCGTGCAGCCGTGTTCACGCAAAACGCCTCGACTTCGAAGGGCATCGCCCGCTGCCGCCGTTCAGGCGGCGGGTGCGCCTTCAGCACCTGCCGTGCTGACGCCCCCTCCATCACCCGCGCCAGACGCTTCCGATGGCGCCACCACCTCGGCCGTCCGCTCCAGAGACTGCTCCGCTGGTGCACGCTCGCCTTCGGATAGCCCCCTATCCGCCCCCACCGCCGGGGCAAAATATCGACCCCACAGCGGCGCCAGCCGCTCGATTTCGCCCGGATCGATGTGTGCCTTGTCCGACCAGATCGCCAGTTGCAGCGCCGATCGCGCCGGGCATTGCGCCAGCCGATCGGGGTTCTCCGCCATCTTCTTCACTGCCAGCCGCATCAGCGCCACCGCGTTGTCGCTGGCCTGCTTGAGGTTGCCGATAATCTCGCTCAGCAGCACAAACGGGTCGTGCTTGTCCTGATCGGTGGTCGCCGACGCGGGCTTGTTGCGCCAGCAGTCGTAGTCGGTCACCAGCGCGATCAGGGCGTAGGGCAGTTCCGCCTCCTTGGCCAGCTTGGCCTCGGGCATGGCGGTCATGCCGATCAGGTCGCCGCCCCAGAGCCGGTGCATGAGCGATTCGGCCCGCGTCGAGAACGCCGGGCCTTCCATCACCACATAACACCCACTGTCGTGCACCTTGAACGCCGACTCGCCCTCGCCCGTCGGAAGCGACTGGGCTGCCTCCAGCAGGATCTGCCGCATCACCGGGCAAAACGGCTCGGCAAACTCCACGTGCACCGCCGCCTTCTCAAAAAATGTCGCCGCCCGGCGGGTCTTGTCGATGAGCTGATCGACGATCACCAGGTCCTTGGGCCGCAGCGGTTCGCGCAGCGACCCGACCGCGCCCGAAGCCAGGATGTGCGTCGCCCCCAGTGATTTGAGGGCAAAGAGGTTGGCCCGCACGTTGATGGCCGACGGGTTGATCGTGTGTCCCGGGCCGTGCCGTGAGAGAAACAGCACGGGCACGCCGTCCCAGCTGGTTTCGACGATCGCATCCGACGGCGCGCCAAACGGCGTCGACACCACGTGCCGCGTGCCCTGCGTCTGTGCCGCCAGCAACGCGCCAAGACCACTCCCGCCGATCAAACCGATCTTCATGTCTGCCATGTCCCTGAGCGTAAGGCCGATCCCGCCGCCCGCTCAAGCCGCCGCCCCATCAAAACCCGCTGTTGACACGCCCTCGCCCGGCGTGACGTCGTGCCTGCCGCCCATACAATCCGCGCCATGGCAAAGACCATCGGCATGCGCAACTCCGGCAACTCAGACGGCTTCTCACTCCAGGCAGCGATCGGGGCCGCACTGCTGATCCTGGTGGCGCTGGTCGTGATCACGCTCATGACCTCCATGCACATCGTCCCGCCCGGCCACCGCGGCGTTCGGGTCACCCTCGGCAGCGTCTCGCCCGAAGCCCTGCCCGAAGGCGTCGCCTGGGCCGCCCCCTTTTTTCTGGGCGACATCAAGCTCGTCAACGTCCAGCAGCAGACCAACAAGGAAGAGGCCGCCTGCTTCTCCCGTGACCTCCAGACCATCAAGGCCCAGTGCGCGATCATGTATCGCGTGCCGGCCGACCGGGTCGTCCGCCTCTACCAGGAATACCAGGGCGATCCTTACGCCAGCCTCGTCTCCCCCCGCCTGCAGGAGTCGATCAAGCAGGTCACCGCCAGCTACAACGCCGAAGAGGTCGTCCAGAAGCGCGAGCAGATTCGCGAGCTCACCCTCGCCCGGCTCAAGAGCGTGCTGGGCGATCTGGTCGAGATACAGGACGTCAACATCATGAACATCGACCTCTCCAGCCAACTCGAACAGGCCATCGAGGCGAAGATGGTCAGCCAGCAGGAAGCCCTCGCCAAGTCGTTCGAGCTCGAACGCGAAAAAACGCAGGCCGAGATCACGGTCATTCAGGCCAGGGCCGAAGCCGAATCGGTCAAGATCAAGGGCGAGGCGCTCTCGCTGGCCCCCAAGGTCATCGAGCTTGAGATCGTCAAGCGCTGGGACGGCCGCGCCCCCCAGACGCTCGTCGTCGGCTCGGGCGAAGGCGCGTCGATCATCCTGCCCGTCGGCGCACAGCCCGCGCGCCGCGAGGCCTCAGCCGCCAAATGAGCCCATCACCCGCCACACCACCCACCCCAGCATCAGCGCGTGCGCCGACCACGCCGCCGCGCGCAGCGCGTTGGTCACGACCAGCACACGGTGCGTCGCCCCGTCAAACCCCCGGGCAAGTCGGTTGTGACACGGCACCTGCACCAGCGCCGTCGACAGCCAGTTGACCCCCACCAGCCCCACCCCGGCCGCCGCCGCCCACAGCGGCATCGCGTCCGGCCGCGCCCACACCAGCAGCCCCAGCGCACACCCCGCCTCCACGAGCATCGCCGGCCCGACCACCCACGTGATCCGCGACGTATGCGACTGGTGATAGCCGCAAAACCCCGTATCGCCCACCCGGGCAAACAGCGGATAATGCACCCCCTGCACCACCCAGATCACCCCGGCCATGTAAGCCGACGCCAGCAGGTTGACCAGCAGGATCAGTTCGCCCATCGCCCTAGCATAGGCGACGTGCCGCGCATGCAACCTGAAGCAGCCCGGCACCCGTCATTGGCTCCCGTAACCAACCTCCCACCCGTGACCAAGCCCCAACCCGTGACCAAGCCCCTGCCCGTGACCAAGCCCCCACCCGTGGCGCGGGCGTCCCGCCCGCGTCGATCAACAAAACGCTCACCCTTCGCGCAATCCCACCATATCATCTCACTTCGGATCAGGTCTGCCACCTGATGACAGATCGCGCGCCCGGCCGACGCGGGCATGCCCCCCGCACAACGATCCACGCCGCCCGCATCGATCGAACACGCCACTCCATTCATCTCAATCATCCGTAGGCCGTCGCGCATCGTCGGCGTCGTACGCGCTATCGGGCGAGGCGCCGGTCACCTCCACCCGCTCGACCGACAGCGCCCGGCCCGTCGCGTCGTCGACCTCGACCACCGCGCCGCACAGCCTCACATCCGCCAGCGCCACATCGAATGCCTGGGGCATGTTCGTGGTCATGTAACGCAGCACCCGGTCTTTGCGCCGCCCGAGGATGGAGTCATAGGGCCCGGTCATGCCCAGGTCGCTGATCGCCGCCGTGCCGCCGGGCAGAATCCGCGCGTCGGCCGTCGGCACATGCGTGTGCGTCCCGTAGACCAGCGACGCCCGGCCGTCCAGGTAATGCGCCATCGCCACCCGCTCGCTCGACGCCTCGGCGTGCATCTCGACGATCACCACCCGCACATGCCGCGGCACCTGCGACATCACCTTCTCCACCGCCGCAAACGGGTCTTCGGCGGGCATCTGGTTCATGTAGATTCGCCCGATCAGGCAGACCACCGCCACCGTGTGACCGGCGTTGGTCTGCACAACCGTAAACCCGCGCCCCGCCGCGCCGCTGCTCAGATTGGCCGGCCGAATGATCCGCTCCGACGTCTGCAGCGACGGGATGATGTCGGCCTTGCGAAACGCGTGGTCGCCCAGCGTGATCACGTCGACGCCATACGTCCGCAGCTTGTGAAACAGGTTTTGCGTGATGCCCGATCCCCCCGCCACGTTTTCGGCATTGGCGATGACCAGGTCCACCCCGCGCTCCTTGACCAGCGCCGGCAGCCTGTCATGCACCACCTGCCGTCCCGGCCGGCCAACAATGTCTCCGATGCAAAGAACGCGGATTGGCATGGAGCCGATGGTAACGACAAACACGGCGGTTGTCCGTTGTCAGCGGCAGTGGTCACAGGCGCGTGGTGACAGGCGAGTGGTCACAGGCGAGCGTGGTGCAGGCCGAGTGATCCCCGGCTCGTCGCATAATCACCGACCCGTCGCACGATCACCGTCTGGCGCTCAGTTGCTCCGCCACCACCATCCGCAACTGGCGATGCACCTCCTGCCATTCGCGCATGCGCGTGTAGGACAGGAAATGCTCACGACACCACTTGCGCAGCCCTGACGACCCCAGTTCGCGGCTCTTGGCCGCAAACGCCTCCCACATCTTCAGATACCCCAGAAAATCGCTCCGAGGATCGCGAAACGCCTCGTGCTTGGTGTCGGCCTGCTGCTGCTGATCCATCGGACGGTCGCGCGGGTCGGCCACGCTCAGCGCCGCCGCGATCACCAGCACCTCATCCAGCACATCTTCGTGCTCCGCCGCCAGGATCATCCGCCCGATGCGGGGGTCGGTCGGGATCCGTGCCAGCTCATGGCCCAGCGGGGTCAGCGTGTTGTCTTCGCTCACAGCCCCCAGCTCGCGCAGCGTGTTGTAGCCGTCGCGGATCAGCCTCGCCTCGGGCGGATCGATGAACGGAAACGCCGCCACATCGCCCAGCCTCAGCGCGCTCATCTGCAAGATCACCGACGCCAGGTTCGTCCGGCGGATCTCCGGCTCGGTGAACTGCTGCCGCGTCTCAAAATCCTCCTGCGAATACAGCCTGATGCACACCCCCGGCCCCACGCGGCCGCACCGGCCCTTGCGCTGGTCGGCACTCGCCCGGCTCACCGGCTCGATCGGCAGCCGCTGCACCTTGCTCCGCGGGTTGTATCGGCTGATCCGCGCCGTCCCCGGGTCGATCACATACCGAATATTGGGCACAGTCAGCGACGTCTCGGCCACGTTGGTCGCCAGCACCACCCGCCGACGCCCGCGCGGCTGAAACACCCGCTGCTGCTCCTCGACCGCCAGCCTCGCAAACAGCGGCAGAATCTCCAAATCCCCCGGCAGCGCCTTGCCCAGCGCGTCGGCCGTCTCGCGGATCTCACGCTCCGACGCAAAAAACGCCAGGATATCCCCCGGCCCGCTGTCAAAACACTCTCGCACCGCCGAGATCACCGCCTCGACCGGGTCGGTCGCGACCAGCGCCGCGCCGCGCCCGTCACCACGCCGTTCGTCACCGCCTCGCCCATCGCCACCCCGCCTCTGATCGCCTTGCCGCCAGCCGCCCTGCCGCGCGGCGCCGCGTGCCTCGCCGCCGTCACCGCGGTCGTCGCCGTCGTCGAGCGTCTCGACCGGCTCGAGTTCATCCCCCTCGAGCGGGCGATAG
>CAZBOE010000088.1:0-2234 GCA_964493365.1 uncultured Tepidisphaeraceae bacterium | reverse complement strand
AGGATGATCGGGCAGTCGCCGAAGTGGGCGCTGAACCGCTGCGGGTCGATCGTGGCGCTGGTGATGATGACCTTGAGGTCCAGCCGCTGCGGCAGAATCTTCTTCAGATATCCCAGCAGGAAATCGATGTTGAGGCTCCGCTCGTGCGCCTCGTCGACGATGAGCGTGTCATACGCCTCCAGCAGCCGATCGCCCTGCGTCTCGGCCAGCAGGATGCCGTCGGTCATCAGCTTCACCAGCGTGTTCTCGCCGGTCTTGTCGCCGAACCGCACCTTGTATCCCACCACCGAGCCCAGGCTCGTGCCCAGTTCCTCGGCGATCCGCGCCGCCACCGACCGCGCCGCGATCCGCCTCGGCTGCGTATGCCCGATCAGCCCGCCCGCCCCCCGGCCGATCTCAAGGCAGATCTTGGGCAATTGCGTGGTCTTGCCCGAGCCCGTGTCGCCGCAGAGCACGACCACCTGGTTGTCGCGAATCGCCCGCGCGATGTCGTCCTTCCGCTGCGAAACCGGCAGGTCGGGCGGATAGCTGATGTTTGCCGGGCGCAGGGCCTCACGGGCCGCGCGGCGCTGCGCCGACCGCTCGATCTCCCCCGCCAGCGATTCGAGCTGCGCCGCCACCTCTTCCCGCGGACGACGCGACAGCCGCTCGAGCCGCATCGCCAGGCGGTGCCGGTCGCGGAGCATCGTCTGCCCCACCATCGGGCGCAACAGTTGAGGATCGGCACGCGTCACGTCGTTCATCGGCCGCCGATTGTAGAGTCACAATGCCACGTCGGCCCGCGTTGGTGATGAAAGCCACCGGCGTTACTATCCGCGTGCAAACGCTGTCCCGCGGAGATTTTCTCTTTATGCAACAAGCACCGCTTCGTTTCGGGGTCATCGGCATGGGCGGCTATGCCGGCTCGGTGGCAGACCAGATTCTCGCCGAGATGAAAGAGCCCTCCCCCGCGGGCGTTCTGGTGGCCGCCTGCGACCCCCAGCTCAGCCAGATGACCGACCGCGCCGCGCTGCTGCGCGAAAAAGGCGTCGCGCTGTCGCAGGCGCTCGAAGAGCTCCTGGCCCGCGACATCGATGCGGTGTGGGTCCCCGTGCCGATCGACCTCCACCTGCCCTTCGCCCGCCAGGCGCTGGCCGCGAAGAAGGCCGTGCTGGTCGAGAAGCCCGTCGCGGGCTGCATCGACGAGTTTGACCAGTTCATCGCCGCCCGCGACGCCGCGCGGCTCCCGCTGGCGGTCGGCTTCCAGAACATCTACGACCCCGGCGCTCACCAGGCCAAGCAGCGCCTGCTCGACGGCGCGATCGGAAGGATCACCCATGCCACCCTCCGCGCCTGCTGGCCGCGCGACAGCAAGTATTACGCCCGATCCACCTGGGCCGGCGCGATGAAACGCGGCGACGCCTGGGTGCTCGACAGCCCGGCCAACAACGCCCTGGCCCACTACATCAACCTGGGCCTGTTCCTCCTCGGGCCCGACATCCGCTCGGCCGCCCAGCCCGTGTCGATCACCGCCGAGCTCTACCGCGCCAACCCCATCGGCAACTACGACACCATCAGCGCCCGCGTCGAACTGCCCGGCGGCGTGAGCTTTCTCATCCTGCTCACCCACGCCTGCGAACACCACCGCGACCCGTTGATCACCGTCCACGGCTCGGGCGGCAAGGCCGTCTTCCTCAATCACAAGGGCTACGAGGTCGACGCTTCGGGCAAAACCGACTTCATCCCCTCGCTCCAGCCCTACTCGGCCGGCGTGATCCGCGGCTTCGCCCGCTACGCCCGCGGCGACACCAGCGCCATCGTCGCCACCCTCGAAGCCTCGCGCCCCCACGCGGTGTTCATCAGCGCCGTCTCGCAGACCACGCCGGTGCTCACCATTCCCGACGCCCAGATCAAGGTGATCCGGCGCGACGGCAACATCACCCTGCGCGCCCTGCCCGGCATCGAGCCCGCCTTCGACCACTGCGCCCAGCACAACCAGATGCTCCACGAAAGCGGCAAACTCCCCTGGACCCACCCCCCGCGCACGACCCCAACCCTCACCGCCTACCACCACTTCACAGGCCCCGCCGCCTGACCCGACCACCCGCGCCGCCACCGCCTCCCCACCCCCGTGGCCTCCCCACCCCGTGGCGCGGGCGTCTCGCCCGCGTCTTCCCGACACACCCGACCCCGTGTCGCGGGCGTCCCCCCCCCGTCCTCCCCCCCCCCCCCCCCCCCCGTGGCGCGGGCGCCCC
>CAZBOE010000087.1:13076-17791 GCA_964493365.1 uncultured Tepidisphaeraceae bacterium | reverse complement strand
TGGCTGGCGATGGGCAACCCGCGCGGCGGATCCCGTGGGCCGATGTGGGATTTCACCTCGACCCGACAGACCGAACACCGCGCACGCCAGGGCTTGACGGTTGACCCGCAGACCCGGCAGCCCATCACCGAGAACGAGCTGGCCCTGCTGGGCGAGCTTCGGCGCGTGTCGGCGGATGACCGCCTTGCGGCGGCGGCGCTGGTCAAGTCGGCCGATCTGGTGAGCAGCGAGCGGCGGCTCGACGTCTACCTGCGTGCGCTGGCGTTGTCACCAGGGCACCGCGCTGCGTGGCGTGCGATGGTGACGCCCACGGGCGATCGCCCGTTGGGCGACGAGCACATCCGCCGCGTGAGCCAGGAGATTGAGCAGCGCCTGGCGGACCGATACCCGGTGCTTGCGTATGAGCTGCTGATCGAGATGACCCGCGGCCGGGGCACGCGCGAGCAGCTTGCGGCGCTCGAAGACGCGAGGCGGATGTTTCGCGGGAACAGCCATCTGCTGGCGCGGGTGCGCATGGCGCAGGGTGATCTGCTGCTCGATCAGAACCGCCGGGCCGAGGCGCTGGCGGCGTGGGTGGATGTGATCGATCGATACGCGTCGGCGGACATGGCACTGATCGAGGCGGTCGGCAATGTCGATTCGCTGTTGCGCGAGCACGACCAGATCGACCGGCTGGCGCAGTTCTATGCCGCCGTCTGGTCGCGCCTGACGCCGCCGATGCCTTCGATGCAGGCGGGCGACACGCCCTACTTCCGGATCGGCCTGCTCTATGCGCAGTGCCTCGACGACGCGGGGGAGCGGTCGCGGGCGCAGGGCGTGCGTGCCCGGCTGAGCAACCTGCTGCAGGACGTGCGCCGGGCGACCCCGACGCGATGAGGGCGACTGCCCCAGTTACTGGTCCATTCACTGGCCCAGTGACTGGCCGATTCCGCGGCGCAGGGCCGGTCGCCAACCACTTTGGGCGTCGACTGTCTACACTCTCGCCATGCTCATGTATCTGCTGACCGCCGCGCTGATGCTCCTCCAGGCCGTACCGTCGACCCGATCGACCACTTCGCCCGACCCGGCCACGACACCGACCTCTTCGGCGGGCGGGGCGATGTTGATCGCCGGCGAGCCGACGGGAAGCGGCGAAGCGGCCGCCGCCGGCGAAACGCCGAGCGCCGGTGACCCAATCGGAGCGGCCGAACAGCTCGCCCCGGCAGAACCGGCGGGTGTCGCCGCGGTTGAGGGGCTGACGCCCGAACTGGCCGACGCGCTCGACCGGCTCCACCGCCGCGGGCAAGATCTGCGGCAATTCTCGGCCGACGTGAAGCTGACCGAATCCGACGCCGACACGGGGCTCGCGTCGTCACGCCTCGGACGCGTCTATTTCGACAGCCGCGCCGTCGTGGCGGCCGGCAACGCGGCAGGCGATGGCGGGGCCGGCGGCCCCGATGATGCCGCCGGTGCGACGACCAAAGGCGACTCGCGCAACGCCCGTCTGCTCGTCCGCTTTACCCAGAAACAGGAAGACGAGCGTGTGATCAGTGAGGCGATCGATTATCTGCTCACCGACGGCTGGCTGACCGAGCGCGATCACCGCCGCCGCCATGAGATCCGCCGGCAGGTGCTTCGCCCCGGGCAGAACATCAACCTGCTTCGCCTGGGCGAGGGCCCCTTCCCGCTGCCGATCGGGCAGTCGCCGGCCGACGTGCTGCGCGAGTTTGATGTGAGCAAAGGCGAGCTGCGGCGGAGCACGCCCAAGGCCGTCCGCGAGTGGGCTCACATCGTGTTGACCCCCAGACCCGGCACGACGCTGGCCGGCCGATTCGCAACGATCGACGTCTGGATCGACCCGGCCACCAACATGCCGGCCCGCATCGAAACGCTCTCTGACACGCGCACCACCGTCCGCGCCACCGATCTGACCAACCTCTCGATCAACCCCGCCCCGCCGCTGTCCGACCCCGACTTCACACTCCCTCAGCTCGACGCGCAGGAATGGCGATTGACGGAAGAGCCGTTCAACTAAGAGACGCGCGTGTGGGCAGAGGGGGGATCGCAGAAATACACCGCGCAGTGATCGACGGGCGATGAGAATGCGGCGAGTTTGCCGCGTTGTGGTCGAGCGTGGTCTGTGCCCGACCGCGTGCCGCGCGGGCTCGGCGCCGGGAGAATGTGCGCGACGCCGTGTGAAGGACGAGCGTGTGCTCGACAGTGTGCTAGACACAGTGCGCTCGACGGCCGAGTGCTCAACGGCGCGTGCGCGACGGGCGCACGCTCGACGGGCGGCTTCACTGTCACTTACTCGGGCGCGGGCAGGGTGGTGGGTTCGGGTCCTTCGGCGGCGGCGGCGGCGGTCATGTTTTCGAGCGCCTCGGCCACCTGCTCGAGTGTGTTGAGCGAGCCGCTGCGGATCTTGTGTGCCAGGTCAGAAAACACGCGTGTCTGCAGCACCAGTTCGGCCGAACGCTGGTCGCGGGCCGCATCGCTCAGCCCCTCGGCGAGTTGGCCGATCGGCAACACCCACCGGCCATCGACCTTCTTGAGCGTCAGCGGCGGCTCATTGATGTGTGTGACTACCGTGGCCGTGTCGCCCTCTTCGCGGGCCTCGGCGTCATCGAGCGCGCGAAGCGCGAGCCCGATCTCGTCCGATTCACCGATGAGGTTGGCCGACTGCTCGGCACCGAACTTGTCGATGATCGCGCGGCGCAGGTCGGCCTCGGCCGCGACGAACTCGATCATGGCATCGGCCATGCGCCCCTCGACCTCTCCGCCGGCCGACAGCACCTGCCGCAGCGCGGCGCGATCGCCCCGCTGCACCGCGAACGAAAACACCTTGAGCGCCCCCACCGGCGTGGCCTGATCGACCGCGACTCGGCCGGTGTCGATCTGCCCGGCCGCCGCGTCGCTGCCGGCCGCTGGCTGAGTGGTGGATGAGACCGTCTCGGGCGTCTGAGCCTGAGCCGGCCGACCGCCCGCGCCGCCGCAGACCGCGGCCGCGACGACCATGGCCGCCAGTGCGTTGAAGACCGAAGTGTGTCGAACTCGCCCGATGCGCTGCGTATTCGCGGTGGGCTGGGTATCCGTATTCCGCCGGTGTTGCATAGACCGTCCAAGCTACCACAACGCGGCCGGTTTGCATGGGGGCCGAGCCGCAACCACCGACGCCCAGAGCCGCCGACGCCGTGCGAGCCGACGCCGTGCGAGAGCCCACACGGTGCGAGCCGACGCCGCGAGAGCCGACGCCGCGAGAGCCAGCGTGTATCGCCTCGCTCACCCACCACGACCGGCCCCACAACGACGAGCCGGCGACGCGAAGCAGTCTTCAGCCCGACGATCTGGTATGCTCGCGGTCTCCCGGGCGTGGCGGAACGGCAGACGCTGCGGACTTAAAATCCGCTGTCCCGCAAGGGACGTGCGGGTTCGATTCCCGCCGCCCGGATTGAGTGGTGGTTCTGGCCGGGAGCCATCACGTCCAGCGAGACTCAGGCCTTCGACGATGGTGGGACCACGACCGTCAAGGTATCCAAGTACACATCGGATTGCGTCGGCGGGTTCTTGGGTGTCGAACGGGTTACGGCTCTGTTGTCCCACTTCACCTTAGCCGTCGGACGGCCGAGGGATGTGTTGATTGAAAGTACAATACCAGTACCGAACGAGGTCCCGTTCTTCTGGCGATGGATAACCTTGTCACCTGGCTTGATGGGCATGACAAGAGTGTACTGGATCCGTGCCGGCAACGCGGCACCGCCACACTGTTTCGGCCTTCGGGGCGCAAAGCCCGGACAATCGTCTATCCCTCAACCCGCCGCAGCGCTGGCTTTTTTGCCCTTGGGCTTGCGGGGGTTGAGGGCGCGGTCGAGGTTGCGCATCGCCTGGCGGAGGCGTTCTTCGTTTTCGACGACCGCGATGCGGACGAAGCCTTCGCCGTGTTCGCCGAAAGCGCGGCCGGGGCTGAGGGCGACTTCGGCTTCATCCATCATGCGGAGGCAGAAGTCGATGGTGTCTTCGCCGGGCTTGAAGTGGGCGGGGTTGATCTTCGCCCAGACGAACATCGAGGCGCGGGGCTTTTCGTAGGCCCAGCCGAGGCGGTCGAGGCCGCGGCAGACTTCGTCGCGCCGTTTGGCATAAACCTCGGACTGCTCGCCCGGGGTGATCTCGCACTCGCGCATGGCGATGATCGACGCGATCTGGATGGGGGCGAAGAGGCCGTAGTCGTAATAGCCCTTGATGGTGGCCAGGGCCTTGACCATCTCGCTGTTGCCGCAGCAGAAGCCGACGCGCCAGCCGGCCATGTTGTAGCTCTTGGACATGGTGGTGAACTCGACGCCCAGATCTTTGGCGCCGTCGGCCGCGAGAAAGCTGGGGGCCTTGTAGCCGTCGAAGTTGATCTCGCCATAGGCGAAGTCGCTGATGATCATCACGCCATGCCGGCGGCACATCTCGATCGCCTTATCCCAGAACCACGGCTCGACCGTGATCGACGTGGGATTGTGAGGATAGTTGAGGATCAGCAGCTTGGGCTTGGGGTAAAGCCCCGAGATGACATGCTCGACGCGGTCGAGGAAGGCCTGATCGTTGCCGAGCTTGACGCGAATCACGTTGGCGCCGGCCAGCGCGGGACCATAGATGTGAATGGGGAAGGCCGGGTCACCGACGACGACGGTGTCGCCCGGACCCAGCAGCGCCAGGCACAGGTGGCTGAAGCCCTCCTTGGAGCCGATGGTGGC
>CAZBOE010000087.1:0-13066 GCA_964493365.1 uncultured Tepidisphaeraceae bacterium | reverse complement strand
GGTGATCACCTCGGTCTCGGGGTCGAGCTCGACGCCGTAGCGCTGGCGATATTTCTTGGCCACCTCGCGGCGCAGGGCGGCGATGCCGTTGCTCACGCTGTAGCGATGGTTGCGCGGGTCGAGGGCGGCTTCGCTGAGCTTGCTGACGACACACTCGGGCGTCGGGTCGGTCGGATTGCCCATGCCCAGGTCGATGATGTCGATACCCGCCACCCGCTTCTCATACTTCATCTTGTTGATGCGGCCGAACAGGTATGGCGGAAGCCGCGCGATCCGTGCCGACGGGTCGATCTTGAACGGCGGCGGCGTGGGGTGAGAACCGTTGAGGGCGGCGGGCTTGGAGTGTGAGTTGTCACGCATCGCGGTGGACCTGTACGGCAAACTGTCGATCAAACCGAACTGACAAGCGGGCATGATAGCATCGGTGCCGGGGAGGCAAGAGTGAAGATCGCACCCGGCCGGGCATGCCCACATCGCCCCAATAGCGTAGAATGGATCGGCCTCGGTGGACGAGGCGGCCGCGCCGGGCGGGAGACCGCCTGGTGAGGAAAGTCCGAACTGCGCAGACACACGGTGCTGGATAACCTCCAGGCGGAGAAGGGGTTACACCCGAATCCGACGGAAAGTGCAACAGAAAACAAACCGCCCCGGTGTCATAGCCGGGGTAAGGGTGAAATGGTGCGGTAAGAGCGCACCGCGGGGCTGGCGACAGGCCCGGCATGGCAAACCCCACCGGCAGCAAGACCAAATAAGCGTACGGGCCCGATCGGGCCGCCCGGGTGTCTCGGGTATGGATGGATTTCGGTCCATTCGACGTGCGCGGGTAGGTCGCACGGGCGTCTCGGAAGGGGCGCTTCGGAGGCGGCGGGCAACCGTCGCCACAGAGAAATGGTCGCCCCCGCTCCCGCACAAGGCGGGGCGGGAACAAAATTCGGCTTACGTTCCACCGGGGCCGAAACCCACACCGGCAGCGGGCCGCCAAACGGCTCGCTGCCGACTTTTTTCGACAGCCCATCCTATTCTTGGGCGTATGGCGCTTCGATTTGCCATCCTCAGGCATGACGGGGTCGAGACGCCCCACTATGACCTGCTCTTTGAGACCATGCCCGGCTCTGACCTGGCGACATGGCGGAGCCCGGTCTGGCCGATCATCGAGCCGACCGAGGTGGTCAAGCTGCGCGACCACCGGCGGGCGTATCTGCAGTTTGAGGGCGCCCTCAGCGGCGGCCGGGGCCAGGTCTATCGCGTGGCCGAGGGGGAGTGCGAGGTGGAGCAGGGGCAGTATCGCTGGTTGATCCGGGAGATCGTCATCCCCGGCGAGATCCCCACGGCCGGCCCCGGCGGCGGCTTTGTGCTCCAACTGCTGGCCGACGAGGGAGAACGCTGGATCGCGCGGCCGGGCGTCTGACGCAGCGCGCCGTCGGGCAGACACCGACGTCAGCGTTGTGGCCACGCGGGAAGGTGACCTGACCCGGCCGTGCAAACGTTCCGCGCAATAAAAAAGGATGGCGCAGGCCTCTCGGCAACCTGCGCCACCCAGGGAAGGAGGATCGTACACTGGATATACGGTTTGAATGGGATGTTGGTTCACATGGTCAGCTGTCTTTTCACACCGCTTCGGTTCATCGGAGGGTGGGGTTGGGAGGGGATTAGCGACTGTGCGGGCCGGGGGCGATTTAGGACAGGCGGGTCATGTGAAATCGAGCCGCGTGACAACGGGGGCTGGTGAGATCGGGGGCGAACGAGGCCCGGCCTGAGTGGCCGCGGGGCGAGTGATGTCAGGGCGAATGACGCCGGGGCGAATGACGCCGGGGCGAGTAACGCAGGGCCGGGTGTCGCCGGGGCGCGCTCACCTCGGCCGGCTCGCGGGTGTTGCTGGGGCGCTTCTCAACACCGTAGGCCCGCACCAGTCGGCCGAGGTCGCCGCGTTGCCGGCGGCAGGCCATACGCCCGGCGGGGGCTGCACCGGAACGCTCTTGAGCCGGCCCTGATACAGCGGGCCCATGCCGATCGTCCGCCGATCGGTGATGGAGCGCATCGCGTGCGTGTGGGTTAGCCAGCGGAAGAACCGTGTCACCTCGCCGTCGGCCCTACCGACGTGCGGCGGGAGAACAAAGAGCTACGTCCCGTTTAGTCCTGCCCTATCAGTGAGGATCAGTCCGCATCCGTAAGCCGCCGCAGTTTGCATTCATCCATGGGAAACGCGCGACCGTCGTTGACGACAAACTTCGTTCCCCTGTCCTCGATCGTCCCGAAGCATCGTTTCTCGCCGCGCGAGTAGTCTCGGAAGAACTCCATCCAGTCCGGCACGTCACCGGTCACCACGCACCCGATGAACAACTCTCCGGTTGGGACTCGCAGCGACCAACTTAGTCCCCCAATAGTTCCCTCAATCCGCCGACCGGCCCGCCCAGCGATGAACCTGTCTGTCGCCTTGAACAGCCGGCGGAGCTGCTGCATCTCCTTTTCGCCCTCGCGCGGCTGAACGTATACGGCGGTCGTGCCCGCACCACCGGTCGGAGGAGGACCGGCATCCGCACGCTCTGTACCTTCGTACGAGGCGATCACCTGATCGCGATACGTGAGGGCTGGTCCAGCCTTCGTGCGGAGCAGTCGCGCCAGTTCTTTCCAGCTCCGTGCGACTGGTAACCCCTTATTGTCGCTACCCAGATCCTGCGGGACATGTTCGCGTTGCTTCGAGTCCGTAACAATGACGCTGCCATCCTCTGTTATTACCACCATGTCTCCGGTACGAGCGATGGCATATACCAATTTCAGGTCGTCATCTTCCAGATTGTTGAGGTTGAATGCAGCATGATCCGGCCGGACCGTTCCGACGCCGCTCGCCAATTGCAAGTCGAGCGACTTGCTTCCGCGTCTGCGCACACCGTACCGATCATCATTCGCCGGTAAGCCTTCGCGTATGGCATTGAGCAGGTCGTCCAGCACACGAGCATGCTTCGGTGACGAACGCCCGCGCTTGTCGAATCGCTGCAGTCCAAAGTCAAGGCTCATAAAGACCTCTGATTTCATTCTCAGCCCGGAGTAAGGACGAAAACGACCTTATCCATGGGCACGCCCTGCTGAGCGAAGACACGCCGGTAGTGTGCGATGAACTCTGGGCTATTGCTATGATAAACCACCTTTACGAAGCGGGACGCATAGTCATTGGCCCGGGCGATAGGATTTGATCGGGACAGATTAAACGGGACGTAGTTGTTTGTAATCCGCGGCACACCGTTCATCGGCGGCAGCCCGCGGGCGGCGCGTTCCACACATGATAGACCATCCCGCCGGGGCATTGACGCGCTTGTCTGGGCATGACGTCGGCCCTACTGACGTGCGGCGGGAGAACACAGAGCTACGTCCCGTTTAATCTTGCCTGACACAGAATTGACGGTGAAGATACGACTATGACGAACAAGCCACATTCTCGTTACGAGCATGTCTTCGCTTTGGTGCGAATCGAACTGCCTGTGGACCACACGGCGCCGGAGAACAGTGTTGCTGTAGTTAAGGTTCTGTGCTCACAGGAATTGGCTCAACAGGAGGCTGCCAGGTTAAACAAGGTCAATAAGGACAAGGGGTGTATGTACGTATGTTATAATTCGCGCCTGATTTCAGAGGGTGAATTAAAGCGTGCGTAGATCCATCATGGTCGTTCTCCTGGCCGCCTTGACGGCCACGGTTCGACAGACTAAACGCACAGATTAAACGGGACGTAGCTGCTCCTCATCTGCGGCACCCCGCTCTTCCGCGGCAGTCCGTCCGGCCGAACTGTCCCACCCATGTTACACGATCCCGCCGGGGCACTGACGCGCTTGTCTGGGCATGACGCCGATCGTATCGACATGGGGAGGAAGACCAAAGAGCTACGTCCCGTTTAGTCCAGCCGACGCAAGAGGGAACTCCTGCTCAAGGTGGTGACCTACAACCTACTTAATCATCAAGCGTCCCTGCCGAGGCTCGCAACAGTGCCGCTACGTCCCGTTTAGTCCTGCCCCCGGAGCGAGACGGTTCACAGCATGATCAAGCGGAACATGGGCTCGGCGTTGCGTTCGCGCACGCCGGAGCGTCGCGAGAAGGAGATGATGCTGCGGGCGCTGACACACAACATCATGCTGCTGGCCGCAGAGCAGGAAAAGAAGGGTTGAGACAGAGCCGCTACGTCCCGTTTAATCTTGCCCCCGTTTAATCTTGCCTAGAGTGTGTCGATCAGATACGCCACAAACGAATCGAAGCCCTTGTCGGATTCTTCGATCAACTTCTCTCGCACTAGGCCGGCGCGCTGGGCGCTTCCAATCAAAGCCGGCCTCCAGTAACGCCAAGTCTCATCCCAGTGTTCTCGGGCGTAGTCAGAGAAAAGTACCATCTGCCTCGCGTCGTCGACATGCTTTATGCAGTTCCGAAAAGCCTCCCTCACCCATTCCTGTGCATTCAATCTGACGGGAATCCACATGCCTCCAATCAGGACTGAGATAGCAAACCAGGCGGTGTGCGAGCCGTCAAGCAAGGCAACTCGGAACCTTGCCTCGTCCTCAAGTTTAACAAGCATTTCCTCGTTCAGTGCTCTGCCGACGAGCCCCGCATACAAATGCGACCCCGGCGGATAGCCGCGCGTGGTGATGAAGCCAATGACCTGTGAGCCGTTATCGATCGCATTAACCCACGTTTCTCCTGGCTGGGGGGTAAGCCAGGAAGCGGTCGGTTTACGTGAGCGGATGCGCTCGCGAAACCGGCGGTTGCATTCGCCATAGGTGCCCAGAAGGTACGGAGGAAAATCCACGAGCAGCCTGTGCACGACATCTCCAGTTCAAGTTAGAACGGCATACGGTGTTGCGTAATTTTGCCGCCCCGGGGCCCCCTCTCAAGAGTGCGGGGTTGCCAAACATACCTCCACCGGCACCTCCCCGGTAGACGGACTAAACGGGACGTCTCGCTTTCTCCTCCATCGGCCGACCGCGGGGCTGCAGGGACGATTCGATGCCGAGCGCCTTCGCCGTTGCCTGTTGCCAGTGCTGCGATCCGAACGGTCTGCTCCGGCGCATATGCTCGTGCAACGCCTCGACCCCGGTGACCGATGCGGCACCCCGTTCATCCTCGGCAGCCCGCCCGGCCGCTCTGTCCAGCACATGATACACGGTCCCGCCGGGGCATTGATGTGCCTGTCTGGGCATGACGGGGGGCGGGCGACGACGGGGGGGACGGGCGACGGGGGGCGGGTGGTTGGCGGAGGAGGCGGAGGGGATATAGGCTGGGTCGGGTCGTCGGCGGCGGCGCTGGTTGGCATGCGTGATGTGGCGCGGCCGGGGCCGAGGCTTGCTGACGCTGTGAGCGGGTTTGTTTGTTACTGCGGAAGGACATGGCTATGGCGAAGATTCCACTGTCGATTCAGATGTATACCCTGCGCGACCTGACGGCGACCGATCTGCCCGGGGTGGTGAAGCGGCTCAAGGCGATCGGTTATGCCGGGGTCGAGCTGGCGGGGTATGGGAATCTCAAGTCGGCGGCCGAGGTGAAGAAGGCCGTGGACGACGCGGGCATCGCGGTCAGCGGGGCTCACGTGGGCATCGAACAACTGCTCAAGGACCAGTCGAAAGTGTTTGACGATGCGGCCACGCTGGGGCTCAAGCATGTGATCGTGCCCTTTGTGGGCGAGGAATACCGCGGGCTCGAGGGGTATCAGCGGCTGGGCAAGGCGCTGGGCGAGATCGCGGCGGCCGCGGGTCCGCGCGGGCTGACGGTCTGCTATCACAACCACGACTTCGAGTTTGCGCGGTTTGGCGGCCGGATCGGGCTGGACATTGTCTATGACAGCGCGACGCCGGCGGTGAAGGCGGAGCTGGATATGTTCTGGGTGGCGGTGGGCGGCGAAGACCCCGCAGCCTATCTGCGCAAGCTGGGGCGGCGGGTGGCGCTGGTTCACCTCAAAGACCGCGTCCGCGGGACGCTCAAGACCTTTGCGCCCGTCGGCTCGGGCGAGATCGACTTCAAGTCGATCGTGGCGGCGGGCATGGAAGCGGGCGTGGCGTGGTATGTCGTCGAGCAGGACAACTGCTATGGCGAAGACCCGATGCGGATCGCCGAGGTGTCTCACCGACAGCTCGGAGAGATGGGGCTGCTGTGACCCGGCCCGCCTGAGGCGGCTGATCGATTGCACACCCCGCGGCGTGACTTAAGCTGGTTGGCATGACATCCAGCAAAGGGCCGGTGCGCGAGCTGTTTGTGAGCCCTGACGGGCGCGACGAGTGGTCGGGCCGGTCGGCCGACGCGACGGGCGACGACGGGCCGCTGCGTTCGCTCGAGGGCGCGCGGAATCGGCTGCGACAGCTCAAGGCGGCGGCGCTGTTGTCGGGCCCGGTCACGGTCTGGTTCGCCGACGGTCGCTATGAGGTGAGCCGGCCTGTGGAGTTTGGTCCGCGCGACACGTGGCCGGTGACGTATGCGGCCAAGGCGGGGGCCAGGGCGGTGATCGACGGGGGGCGTCGGGTGAGCGGGTGGGAGCCTGCGACGCTCAACGGCCGGGCGGTGTGGCGGGCCGCGGTGCCCGAGGTGAAGGCGGGGAAGAATTACCTGAGCTTTTTCGTCGACGGCGAGCGGCGCCCGCGGGCGCATTTCCCCAAGACCACCGGCGGCGGCGTGCCGCAGTGGCTGTGGATGCGTGATGTGCCGGGCATCGACGTGCGCAAGGCGACCCTGTTCGACGGCACGGACCGGTTCGTGGTCGACCCGGCCGACTTTGTCGCGCGGGAAAACCTCGGCGATGTCGAAGTGGTGGTGATGCACTACTGGGTCGACGAGCGGATGCCCGTGGGGTCGTATGACCCGCAGAGCGGGCTGGTGGTGTCGCCGCTGCGGGCGAGGTATTCGCTGAGGGATGATTACGGCGAGCGCTTCGCGCGCTATTACCTCGACAACGTCAAGGAAGCGCTGACCGAGCCGGGCGAGTGGTATCTCGACCGCGCGACGGCAACGCTCTATTACATGCCCAGGCCGGGCGAGACGCCGGACGGCAATGATTATGTGTTGCCGCAGGTCGATCAGCTCGTGAGGCTGGTCGGCGATGGCGAGAAGAATGAGCCGGTGTCGTTCATCCGCTTTGAGGGGCTGAGCTTTCGACACGCCGACGCGACGCGTGTGGTCACCGAGGTGAAGCGTGACGGCGATGCGCACCCGACACCGGCCGCGTCGGGAGCGCAGTCGGCGGTGGGCTATGGCGGTGCGATCGAACTGAAGATGGCGCAGTATTGCGCGATCGAGTCATGCGAGGTGAGCGCCGTCGGGTGGTATGGGATCGCGGTGGGCGAGGGGTGCGTGGGCAATCGGCTGGTGGGCAATCACCTCTTCGACATCGGCGCGGGCGGGCTCAAGATCGGCGGCGCCGCGGCGCCGGGCCCGCGGCATTTGCAGACGGGCCTGACGGTGGTTTCAGACAACGTCATCAGGAAGATCGGCCGGGTGTTTCATGCGGGGGCGGGCGTGCTGGTGACGCACGGTTATGGCAACCGGATCATTCACAACCACATTTCCGACGCGTATTACACGGGCATCTCGGTCGGCTGGGTGTGGGGTTACGGCGAATCCGTCAGCTGCGACAACCGCATCGAGTGGAACCACATCCACACGCTCGGTCAGGGCTGGCTGAGCGACATGGGCGGCGTCTACACCCTGGGCGTGCAGCCGGGCACGACGATCAAGCACAACCTGGTCCACGACATTCACGCCCACGGCTACGGCGGCTGGGGCATCTACCCCGACGAGGGGAGCAGCCACATCGTGATCGAGCACAACGTGGTGCACGACTGCAAGACCAACTGCTTTAACCAGCACTACGGGCGGGAGAACATCGTGCGCAACAACGTCTTTGCCAACGGGGGCAAGGCGGTCGCGAGCCTGGGGCGGCGCGAGGCGTGGCTGGCCTTCAGCTTTGAACGAAATGTCTGCGTCACCGGCGGCGCGCCCGTGTGGCTCGGCGACTATGGCGCCGACCTTCGGCCGGGCGAGTTCTACGCCGACGGCAACCTTTACGCGGCCCGGTCAGGCCAGCTCGTGTTTTCGCCGCGGAAGGATGGGTCGATCAGGCTCGATCCGGCGGCGTGGCGCCAGCGCGGCTATGACCGGCGGACAGTCTTCGTGGAAGAGAGCGGATCCGAAGCGCAAGAGATCGACCTCGAGCGCGGCGTGATGACGGTGAAACCCGACTCGCACGCCGAGCGACTGGGAATCGTGTCGATCGACCTGCGGGGCGTCGGACCGCGACCGGTCGACCAGCGCGATTGACGGCCGCGGCGCTGACTTCACTTTCGCTTGTATTCGGTCTTTCCGCCGGGGTGGCGGGCGAGGGCGTCGGACTGCAGATAGGTTTTGGCGGCTTCGTCGCCGCTCAGGTAGGCGTCGAAGAACGCGGTCGTGGAGAACGCGGTGATCTGCTGGATGTAATCGATGTTGTCGGGTGCGACTTCACGCAGGACGCGGCTGGTCGATTTGCCGGCATAGGAGCCGTGCGTCGCGCCATCGATATACACGAGGTATTTGTCGCCCGGCGAGGCGTGGAGGTAGGGGTCTCGGCGGCCTTCGGGGGTCTCGTCGCTGACAGGGCTGGTGTCTTTGCTGCCGGCCATGACGAGCATGGGGGCGGAGATGTCCTTCCACGAATCTTCCTTGAAGGCTGGGCGGCCCAGGCCCTGGCCGGAGATGAGGGCAAAGGCCCTGATCCGCGGCTCGGGGCGGGCGATGCCGCGCGAGGCGGCGCCGGCGCGAGGCGGATAGAAGCGGACGCCCGCCATCATCTGCGTCGTCATCGCGCCGGCCGAGTGACCGGCCATGCCGATGCGGCCGGGATCGATTGCGATCGACGGGCCGGCCGCGGTAGAGGGGTCGCTGGCGGTGGCAGGGTTGCTGGCGGTGGCAGAATCGGGCTTGGCGGCGTGATCGGCCGGCTTTCCTGCCGGGGCGACACCGGCCGACCGGATGATCTCGGACGCGAGTGTGTCGAGCGAATCGAGAATGAGCACGATGTCGGCCCGGCGGTCGAGCAGGTTGACGCTGCCGACGATCTGCTGCCCGATGTCGCGCGAGCGGCCGAAGGTTTCGCCACGGGCGCGGCGCTGCGCGACCGAATCGCCGTGGGTGGGGCTGACCACGACATAGCCGTGGCTGGCCCAGTATCGGCAGAGGTCGGGGAAGGCATCGCGGCTGCCGCCGGCGCCGTGGGAGAAAACGATCATGGGCAGCGTGAGCGGCTTGTCGGCGGGCCTTGGCGCGTGGATGCGGATGTCCAGTGACTTGCCGTCGCGGGTGAGGGTGGTGTCGATCACCATCACCTCATGGGGGCCGGGGTCGGGCTTGTAGGCGGTTTCGACGGGCGTCGATGCCTGTGACGGTGATGCGGGCAGCGTTGTCTGTGCGGGCGACAGGCCGGCGGCAAGCAGCAGCGCGGCCGAAGCCAACAGCGACGTGACTACCGGCGAGCGATGAAAACGCATGGCAGGCCTCCTGTGTCTCAGATCGGCATGGGGCGATATCGCGTTAACCGCTCGTCGCTCGCCCGACCCCGGCAGAGCGGGCCGACGGGCGGCGACGCTGTCGCCCGACGTCAACCATGCTGCATCTGAGGTTGCTCCACCCTTACAACGCCCCGAACGGCATTTATTGCACAGCCCGGGCAAAACCCCGCCCCAGCGGGCGGAAGTGGCCGGGCCGGGGTCCGGGCGTTGTGCGACAGCGCGTATCGCGGTACAAGCCATGGCTCGATGTGACATGCGGCCTTTCTCACGACCTCACCCTCAGATCGACCGACCTCGTCGGCGGCGCCACGTCGCCATCTGGGCGGCGATAGGGCTGCTGACCGCGGGCTGCACGACGATCCGCATCACCGATCCGCCACGGACTGCCACCGAGCAATACCTGCTCACCGAGGCCACACGTTCCGCGGTCGAGCAGTTGACCACCCTGCTGCTGCGAGACCGCCCGGTGTATGTCGACTCGACCTACCTCAGCAGCGCCCGCGAGCTGTCGGCCGAGCAGTCTTTCCTGCTGGGTGAGCTGAGGGCCAGGCTGCTGCTGGGCGGGGCGAGGCTGGTGCCCCGGGACGAGGCGGAGGTCATCCTCGAAGTGCGCGCCGGGTCGATCGGCATCGACCGCTACGAATACCTGCTGGGCATTCCGTCGATCTTCGTGCCCGGCACGCTGAGCGGGACGGGCACCGTGCCGCTGGCGACACCCGAGCTCGCCATCGTCAAGAGCACCCGGCAATACGGCTATGTGAGCGTGGCTTACGTGGCCTACTGGAACGACTCGGGCGAGGTGCTGGCGCACAGCGGGCCGTTCAACGGCCGGACCTATCGCGAAGATTTCTGGGTGCTCGGGATCGGCCCGCGGACGGTAGGCAACATTCCTTCTGTTGAACGAGGGCGGCTCGATGAGTGAAGCGCCGCGCGGGCCGGGCGAGACTCACGCCGGTCCTGCTGAAACCCAGCCCGGGCCTGGCGAGCCTCGGCTCCGACCCGACGACGCGTCATCGGCGCCGTCACAGGGGCCCTCGCTCGACTCGCCAACGCGCGACGGCCGTACAGAAGCGATCGCCGAGGGCGTCGGAGCCGCGACCACCGGGCGTCAGAGCCACGTCAAAACAAAACGAAAGGGACGCTGGCGGCGTCGTCTTGTGGCCTTGCTGGTGGCGGCGGTGGTGATCGCGATCGTGGCGGCGGCCGGTCTGCAATGGCTGCTCAGGTCGGCGTGGCTGCGGGAGACGATCCTGCGTGAGGCATCGCAGGCGACGGGACTGGAGATCGACGCCGCGGGCATCGATATCGGCTGGGGCGGCACGGTTGTCGTCAGCGGGGTGACCGCCGCCCTGCCGCTGAGCGACGCGCCGCTGGCGCGGGTCTCGACGCTCTCGATCAAGCTGCCGCCGCTGCCGCTGCTTGCGGCCGGGCTGGATCGCTCGGTGTCGTCGGTGGAAGCGCGGGGCGTCGAGGTCGATATCAGGCAGGATGCCTCGGGGCAGTGGAACGTCCAGCGACTGGCACTGCGGCTTACCGATTCGCTCGGCGGCGACGGCGCGGGCGACACCGCCGGCGCGCCAAGCCTGCCGGTCATTGAGATCAGCGACATGGACCTTGATGTGACGACATCGACAGGTCAGTCGGCCGCCATTGACGACATATCGGTGCTGGGCGAGCCGATCGGCACACAGGGTTATGCGGTCACGCTCGATGCGGGCACACTCGCCGCGCTCGCAGGTGAACTCGAGCTGGGCGGACAATGGCAACACGCGGTGGAGCTGTCTGTCTCACAGGTCGACCTGCTTGCCGACCTGCTTCTCGCGGAATACGCGGGCCCGCGATCCGTGCGCCTGCGGTGGCAGGGACAGGTTGCCGGCGGAACCCTGTCGGGCGGACTCTCGCTGATCGACACCGCAGGCGGCATCGCCAGCCTCGCGGGCGATGTGGAGATCGAAGCGGGCAACGGCAGGTTGCGCTTCCGCCCGGGAGAGCGATCCGAGCCGACCCTGGGCAGGCAAGCCTTCGCGGTCCGCTGGGATGAAGGCGAGTTGACCGCATCGCCCGAGGGAATCGAGGCATCGCAGATCGTCCTGACGCTGCTGGGCCCGCGCCCGGCAGCGAATCGAACGCCGGCCGTGACGGCGTCATCGCCGACCGGTGCCCCGCCGCTTTCGACGGGCGGGCCGACCGGAGCCGATCCGACCGGTGATGCCACGGCCGCCGCCGAGCTCGTCGAATCAGGCAGTATGCAGCTCAGCGGCGGATACGACCTCAGCCAACAACTCGGCAAGCTCGAAGCATCGTGGTCGGGCCTGACGCTCCGTGGGTTGTCCGATCAATCGGGGCGGATGTTTGCCACCATCAGGCCCGACCCTGCGATGGCAGAGCGGCTGCTCGAGGCGTCGGTCGAATCGGCCGGCCGGCTCGGCGGGGCGACATGGACCGCGCGCGGGCGGATCGACACCACGGGCAACGCCTTCAACGACGCACAGTGGACGGTTGCGCTCGATGCCGGCGCCATCACCCGCGTGGAATCCGAGGGCGCTGCCTCCACGCGAACGATTCATGACACCGTCGCTCGATTGGATTGGCACGGCGACCGCGTCACGCTGCTGGGAGTCGAGTCGCCCAATGCAGCGATCGACGCTCAGGGCGGCATCGATCTCCAGACGCAGTCGTGGTGGGCTTACCTCGACATGTCAGGGGTCTCGCTCAACGATGCGGGCTTGCCGCTGCCCGAGGAAGAAACGCTGTCGATTCGGGTGTCGGCCGAGGGCCAAAGCCGCGGCGGGCGGTTGCGCCAGTTCTACGGCAGCGTCGGCGACCTTGAGTTCGGCGGCAGCGGATACCTGAGCCTGATGGAAGGCCAGCCGACGTCGATCGATCTGTGGTTCACCGAGGGCGAGACCACGCAGAATCTGTCGTTCATCACCGGGCGACTGCGCGGCTATGCGACGCTGGTGGGCGATATCGCCGCCCCCGATCTTGCGCTCACCGGCACGCTCTACGGCGACAGCGTTGTGATCGATGACCGTCCGCTGGGCGATCTGACCGCGATGGTGGTTGGAAGACTCAGTGAGTCGGGGCTGGCGCTGCACACGCGAGAGCTCGAGCTGCTGGGCGGGCGCTGGTCGGCCGCGCTGAGCTATCCGAGCCCGACAAGGTCGCTGTGGCTCACGCTCGACTGGCACGACGTCAGCCTTTCACAGTTCGCGGATTTTGCGGCCATCGAAGGATTTTCCGGCCTGACCCGGGCGCGGCTCGATATCGATGTGCCGCTGGGGCCCCAGCGAGGCCAGCCGCCGGCCATCTCGGGGAAGATCATCGCGACCAACCTGCAGTATGTGCCGGTCGATGAGCCTTGGGCCGAGCAGCTCGACCTGGGAGCCGCCCGAATCGAGGCGGAGGTCTCCTGCCGGCAGGGCCTGCTGGTGATCGATCCGATCCGGCTGACCGCGGCGCCGAGCCGACCGGCGGGCGGCGATCCGGGCGATAACCAAGGCAACAACCCGCGCGACAATCAAATCGGCAACCGGGGCGACGACCCCGCCCTCGCCGCC
>CAZBOE010000086.1:17082-17842 GCA_964493365.1 uncultured Tepidisphaeraceae bacterium | reverse complement strand
ATCCCGCAGGGCTGAGTTGTTGTTCATGCGAGAGTTGCATTAACCATCATTTTGGACTCGCCGCAGATACGCGCTTCGACGACGCCCGATCGAGCACCATGTCGCGCGCCTGCCGCAGCAAGGCTGTTTGTCTTGTTCCGACCGGCGGGCGTCACACCGGGAAAGGCCACCTGATCCCGACGCCGCCCGTAAACCAAACCGCCGCGCCAAACGCTCCCGTATGCCCAGCGCCGCCCGCTCGCGCGTCCTGCAGAGCCACCGCCCCCGCCGGCGTCGCTGCTCGCGCCCCGCGAAACATCTGCCTCCGGCCGACTTCAGTGCTCGTGTCCGCCGGGCAACTCGCGTCGGTCAGCCAAACCGCAACTCGCCACGATCTCCACGGGCGCGCTCCGCCCCTCCGGCCACCATCTCAGCGAGAGCCGAACTGCTTGAGTCGGCTGTCGGCGTATCGCGTCCAATGGCTCACGCTCTGCTGCGGATTGTTCTGCCGCTCCGATTTGCTCAGCCGCGTCGGCTCGCCGTTCTCTTCGTTCAGGCGAATGGAGCGGCTGATGATTCCCACATGTTTGGTTCGATTCTTCATTGTTCTGACCTCTCCAAGCCTCGTTGCACACGCCGCATCCAATTCGGCGTGCACCGGGAATCCCGTGTTAAGGAAATTCAACGCAAAGCCTGTACCCCCGCCGCTTTCAACCCACTGCCGAACCGGCCCCGTCAGCGCATCATTCCCGGTTTTTCCGGCCGAGTCCGCTGACAACAC
>CAZBOE010000086.1:13749-17048 GCA_964493365.1 uncultured Tepidisphaeraceae bacterium | reverse complement strand
AACTCATCGGCCGTGTCACTCCGACACGCAGTCGCACCAGGCCATCCCCACCTCGTCGCGTGTCTTGCAGATACCTCACACAAGGCCCCCCGCAGCGAGGCGCTACACCGCCCCGTTGTGCGCCCGCCGGGTCGGCCTCAACATACTCATGCTCAGCCCGTGCCCTGACCCATCGCGGCCCGTACACTCCAACCTCAAATGCCCACCCGTTACCTCATCACCGGCGGCGCCGGCGTCATCGGCTCCCACCTCGCCGAACGACTCCTCGGCGAAGGTCATCACGTCACCGTGCTCGATGATTTCTCGACCGGCCGGCTCGAGAACCTCGCTTCCGTGCTGAGCCATCCAAACTTTCTGCTCGTGCGCGATTCGGTCGAGACCACCGCCACCGTCAACCTGCTGATGTCGACGGCCGACGCCGTCTTTCACCTCGCATCGGCCGTGGGCGTCCAGCTCATCGTTGACCAGCCCGTCCGCACCATTCAGACCATCATCCGCGGCACCGAGGTGGTGCTCGAGGCCGCCCACCGGTTCGGCCGGCCGGTGCTGATCACCTCCAGCTCCGAGGTCTACGGAAAAGGCGCCCGCGTCCCGTTCTCCGAAGACGACGACGTGGTCATGGGCCCCACCCGTCACAGCCGCTGGTGCTATGCCTATGCCAAGGGCGTCGACGAGTTCCTGGGCCTGGCCTACCACCGGCAATATCAACTGCCGGTGGTGATCGTTCGCCTCTTCAACACCGTCGGGCCGCGCCAGGTCGGGCAATATGGAATGGTGCTGCCCCGTTTTGTGGAAAGCGCGCTCGACGGTCAGCCCCTGACCGTCACCGGCGACGGCCTGCAGACCCGCTGTTTTGCCCATGTCGCCGACGTGACCGGGGCGCTCGCCCGCCTGATCCACACCCAGGCCGCGGTCGGTCAGGTGTTTAACGTGGGTTCCGACGAAGAGGTCACGATCAATCAGCTGGCGCAAAAGGTGCTGGCCGCGACAGGATCGGCGTCGGAGATCCGCCATGTCAGCTATGAGCAGTTCTATGGACTGGCGTTTCAGGACATGATGCGCCGCGTGCCCGACCTGACCAAGGTCCGCAACGCCATCGCCTACACCCCCCGCCACAGCCTCGACCAGATCATCGAAGCCGTCATCGCCGACGTCCGCTCCCGCAAATGAGGTGGACGGACGCCCGCCCGACGCCGACGGGATCGCCGAACCCAGTCAGCCCCTTATCCCGCGTTTGCGGGATAGGGAGGACTCGCTCAGGCGGTTTCGCGCGGCAGCCGCTCGGCAGCCGCTTGGCGGTCGTCTGGCGGTCTCTCGGCCCTCTTTCGACTGCCGCTTGGCCGTCGCCATGCGGTCTCTCGGCCGTCTTTCGGCCGTCTTTCGGCGGTTTCTGACTGGTCTCTCGGGCGTCGCCTCGCGGTCGTTCGGTTGCTCTCCGCGGGACGCTCGGGGGCAGCCCGATGCCAATTAGGGGGATCGCGTAACGGCACCCAACTAACGCTGAGCGTTATTGTGTCACGGGCCGCGCCGGGAAACGGGGCCGCTCATTCCTCGTAAATGCTGATTCAGCCTTTACCTGTCGTGTTCCTCACGGAGGGTCAATCCGCGCTAATAGCGCGCAAACGACTTGAGCCGATGGCAGTTCACGCCGACAATGGCGATTGTATTGATGCTTCGGTGAGCCGGCCGGTCTTCGGGGAGACTTCCTGTGACGTGGCCTTGTCTTGGTCACCAAGGCTTGCGGGCGTCGGGCCCGCCGGTTGGACAGTAAGGGGTATGTCAGGTTGGGGCCTCGAGGGCTGACCATGTGGCCTGCTGCGGAATCCTTGCTCGCCTTGCCCAGGACACTCCTGGCCGACGGATCGCGTCTCTATTCGCTTGACACAGTCCTGTCGCCTTACGTCTACGTCTTCTACACCGCGTTCATCGTCTCGTTCATTTTCACGCCGGTGATGCGGTCGGTGGCGGTCTATTACGGCATCGTCGACCGCCCTGACGGCGTCCGCAAAATGCATCGCGAGCCGGTCGCCTACCTCGGCGGCGTGGCCGTGTTCCTCGGGTGGATCGCCGGCCTGGCGATCAGCCAGTTCCTCTTCCGGCATGAAGTGGTCGGCATTCCCGGACGCGCGCCGGTGGTGGTGCAGTTTTCCCTGGTGCTGGGCGCGCTGCTGATCGTGCTGGTCGGGCTGTTCGACGACATTCGGGGCGTCCGCCCTTACACCAAGATCGGCATTCAGGTGCTGGCCGCGGTCACCCTGCTCATGCAGGGCATCGGCACCCGCGCCGCCAAGCCGCTGCTGGATGTGCTGGCCAACCGCATCAACCTGTGGATCTATGGGCCCGTCGGCACGGGGGCCAACCTGTTTCCCGACTGGTTCATCTACGCCTGCAGCGCGCTGATCGTGGTCGCGCTGGTCGTGTTCTGCTGCAACGCCACCAACCTGATGGACGGCCTCGACGGCCTGTGCGGCGGCGTCACCGGCATCATCGCGCTGGGATACCTGATCCTTGCCATCCACCTGGCCATGACCAGCGGCCTGACCGTCGACGAGGCAAACCGCAACGCCCTGCGGATCATCCTGGGGCTGGCCCTGCTGGGAGGCGTGCTGGGCTTTGTGCCCTACAACTTCAACCCCGCGTCGATCTTCATGGGCGACACCGGCTCGATGTTCCTGGGCTATGCCATCGCGGCCCAGATGGCGCTGCTGGCCGAGGCGCAGTCGAAGTGGTTCCTCGCGGCGATGGTCATGTTCGCCCTGCCCGTGCTGGACACCAGCCTCGCATTCGTCCGGCGCTATGTGAACGGCCGGCCCTTCTTCTCGGCCGACAAGCACCACATTCACCACCAGTTCATGGCGCGCGGGCTGTCGGTGAAACAGACGGTGCTGTTCCTTTACGGGGCGGCCGTGATCTTCCTGATCCTTGGCAGCAGCATCGTGTTCATGCGAACACGCTACGCCGTCGCGATCTACCTCGTCGTGTTCTGCTGCATCATCGTGGCGGCGTACAAGATGGGGATGATCCACGAGAAAGTCCGCGTCGTGGAGCGCAAGCCGATCGGTCCTGGAGACACGGTGAGCAACCAGACCGACGACACGGACGACGTGATCGAGATCGCCGACCGGCCTGCGGGAGGCCAGATCGCCGCCCCGCTCGACGCCCCGGCCAAGGCCCGGGCGGCACACCCGCCGACCCCTGCCAATCACCAAACGCCCGTGCAACCTGCGGCGAAGCCGGTTGCACAAGGCGTCGAAGTCGTTTAACAAATTGTCCCCGCGGCAGATCGCTTCGCTCAACCT
>CAZBOE010000086.1:0-13728 GCA_964493365.1 uncultured Tepidisphaeraceae bacterium | reverse complement strand
TAATTATGATTGACTATCGCAAACCAGCCCTCTCGGGAGAACGGCAATGGACGTAACAGTTATCGGCTGCGGATACGTGGGCCTCGTCACCGGCACCTGCCTCGCCAGCATCGGACACACCGTCCGCGGCGTCGAAAAGGACCAGCGCAAGCTCAAGATGCTCAAAGAGGGCAACTGCCCCATTTTCGAGCCGGGCCTGCATGAGCTCATGGAAGAGAACATGGCTTCGGGTCAGCTCACCTTCACCGACAGCGTGAAGGCCGCGGTCAAGGACGCCGAGATCGTCTTCCTGTGCGTCGGCACGCCCCCCAAGCCCGACGGCACCGTCGACATGAGCTTCCTTGAGCAGGCGGGCAAGGAAGTCTGCGACGCGCTGGCCGACCTCAACACCGAGTTCCTGGTCACGATCATCGTCAAGTCGACCGTCCCCGCGGGCACCAACCGCAAGCTCTATAACTTCCTCAAGCAGCAGACCAAGGCGAACGTCGCGGTCGTCTCCAACCCCGAGTTCCTCAAGGAAGGCACCGCGGTTCAGGACTGCCTCAACCCCGACCGCATCGTCGTGGGCGGCGAATCGCCCGAGGCGTTCCGCATGATGCGCCGCCTCTATGACCCGCTGGTCAAGCGCGAGGAAAACTTCCTGACCATGAACTGGGAGTCGGCCGAGCTGACCAAGTATGCCGCCAACTCGATGCTCGCGGCCCGCATCTCGTTCATGAACGAGATGACCGTGCTCTGCGACTTCTACGGCGCCGACATCGAAGACATCCGCAAGGGCATCGGCACCGACAGCCGCATCGGCCCGTCGTTCCTCCGCGCCGGCTGCGGCTACGGCGGCTCGTGCTTCCCGAAGGACGTCGCCGCGATGGAACACATCTCGGCCACCGCCGGATACAAGTCACTGTTCGTCGACGCGATCCAGACCGTCAACAAGAACCAGAAGAAGCGGTTCGTCGACAAGATCGGCGACAAGCTCGGCCGGCCGATCAACGGCGCGACGATCGCGGTCTGGGGCCTGGCGTTCAAGGCCGACACCGACGACATCCGCGAAAGCCCGGCGATCGACGTGATCGAATACCTGCTCGCGAAGGGCGCCGACGTCCGTGCGACCGACCCCAAGGGCATGGACAACATGAAGCAGGTCTTCAAGGACCGCGTGCAGTGGTACAACGATCCGGTGAGCTGCGCGGTCGGCGCCGACGCCGTCGCCCTGCTCACCGACTGGCCGATCTACACCACCCTGCCGTTCCGCAAGATCGCCGCCACGATGAACAGCCCCATCATCTTCGACGGCCGAAACTGCCTGCACCGCGACGTCATGCGGGAAAACGGCTTCCAGTATTACCCCATGGGCCGACCCCCGGTCGAAAACAGCCTGCGGCTGAAGAACCGGGTGTAAGTCCGATTCGTATCGCCCCAAGCTTGGCTACACGGCCGGTTATCGTCATGATAACCGGCCGTGTTGCATTGATGACCGCATTTCAATCGGGGGCGCAATGGCGATGAAGACTGCGATGTGGGCTGTCGATGGCAGTTCCCTCCAACACATTGACCGCGCCGTGCTCGATTCAGAGCGTCGTCTCGAAGACTGGATTGCCGCCGACCTGTCACTTTTGGGCGAAGAGCTTGTCCTGATAGGCCGTCAAATCCGCACGACCGGCGGACCACTCGACATTCTTGCGATGGACGCCGAAGGTGATTTGGTAGTCGCAGAGTTGAAACGAGACCGCACGCCGCGCGAAGTCGTCGCCCAGGTGCTGGATTACGCCAGCTGGGTCAGCGAACTGACGAGCGCCGCCATCGATGACTTATGCCGCCAGGCCCATGGTCGGCCCCTGCGAGAGGTGTTCCGGGATCGCTTCGGTTTCCAACCTCCCGAGTCGGCCGGAAAGTCTCATCGCATGCTTGTGGTCGCTGCTGAGTTGGACGATTCTTCAGAGCGGATATTACGATATCTGCAAGAACACCACGAGATCGACATCAATGCCGTGTTCTTCTCGGTCTACACCGTCGATCGCCGGCAAGTTCTGGTCAGGGCTTGGCTGGCGGACCCGCAGGAAACACAGGAGCGTGCCGAGCGGCGAAGATCCATGCCGTGGTCTGGCATGTGGTTCGTCAACAACGGGATCGACGACAACCCGCACAACACGCGCGACTGGGAGCTCTGCCGCACTCACGGGTTCCTGTCGGCAGGAGGCGGCGAAAAGTATTGGCGGCCGCTCCTGAAACTCCAGCAAGATGACGTCATCGCTGTCTACCAGAAAGGCCGCGGCTATGTCGGTGTCGGCACAGTCACTCACACTGCGATACCTGCAGATGAGTTTCGGCTTGATGACGGACGAACGCTCGCAGATATCGGGGCGAAACTGCGCGGTTCGACCAACCAACCCGACGCGGAATATGTCATCCGCGTTCGATGGAGCAAGACGTTTCCCGTCGAGCAGGCGAAGACTTTCCGTGGCGTTTTCGCCAACCAGAATATTGTCTGCAAGCTTCGTCATGAGCAGACCATCGCCTTCATTGAACAGGAATTTGGAGCTGCAGCCGCTCCCCAAGGACGCTGACGATGATCTGGTCTGTCACCCAGTTTCCTGAGCTCCAGCATCTCACCGAAGCGCAGCAGCGGCACGTTCTTCGGTCGTTGCCGAGGTTTTTTCACGCGCGGGTGGCGCTGGGTGCGGCTGTCGGTGGTCTGGCAGCGTCGATTCTATTCGTGGGGGGGCTCGGATCGCAGGAACTTATCAACCCGATGGTCAACCCGATGGTCACGGGGGTGGTGTTGATCGTGGTCGCCGCGCTGGTCGGTTGCAGCATCCATCTCTGTCTGATCGCCTTAGTGCGCAAGAGCATGCGGGGTCATCTCGTCGCCTGCTTTTCCGGCCAGCGCCCGCCGTTCTGCTTTCACTGCGGGTATGACCTGCGTGAAATCACGGAAGAGCGCTGCCCCGAGTGTGGCAAGGCGACACGATCCGATCCTCCTGCCGCTGCCAAGACCGCAACTGATGCGGAAGCCAGGTGACTCACGTGCCGGCTCAATCGTTCCACTGCCTGTAATGCAGCCTGTCACTCTCTCGTGGCGGTTCAACGATCAACGATGCTCTGTTTGGCCCGCATGTAGCCGCTCGTCAAGCCGCTCCGGCGGCGGGCGGACTACGTCTTGCCCCGTCGAGGCCAGCTCACACGCCAGTGGCAAGCGATCGGCGAGGGGACTGCCATAACGCTGTCACATCAACGAAAATGATATCGATATGCGCCAATAATTGCGCAGCTTACCACCTGTTCCCGATTTTCAAGATGTAATCTTAACACAACACCGCGAACAACGCTTACATTCCACGATGGGATGGCGCAGCCGAAGATCACCGTAATTCTGCCCACTTACCGCCGACCGGCATTGCTGCGCCGGGCGGTCGAGTCGGTTCTGGCTCAGACCTATCCGCACTGGAACCTGCTCGTCGGAGACGACGACGAGGACACGTCGGGCCCCGCGTGGCGTTATCTGCTGGCGGTTTCGCGCGATGACGCCCGGGTGACGGTCAGGAAGAACCCCGCCCCGCACGGTCAGACCTTCAACACCAACGCGCTGCTTCGACTCGCCGACGGCGAGTGGATCAAGCCCCTCCACGACGACGACGTGCTTCGGCCGACGTGCCTGGCGGTGTTCGCGGCCGCGGTTCGCGGGCGCGACTCGGTGGCGCTGGCGTCGTGCGGCATTGCCGAATACGTCAGCGGCCGGCTGCGGTCAACGGGGGTTGTGCCGGGCAAGCCGCGGCTTGCGACCGCGCTGGTGTTTCGCGTGGATTCATCGGCTGGCGGTCGTTCCGCAGCGGTATGTGCACCTGGGGATGTATCTCCAGGACGACATCGGCGCGGGCGTGCCGACGCAGATGATGGCGCGTCGCTCCGCGATCGAACAAGGCGCGCTGTTCGAAAAGCCCGAGGGGATCTGGTCGGCGGTGGACTCGCTCTGGGCGATGCGTGTCCTGCAGCACGGCGACTCGCTGCACATCAACGCGGCCCTTTGCGAGAGGCATCAAGGCGAACACGAATCGATCACCAACATGATCGACCAGTCGGCCCTCGACCGCGAGTTTGAGATCCTGCGGTCGATGCAGTTGCCCATGATCGATCCGAGCCTCAGGCCGCCGTCGCTGTCGGTGGTCACCCAGATGCTCAAGCTGATTCGTGCCGCCACACGCGTGAAGAACCGCAGGCCGCTGGCGGCGCTGGGGCTGGCCTGCCAGGCGTGGCACCCGGCCGCGTGGCGTCTGGCGTTGGAGTGGTATTGTCGCCGGGGCGGTCTCGCGGGGACATCGCGCATCCCGCGGTATGCGCTCGACGACGCGCCGATCGCGGCGCTGCTGCGCGACACGCTGCCACCGACTGCGACGGCGGCTTCGCCGCGACCGGCCGTTCGACCCGCGCCAGTCAGCCTGTCACCAGACCTCGGCCTGCCCGCGTCGGCGTGACCGCAATCGCTTGACCGCACCGGACGGGCGCTATTTGCAGGGCGGGCGCCTTTTGCCTCACGGGCGCCCATTTGCAGCGCGGGTGCCCCTCGCAGCGCAGGTGCCCCTTGCAGCACGGGCGGCTCTTGCAGCGCGGGCGTTACTTCTTGATTCCCGACATCACCATCGACATCCACAGGTAGGGCAGTCGGCCGGCGCCGACGAAGCGGAGATCGGTCAAGCCGGATTCGGTCATCAACCTGCCGAGCGTGCGGCGGCTCCAGAGCTTGATGTGTCCGCCGTCCCAGAGCGGGTCGGCGTGTTTGTCCCACTTTCCGCGGACCGAGATGGCGAGGTTTTTGAGATAGCCGTGATACGGGGTCGAGATGACGGCCTTGCCGCCGGGTCGAAGCGCCGCCCAGACGCCGCGCATGTAGGCGCGGGGGTTATAGAGGTGCTCGACCACCTCTGTGGACAGCACGACATCGAACGCCGCTTCGTTGAGGTTGGACAGCACGGCCTCGTCCGCGAGCATGACTTCCCATCGGCCGGCGGGGTAGCGCTGTCGGGCCGAGGCGATGCCGCTTTCTGAGGCGTCGATTCCGACGACATAGCACCCGCGCTCGAGGAAGCGGGCGGCGAGCGCACCACCGCCGCAGCCGACATCGAGCACGCGTGTGCCCGCGGGCACTTCCCCAACAAGGCCCGATATTGCCGGCCAGAGGTAGCTGTGGGTGTGACTGTGCTTGGCGTGTGTGAAGTCGAATGCGATGACACCCGCCGATGCCGGGGTCACTGCCGCCAGTGGTGTGCTTGAAACCGACATGCCGCTCCCTTCGCTCGTACCGCGGACCGGGACTGCCGCTGCCCCGTGGATACCCGCATGAGCACGATGCTTCAAGCAAAATCGGGATTGCCGCCGCGGATCGCCGAGGACGGCAACATGAACAAGCCGGGGTCGGTTGACCATGGTCGCCGACCCGATGTTCAGGCCCCTGCCGTGCTCGCCATCGTGGTGGCTGCGGGTGGCGTCTGCGGCTCGCCGGGCGGCATCGTGTTCGGGGTGGAAGCCGGATTGACCCGGCCGAGCCGCTTGCGGAGCCGTGCGCAGGGCCGCTCAACGAGCACGAACATGCCCTGGGCGATCAGGAGAGAGAGGACGAAGCTCACCAGATCGACCAGGAGCGGATGGAGCCTGCCGTCGGCCACCATCTTCACGCCCACGATGACCAGGTAATGAAACAGGTAGAGCGAATAAGACAGGACGCCGATGTGACGGATCCACTTGTGGTTGAGAATGGTGAACGGGAAGACGGTGTGGTGCTTGATGATGATGACGAAGACCGCGATCAGCCCCACGCCCTGAAGCGTGTAGCGGAAGGTTTCCCTGAAGAACAGGTCACCCATGACGGTGGAGGCGGCGACGAGGCCGAAGCCCAACACCCCCAGCAACCACGACACCCATGTGCTCAGTCGATATTGATCGACCGCGGGGTTGAAGCACACTGCCAGCATGCATCCCAGCAACAGTGAATCCAGGCGGGTGTCGGTGGCGAGGGAGACGCGCTGCAGCTGGTCGGTGATTGTCAGGTCGGAGTGGGCGGCAAGGTAGCAGCGCCAGCCCAAGGTGGCCACACAGATCAGCCCCATCACCGCGGCCTGCATCATCCGCGACGACAGGGTCTTTTGCATCGCGATATAGAGGAGCGGAAAGACCAGGTAAAAGTGCTCTTCGACCGCCAACGACCACAGGACATCGAGCCCCTTGAGCGCCTCGCCTTCCATCCAGAACAGTCGATAGTTGGTCAGATGCAGCGCCTGAATCAGCAGCGACCACCACTCGATCATCTCGGGCTTGAGGATCAGGTACATCACGATGCCGAACGCCATCGCCAGATACATCGGCGGGAGGATCCGCAGCGACCGCCTGAGATAGAACTGCTTGAGCGAGATTCGGCCGTGCCGCTCCTGTTCGAGCCGGAGCAGCGTGGTGATCAGGTATCCGCTGAGAAAGAAGAAGGTGGTGACGCCCAGTCCGCCCGGGACCTTGCCGTGAAAGACGCCGTGTGAGAGGAAGACCAGGAAAAACGAAAACGCCCGGACGCCGTCGAGCGAGGGGATGTAGAACTCACCCTTGTGCGAGCCGGCCTTGGATATCGGCGTCGGCAACACGACCGGTTGTCCGGCGACGGCACGGTCGGGGCGCGCGGTGGATCGCTCGTCGGTCGTTTCTGCTGTGGTCATAGTCGAACCGTGTGCACCCTGACGGCTGGGCCCGCACGCGACTCTGCCGGACTCTACCGCAAAAACAGACCTTCGTTGTTTGGTCTTGAAGAGGATCGGGTTGAAGAATCATTAAGCTGCTGTGGGAGGGCACCGGGTTCGTGCTTCCGCCATGGCCGGTCAGAGGGCGGCGGGCTGCGCGACTCTGAGGGGCGCGGCGCGTGCTCCCCGCTTCTGCAGGTCGCCGGAGGTGTCGTCGGGCATCACCCGGTCGACGCAGAGCATGGTGACGTCGTCGCTGGCGGTTCGGCCGCGGCGGTGCTGGTGGAGGAAGGCGTCGAGCCGGGCCAGCAGGTCTTTGCCCGACAGGCTGGCGTCGCTGACCATGGCCTCGAGGGCTTCGCGCTCGGGCATGTTGCCTTGCGGGTCCATCGCTTCGGTGAGTCCGTCGGTGGCGAGGAAGATGCGGTCGCCGGTCGAAAGCCGCAGCCGCTGGGCGGGCTCGCGGTGGATGTCGCCGAGCCCCGCGCCGACGCCCAGGGGCAGGCGCTGGGGCGGCAGGTGGACCAGTTTGCCGTCGCTGACCACGATGGCCGGACCGTGACCGGCATTGACATATTCGAAGCTCCCGTCGGCGGAGCAGACGCCGACGATGAGCGTGATAAACCGGCCGCTCAGGTCGTCTTCGAGCAGTCGATCCAGGCGATCGACCAGTTCGTCGACGCTCAGCCCGGTCATGCTGAGCGCCCGCAGGCTCGACCGGCATGCCGCCATCAGCAGCGAGGGGCCCAGGCCGTGCCCGGAGACGTCGGCCACCAGCACCATCATCCGCCCGTCGGGCAGAGGGAAGGCATCGACATAGTCTCCGCCCGTCGCGTCGGACGACGCGCTCGACGCCGCGACACACCAGCCGGCCTGCTGCGGGAGCTGACGCGGGAAGAAGCCCGCCTGGATCGTCCGCGCCACGTTGAGCTGCTGGCTCATCTGGTTGAGCGTAGCGCCCAGGTCTGAGAACTCGTCGCGGGTTGCCAGCTTCACGCGGTGAGAGAAATCCTGCTGCGCCAGCGCCCGCATGCCGTCGTGCAGCGCCTTTATCGGCCGCAGGACGACGCGATCGAGCACGACCAGCCCCGTCACCGACGACAGCCCCAGCGCCCCCACGCCCATGATCAGCAGCCAGAGCGTCATTTCTTCGTGGCGGCGGAAGTATTCACTGGCGTCGCGATCGACTTCGAGCACGCCGACGACGGCGTTGGTGCTGTCGCGGATCGGGGCGTAGCCGCTGATCCACTGCCCGTGGTCGTCGCGGTAGAGGGGTGAGCTGATGACTTCGCCGCAGCCCAGGACATGGCGGATCTCCGGGCGAATCGGGTACGGGTCGCCCACGAAGGGATTCGTGTGCGTCATCACGCCGAACCGAACGACCTCGGTGTCGACGGGGTCGGGGTAAAACGTGTAGATCTGCTCGGGCGGCAGCCTGTTGGTGTTGCGCACGCGGATCAGCTCATCGCGCAGTTGCTCAAACGCCGCGCCCTCCGCCACCCCGGCTTCGGCCACCTGGCGATGCAGATCGCCGTCGAGGCTCAGGGCCGCGGTGCCGGCGATGGCCTTGAGCTCGCGTTGCATGTCTTCGACGATCTGCGCCCGCATGGCCCAGTGCGCCGGAACCAGCAGCGCCACGATGCTCAGCAGCAGCACCGCCTCGCTGATCAGCACAAGCTTGGTCGAAAGCCTCATTGGTCACACCCGCCTCTCGCCCCGTCAACATGCTGCAAAACCGCCGAGTGTCGCCAGCCTTGCCCGGCAGATCAAGACGCCAAGATGACAGGATCGAGAAAAGGAGGTGGGGGGTTTTGGGGTGGCGGAAGACGGGTCGCGGTGGTTGGCGGCTTGCCACGGGCGGCAGCTTGGTGGCCAGCAGGTGGATGGGAGGCGGGCATCCGTGGTGGGTGGGTTTGGAGATCGGCGGGAAGGGAGGTCGAACGCCATCGGCAGGCGGTGGGGGCGGCGGCCGAACGCGTCGGTGCGGGTGGCCGGAGGGGCCGGGCGGGGAGGGTGTGGCGGAAACGGGCGATCGGCTTTGCTCAACCCATGCCCGGTGCGTGTCCGATATGACCGATAATGACTTGGCACTGGCCCGGCTGGCTCGGCCGAAAACTCCCGCCTGCCCCGAGCGCCTCCGACCGCTCACCGGCAGATTCTGCGCCAGCTCGGGGGCTGTCCGGTGCTGCAGGGGCGACTGCGCTGCCGGCCGACCCGGGGCAGCCGGTTGGCGTCGGCCCGGCCGCGGGGGCGTCTTTGCCCGCGTCGCTCGAGTCGCTGCTGGGGCGGCCGGCGGTCAACCTTGACACGCCCGAGCTTCAGCGGTTTCTGGCCAACAAGCGCGTCATGGTCACCGGCGCGGGGGGATCGATCGGCTCGGAAATCTGCCGCCAGGCGGCCCGGTTCTGCCCGCGGTCGCTGGTCTTGCTGGAGCAGGCGGAGAACGCGCTGTTTGAGATCGATCGCGAGCTTGGCGCGCGCTGGCTGGGGCTCGACCTTCGGCCGGTCATCGCCGACATCACCGACGCGAAGCGGATCGAGCGTGTCTTTGCCGAGCATCGCCCGCAGGTGATCTTCCACTGCGCCGCACACAAGCATGTGCCGATGATGGAGGCCAACCCCGGCGAAGCGGTCAAGAACAACGTATTGGGGACCAAGACCGTGGCCGACGCCGCCCTGGCGCACCATGCCGCGGCCTTTGTGCTGGTATCGACCGACAAGGCGGTCAACCCGACGAGCGTGATGGGCGCCACCAAGCGGTGTGCTGAGCTTTACGTCCAGAGCCTCAACCACCGCGCCGACGGCAGCGGATCGCATGCCTGTTCGACGCGGTTTGTGGCGGTGCGGTTTGGCAACGTTCTGGGCTCGAGCGGGTCGGTGGTGCCGATCTTTCGCCGGCAGATCGAGGCAGGCGGACCTGTGACGGTCACCCACCCGGAGATGCGGCGCTATTTCATGACCATTCCCGAGGCCTCGCAGCTGGTCATGCAGGCGGGGGCGATCGGCCGCGGCGGTGAGGTGTTTGTGCTGGACATGGGCGAGCCGGTGCTGATCCTGGCGCTGGCGCGGGAGATGATCCGGCGGGCGGGGCTGGTCGAAGGGCGCGACATCGCGATCGAATTCACCGGCATCCGACCGGGCGAGAAGCTTTATGAAGAGCTGGCGTGCCGGGGCGAGGAGATTGCCCCGACCGCGTTTGAAAAGATCCACGTCTGGAAGCTCCCCGCGGCCGTGCCGGCCGACGCACGATCGATGATCGCCGACCTGTCGTCGGCCATCGACGGCCCGAGGGCCCACCTGCTCTCGACCCTCGCCCGCCACGTCCCCGAATTCGCACACGCCGATCTCCCAGCCAAGCCGGCCGGCGACACTCCGACCTTGCGCCTGGTGGCTTGACCGCTCATTCGCCCGCGCTTGCCGCGGGCCGCGCAGCTTCACGCGACCTTCCACACTCAGGACATTGATCGACCGAAAGACCACCGGCCCCGGGGGTTGCAGGGTTTGGCACCCTCACGCTGCCGAGTAACATTGCGGTTGCAGCGAAAGGGGACAGGAATGGCGACTGATCAGACCATCAATAGCCACATCCAAGCCGAACTCCGCAAACGCCAACTTGCCGAAGTGACTGCTGTCGAGGCCGCAAGATGGTTGGATCAGGCAGGTGTTCTGCGCGACTCAAAGCACAGACCTGGGTTGAACCTGCGTAACCGGCTACGAGCGAAGCGTGTCGTTGGTGCTCGTCAGGAGCCTAACCGCCGATGGTTCATCGAGCGCGTCGGCGCGGATTCGTAGAGACGCTCGGCGGGTAAGGCATCGCCCGCACACCCTCAAGAGTTTGCCGCCGCTGCGCTGTCAGAAAAGGTGGGGTTGCGCGGCCTCTTCGGTGTGGGGCATGGGTCGTTTGACCTAGCGGGAGGCAAGTTGTTCACGAGAACTTAGCGCCGCCCTTGCAATCTGGTAGTACGCTGGTGCTCGTAAGGAACTGCGGCGGGCTTGGGCTGCGGTGATGGAGAGGCCGGGTCGGAACAAGGAGAAGGCTGATGCATCGATCGTCGTTTATGGAACGTGCTCGTCGGCTGCTCAAGGGCGGCGCGCTGGCGATAGCGGCGGTGCCGCTGGTCGACGCGGCGACGGCGCAGGCGGCGGACGTTTCACTGTCGTACGACTTCTTTGGCATCCAGTACGCCGGGACTTACACGAATTTCCTCAACGTCGATGAGATCCCCGGTGGGATCGAGATCACGGGCAGTTCCGAAGACCTGGTCTTCGATTCCGACAGCACGCTCGATCTGACGCGGTATGAGTTTGACGGGTATGACCAGAGCAGCCTGCGGCAGATCCAGTTCGACTTCAACTTCAACCTGATCGAACCGGGCGAGCAGTTGACGCTTTCGTGGGATTTGGGGTTCTCCTTTACAGGCGGAAACGTCTATTTCACCTACAGTTACGTCTTCTACAGCGACGAATTCGTCTTTCTGTCTGACGACATCAACTACAACCCGCCGCTCCAGTTGCTCAGCGGAGAATCGGTCACGGGGTCGTTTACGCTGCCCGAGGCGACGATGGCGTCGCAGTTCGGCTACGCCTCGCTCAACCTGTACTTCTTCTGGGATATCGCGGACATCAACGACACCCTGAGGGTGACCTACAACAGCGTGCAGGCGCTGTACGGTGACGAGAACGCCCCGTTTGTGGAGGGCGACACCGACGGCGACGGCGATGTGGACTTCGATGACCTGGGCACGCTGCTGGGCAATTACGATCAAGGCGGATTCGTCCCCTTCACCAACGGCGACAGCAACGGCGACGGCTTCGTCGATTTCAACGATCTGGGGCTTCTGCTCGGAAATTATGGTTTTCCGTTTGCCGGGGCCCTCGATCTGGGCAATCTTGATGGGGTCGCGGCCGCACCGGCGACGGTTGCCGTGCCCGAACCGGGCGTGGGCCTGCCCCTGCTGGCCGCTGCCGCGGTGATCGTCGGTCGCCGTCGGCGGTGATTCAAGAATAACGGAGCCCTCCATGGATGTGGGGCATGACGACATGAGGTGAGAATGCACACCGCGCCGCAACGGCGCGGTGTTGTCTTTTGTGGGCGGGTCTTTCGGGTCTGCCGCCCCGGGCGCTTTGCACGATGCCGCGTCTGCTGCTGCTGCTATCGCAGTTCCCGGCCGATCCGTCGAGCGGGGCGGCGCGCTCGATGTTGAGCATCGCCCGGATACTTCGTCGAAACGGCTGGGATGTCCGCGCGCTGGGGACGGCGGCCAACGACCACGCCACGAGCGCGACGCTGTCCGATCTGCTCGACCGCACCGGCGCGGCGGGCGCGTCGGCTTCGGGGGTGGGCATCGGTTCGACGATCGAGGTGACCGTCAGCGAGATCCCGCAGCGGCTGCTGCAAACCGGGCATCACCGCTCGCACACCTGGGACTTCGACGCCCTGCTCAACCGCGCGTTTGGCCTTGCCCTGGAACAGGAACTGTCGCGCGGGGTTGATGTGGTGCTCACGTTCGGCGCCTCGGACTATGAGCGTGCCCGGCAGCGACAGTGTCGGGCGGCGGGAGCGAAGGTCGTGCTGGGCGTGAGACAACACGGCTATTACAACCGGCGTGCGTTCGAGCACATCGATGCCGTGCTGACGCCGAGCGAGTTTCTGCGCCGGTGTTACCTGGAGCGGGTCGGCGTCGATTCGGTCGCCCTGCCGGTGCCGATGGAGACGCAGGACGTGATCGTGGAAGCGGGACAGTGGGAGCCGCTGTTTGTGACCATGATCAACCCGATCCCCGAGAAGGGGCTTTACTTCATGGTGACGCTGGCCGACGTGCTGGCGCGGGCGCGGCCGGATATTCCGCAGGTGATCATCGAATCGCGCGGGCGGGCCGCCCACCTGATCAGCGCCGCCCACCGAGGGGGTATTGACCTGAGCGGTCACGAGTCGCTGATGATCGCGCCGGCGGTGGGCAAGCCGCGGATGATCTTTCAGCAGGCGCGGGTGCTGCTCGTTCCCAGCGTGTGGGAAGAGCCGTCGGGGCGCGTGGCGGTCGAGGCGATGCTCAACGGGGTCGTGCCGCTGGTGAGCAACCGTGGCGGACTGGGCGAGACGGTCGGCGAAGGCGGCATGGTCCTGCCCCTGCCGGACCAGCTCACGGTGGAGACATCGACGCCGGTTGCCCCCGAGGCGGTGGCGACGTGGGTGGCCGAGATCGAGCGGCTCTACCATGACCAGGCATATTTCGAGCAGCGGTCGCGTCAGGGGCGCGAGTATGCGAAGGGTGTCTATCTGTCGGAGGCGCTCTCGCAGCGGTATGTGTCGTTCTTTGCGCAGTTGCTACGCTGAAGGGTGATGCCCGGCCGCAAAGCCCGCCGAACGTTCGATGCACGACGCGCCACGGCGCTGATCGCGGCACACTATGCGCTGGTCTATCGCATGGCGGCGGGGCTGACCGGCCGACACGACGTGGCGCGGGGCGTGGTGAAGTTCGTGGTCAATCGGGCGGTGAAGGCGTATGCCACGTGGGCCGACGACGACGAGGCGACGCGGTGGTTTACGCACCATACGGTGCTGACGTGTCGACGCGCGGCGCGGCACAGGCCGCTGCCGGACGACGATGTGCTGCTGGGGGCGCGGGCCGGCGGCGAGACCGATGTGGCATATCAGGCTTACATCGCGGCGCTGCGGGGGCTGACGGCTCAGCAGGTCGAGGCGGTGGTGCTCACGCACGGCCAGAAGATGGATCGACGCCCGCTCGCGGTGGCGATGGACTGCTCGACGACCGCCGCACAGACCCACCTCGATGCCGCGGAGAAGGCGCTGTCGGCCATCGCGGTCGAGCGACATCGCGATCATCTCAGGCGATTGGGCGAGGCGTATGCGCAGATCGATGTGCCCGACGATGTCGCGCTGCCCGCGGTGAAGGGGGCGGTCAGCCGATACGTCTGGCCCCGGCGGTTGGCGTGGGCGGCCGGGCTGGTGGCGGCCGCGGCGCTCGCGGCAGGGGCGTGGTGGGTGCTGTCGGGG
>CAZBOE010000085.1:12173-18105 GCA_964493365.1 uncultured Tepidisphaeraceae bacterium | reverse complement strand
TCCCCTGGCCGATGCGGTTGGGGCCGCCGCCGATGATGACGACCTTGGGGCGGTCGGTGAGGCGGATCTCGTCTTCGATCACCGGCTTGCCGTTGGCGACGTACGGGGTCTCGTAGGTCGAGTAGTAGTACGGGGTGGAGGCCTCGAACTCGGCGGCGCAGGTGTCGACGATCTTGTAGACGGGCTTGATGCCCGAGGCCTCGCGCAGTTCACGGATGGCACTCGGCTTTACGCCCCAGATCGTCGCGAGCTGAACGTCGCTATAGCCCAGTTGCTTCGCTCGCTCGATGATCGACTTCGACTCGATGTTTGCGGGCGGCTTTCCGACAGCAATCTTCGATTTCATCGCGCCGAGCTCGGCCTCGAAATCCACCAGCTCCTTCATCTGCGCGATGAACCACGGGTCGTAGTGCGAGAGCTCATGCACCTGCTCAACCGTCCAGCCCATCTTCAGGGCGTAGCGAACGTAGTAGAGCCGGCCTTGGCTGGGGACGGAGAGCTTGCGGCGGAGGGTCTCGAGCGGGATGGGATATTCGCCTTGCTTGAGGCTCTTGTCGTTGCCGTCGAGGCCGAAGCCGAAGCGTTTGACCTCCATGGAGCGGATGCCCTTCTGCAGGGCTTCCTTGAAGGTCCGGCCGATGGCCATGGCTTCGCCCACCGACTTCATCTGGGTGGTCAGCGTCTCATCGGCATCCGGGAACTTCTCGAACGTCCAGCGGGGGATCTTGATGACGCAGTAATCGATGGTGGGTTCGAAGCAGGCGGAGGTCCAGGTCTCGTACTGCTTGCGGGGGTCGATGCCGGAGTCGGTCGGGTTCTGGCCCTTGGCGGCCTCGTTGACGGGCTTGAACCGCTTGCTCGTGATGTAGTTCGGGAGCTCATCCAGCGTGTAGCCCACGGCGAGCTTGGCGGCCAGCTTGGCGATGGGATAGCCGGTGGCCTTGGAGGCGAGGGCGGAACTGCGGCTCACGCGCGGGTTCATCTCGACGACGACCATGTCGCCGTTGTCGGGGTTGATGGCGAACTGGATGTTCGAGCCGCCCGTCTCGACGCCCACGGCGCGGATGACGGCGATGCTGGCGTCGCGCATCCGCTGATATTCCTTGTCGGTCAGCGTCTGGATCGGCGCGACGGTGATGGAGTCGCCCGTGTGAACGCCCATGGCGTCGATGTTTTCGATCGAGCAGATGATCACGACGTTGTCGTTTTTGTCGCGCATCACCTCCATCTCGAACTCTTTCCACCCGATGACCGATTGCTCGATGAGCACCTCGGTGACGGGGGAGGCGTCGAGGCCGCGCTGGACGATGGTTTCAAACTCTTCGACGTTGTAGGCGATGCCGCCGCCCGTGCCGCCGAGCGTGAAGGCGGGGCGGATGATCAGGGGCAGCCCGATGTCATCGAGCACCTTGCGTGCGTCGGCCATGTTGTGAACGACGCCCGACCGGGGCACCGACAATCCGATCGAGATCATCAGCTCTTTGAAGACCTGGCGGTCTTCGCCGCGGTGGATGGCGTCGCGGTCGGCGCCGATCATCTTGACGCCGTATTTCTGAAGGATGCCGCGGTCGAAGCAGGCCATGCCGGTGTTGAGGCCGGTCTGTCCGCCGAGCGTGGGGAGCAGGGCGTCGACGGGGGTGCCGTTGGCTTTCTCGCGCGCCAGGATCTTCTCGACCGCCTCGGGGGTGATGGGCTCGACATAAGTGGCGTCGGCGAACTGCGGATCGGTCATGATCGTCGCGGGGTTGGAGTTGATCAGGACGATCCGATACCCCTCCTCCTTGAGCGCGCGGCAGGCCTGCACGCCGGAGTAGTCGAACTCACAGCCCTGCCCGATGACGATCGGGCCCGAGCCGATGATGAGGATGCTCTTGATGTCGGTGCGCTTAGGCATGGTGGTCTTGCGTTGCAGCTGGCACGTCGGTCGCGGCGTAATCCGGGGATCAGTCGGCAGACGACCGCCCCGGGGAAAATTCGCAGCAGTGTAGCGGCCGCGGGGCCGTAGGTGTAGTGACCGGGTGACCAAACGCACGACGCCAAAACGAAAAGAGGGGACGACCGTGTGACGGGTCGTCCCCCGGGGGCGCTCGTCGGCGGCGTGAGGGATACCCACCGACGTGAGAAGCTGGTTTCAAGGCTGGGTGTGATGGTGTCAGGCCGGGCTGTGCGGCAATCGGCGGTCGGGGCTGCGAGACCCGACATCGCGTGACCGGGCGCCGCGCGACTCGGCACCGCGCGACTCGGGGCTTCGGGCCCATGCCCGGCGCGGTCGGCCGATCAGCAGAGCGGCCGCGAGCGGCACGGCGATGCCGGAGGGCTCGGGGACGAGGCTGACCAGCCCCGCGGCCGAGAGCGCGTCGAGGGCGGCCTCGTCGAGCGTGCCCACGGGTAGCGCCGAGCCGGTGCCTCGACCATAGTTGCCCAGCAGTCGGCCCAGGTCGTCGAAGCTGACCCACCCGTCGCCGTCGGAATCGCCCTGGGTGTAGAGGCGGTTGCGCAGGCCGTAGTTGCCCAGCAGTGTCCCCAGGTCGTCGAAATCGACGTCGCCGTCGGTGTCGTTGTCGCCCGCCCACAGCGGCGATTCGCCCGCGGCGGCGGCGGCGGCGCGGAGGAGGTATTGCACGGGCAGGATGTTGGATGCCGTGGTCAGGTCGGTCGAGATGACGCCGACGATGCCGTCGTCGAAGTCGATCCAAGAGGTGAATCCGCGTGCGCCGCCGGCCAGCGCGCCGATGAGGTTGCCGTCGGGGTCGCGCTCGTCGAGCCAGACACCGACGCCGTAGTCCGCCGAATCGAGCGGCGACGTGGCGACGGGAATGCCGATCGGGGTCTGCCGGGTGAACATCGCCTCGACCGCGTTCTCGGAGAGAATGCGCGTTCCGTCAACAATGCCGCCGTTGCGCAGCGCTTCCATAAACCGTGCGAAATCGTCCGCGGTTGATTCGACACCGCCCGCGACACGCGGATTGTCAGGCGTGGTGAGAACGAACGTCGTATCGTTCATGCCCAGCGGGCCGGTGATTCGCTCCGAAAAAAGCTCGATATACGGCTTGCCGCCCGCGAGCTCGGCCACGGCGCCCGCCGCGTGCATCGAGGTGCCGCCGTAGGCGAAGATCGAGCCGGGCGGCGGATACTCCAGCGGCAGCGCCGCGATGCCCACCGCGGCCTGCTGGAGCGTCACATTGGGGTTGCCCTCCCACCCCGACTGCCCCAGCCCGCTGGTGTGACTGAATGCCTGCCGAATCGTGATGTCGGCCTTTTCGCCCGTGAACTCCGGGATGTAATCGCTCAGCTTCGTGTCGAGCGAGAAGGCGTTGGGCGAGGAGTCGATCAGCGACATGATCAACGCGCCCGAGAGCGTCTTGGTGCTCGAATCGGCGTTGGCCTTGCGGCCGTTGAACCAGAGACCAAACGACCGGTTGTAGATCTCCCGGCCGTCTTTCATCAGCAGCAGTTCGAATCCCGGCACGGGCGTCTCGACGTTGATGCCGTCGATCGCACCCTGGGCAAGCTCGGTCACCGCATCGAGGTTGAACGCCGTCGGGCCGGGCGGGGGAGGCAGCGCCTGTGCACGGCAAGTCGATGCGGCGATGACGCAGGCAGCGAAGGTCGTGGCCGCGAGGGCCGGCTTGGCCGAAGACGAATCGGGCGCGCACGATCCACTGGCCGCATTGCGTGAGAGGCGGAAGGTCATGTTGCTGTTCTCCGTTGTCGGGAATTACGCACGAAGAACGCCGATGGTTACGGGGATATTCCCGGCCGGCGCGAAAATGTGTCGCGACCGGCCGCGTGGAGAAAAATCGCCGGGCCCCGCGGAATAAAACGCGGGCAGGGCCCTTACAGGTAAAGGCCCTGCCCGTCTCTCATGGTGTGTCGCCGTCGATGATGCGATGCCGACGCCGCGTGGCGATGCGGTTCATCAGTGCCGCGTCAGGCGCTGGTCAGGTGCTCAGCACGCCCAGCAGTTGTTCGAGGTCGGTCTTCTGCGGGTCGTCGGGGTTGTTGCGGAGATAGGCGTTGAGCCACACACTCGCAGGCTTGGCCAGCCCGATGCGGGCAAGGACCAGCGCGAGGTCGCGCTGCAGGTGGTCCTGCGCCGGCCAGAGGAGCATTTCGAGCTCGAGGACGGCCGCGACATCGGCATACCGGCCGGCGCTGCCGAAGCTGCGCAGCAGGTTCTGGAGAATGCGCGTGAGCCACTGCCGGTTGCTCACCGGCTTGAGCAGTTCGCCGCTCCACTCGATCTCGGGGCCGAAGGTTTCCATCAGCTTCTCATGACATTCTTCGGGCGTGACGATCCGGCCGCCGGAGAAGGGGTCGACATACATCGTCGTGCCGCCGCAATCGACGCCGGCGATGAAGTGACCGGGCAGACCGACACCCCACACCCGCATGCCCAGCCGCTCGGCGACCACCTTATAGATCAGGCTCAGGATGATCGGCAGGCCCTTGCGCGATTCGAGCACCGCGGGCAGATAGCTGTTGCTGGGGTTGTAGTAGTCCTCGGTGTTGCCGGTGAAGCCGAGTTCTTCGAAAAGGTGCTCGTGAAGGTGCGCCAGCAGCGCCTGCGGTTGCGCGCCGCGGACGCGGGCGCGCACCGTGTCGGCCATGGCCTGGAGCTTGAGATCGACCGTTGCCGGATCGACGCTGCCCAACTGATGCATGGACACCGCCACCACACTGTGGAGCAGCGCATCAGTCGATTCGAGCAGATCGACCTGGCGTGAAAGCAATTCGAACGAATTGGGTGTGCAGCACAGGGGAAGTGTTGGCTTGAGAGACGACGGCTTCATGGCGAGTCCTCCATGATGATCCGATACATCGAGATGCACTATAGGTATCGGCTGACTGGGGACCTGTATTGCAGATTGTATGCCACACACACCGGCCGCGCGCTAAGACTGGCGGACGGGCGCAAAGTCGGCGCGTCGGTTTGTGACGTAAGTTGTGATGGGATTGCCCGCCGGCAGCAAATCGACAGTGGCCGCACGCCCCATGTCGGAGCCGGTGCGGTCGGAGCCGGTGCGGTCGGAGCCGGTGCCGTCAAAGCCGGTGCGGGCGATGATCGACTCGCGGCGCGAAGCGATCAGCCGACCTTGCAGACGGTTTCGCCAGGCTGTGCGCCGGCGGCCTGCTGGTCGGAGCGACCCTGGCGGGCGAACCGATGCAGGCATCGGGCAAGCTGGGTCAGTTCGGTTCGGCGCAACCGGCCGACGGGACGCTGGCGGTCGATCGACAGCCATGACATGGCCCGAAAGATCGTTTCGTGGCACAAACTGGCTTCGACGGTCAGCCGTGTGAGGATGGTTTCAATCCGGTCGTGCGGGCGGGTATGCTGCAACTCGGTCAGTCGGTCGAGCAGGGCGCCGCTGTCAGCCGCGATGAAACGTCGAAGGGTGGCTCTTGTCATGCGGGCGATTATAGGCCGGGTGAGTTCGCTGAATCGCCCCGGGGAGCCAAATTGTCGTGCCCGTGCCGCGGCAGGGCGGCCCGCAGCGGGTGGCGACATGCAGGCTTAATCGTCTGTGAAATATGCATTTGCGGATGGATGTGCGATGGCATCGGTGGTGTCGATAGCGGTTTTGATCTTGTTGGGATGCCTGTTCCTGCTGGCAAACCTGGCCGTCGGCGCGCTCGGACGGCCTCGCCTGCCCCAGCGCGAGAAGCTCGATTTTTACGAATGCGGCGAGCTGCCGGTCGGCAGCGGATGGGTGCAGTTTGATCTGCGGTTTTACATCGTGGCGCTGGTCTTCCTGGTGTTTGATGTCGAAGTGGCGCTGCTTTACCCGTGGGCGGTGGTCTACGGGTCGGCCGACGCCATCGCGGCCGAGGGGGCGGCCAGCGCGTTTGCCATCCGCGGGGCGCTGCTGGTCGAGCTGCTGGTGTTTCTGGCGATTCTGCTCGTGGGGTTCGCTTACCTCTGGCGGTTCGG
>CAZBOE010000085.1:0-12163 GCA_964493365.1 uncultured Tepidisphaeraceae bacterium | reverse complement strand
CGTCGGCAAGCACGAGCCTCGGCGGACGGCCGGTCTTCCGCCCGGCGGACGATGCGGGCGACCCGACCGGCCGGGCAGCCAAACAAGCTGCGCCACACCAGCGCCGGCCGGATGATCGTCTGCCTTCGGGGGCCGGGGCGATGGGGGCGCTTTCGGCGGCGGATCGCGAGTCGGCCGCGGCGGCAGGGCGACGATGAGCGGGCCGACTGCGCCGAGCCGACTGCCTGCCGGCGGGTGGTGGCCGCCCATCGTGTCGGCGACGCTGGCGCTCGTGGCGATGGGGCCGGTGGTGTTCAACGACTTCACCACCTGGGACGACGGGCAAACCCTGGTCAACAACTTTCGCATCAACCCGCCCTCGTGGCAGGGCCTGTGGCTGCACTGGACCGAGCCCTACATGAGCCTGTGGGTGCCGCTGCTCTATACGGTGTGGGCCGGGCTGGCGGCGGTGTCTCATGCAGCGACGGGCGGATTGTCGCCCGCGCTGTTTCACGGCGCCAGCGTGGTCATTCACGCGCTGAGCAGCGCGGGCGTGGCGGTGATCGCCCGGCTATTGCTGACCCACCGGCCGAACACCCGGGCGAACACAGCCGCGTCGCGGCGCGACGCGGAGACGGATGCCGAGTCGGCAGGTGGTGCTTCGGCGGACACTGCGCCGACTAACGCCATTGCGCCGACTAACACCGCGTCAGCGAACACCGCGTCGGTGAACATGGCGCCGGTTGACATTGGGGCCGCGGCGGCGGGCGTGGTGTTTGCGGTTCATCCCGTGCAGCTTGAGAGCGTGGCGTGGGCGTCGGGGATGAAAGACCTGCTGTATGCGTTCCTGTGCATCGCGGCGCTGGTCGCAGCGCTGCGCGGGGTCGCTTCGCTCGAGGCCGATCGCGTGGCGACCGGGGCGGGCGACAACGGGCGGTCTTCTGCCGCGGGGCTGCTCGGCAATCTGATGGTCAATCGGATGGTCTGGGCCGCGACGGCTTGTTACCTGGCCGCGATGCTGGTCAAGCCGACCGCGGTGGTCATGCCGCTGATGCTGCTGGCGGTGGTGACGCTGGGTATGCGCGTTCGCCGCGCCGAAGTGTGGATGTGGGCGGCGCTGTGGCTGGTGATGGCGGTGCCGTGCGCGGTGTGGACGAAGATGGTGCAGCCTGCGTCGGAGGTGCCGAGTGTGCCGCTTTATCTGCGGCCACTGGTGGCGGGGGATGCGCTGGCGTTTTACATGGGCAAGCTGGTGTGGCCCTGGCCGCTGGTGGTGGACTATGGCCGGACGCCGCCGGCGGTGTGGGAGAGCGGGGCCCTGTGGTGGACGTGGCTCGTGCCCGCAGCGGTGGCGGCGGGCCTGTGGGCGATGCGCCGGCGCTGGCGGGTCGGCATGGTCGGCGCCCTGATGGCGGTGATCCCGCTGCTGCCGGTGCTGGGGCTGGTTAAGTTTGATTTTCAGTTCTACTCGACTGTCGCAGACCACTACCTCTATCTGCCGATGCTCGGTGTCGCGCTGGCGGCCGGCAGCGCCCTGACCTGGGCGGCGGCCTCGCTCGAACGGGCGACGCCCGCACAGGGATTGATGCCCGCACGGGGATTGACCCCCGCACCGGGATCGACCCCTGTACCAGTATCGACCCTTCCACCGGGATCGAAGCCGCGGTCTTCGATGACCTTGGCGGTGAGGTCGATCGGCATCGGCGCGGCCGGCGCGGTGATCGTGGCCTGGGTGGCGGTCGATTGGACGATGGCCTCGCGCTGGCGAGACACACAAAGCCTCTTCGAGCATGTGCTCGCCCACAACCCCCGCAGTGTGGCGGCCAACAACACCCTCTCGGCGCTGGCGGTCGCCCAGGGCGATGGCGCGCGGGCCGAGCGGTACGCGCGACGGGCGATCGAACTGAGCGGCGGCGACGCGAGCGGGCCCGACCCCCGGGTGGGCGAAGCCGGCAAGCGTGACCCGCTGCCCTGGCTGTCGCTCGCGTCGGCTCTGGCATTGCAGGGCGACAGACAGGGCGCCGCGTCGGCCTACGCCGAAGCGCTCGAGATCAGCCCGGGCCACCCGGAAGCGCTGTCGAGCCTCGGCGGGCTGGCGGCCGAGCAGGGACGACTCGCAGAAGCCGAGCAGTTCATGCGTGCCGCTGTCGACAACGACCCGTATTCACATAACGCCCGCCTCAACCTGGGCACGCTGCTGACCGCGACCACCCACCTCGATGCCCAGCGCCTCGAAGAAGGCCAAGTCCACCTGCGCGCAGCGCTGCGCCTCCGCCCGAGCGACACACGCACGCGGATCAACCTCGCGATCAACCTCCGCCTCGGCGGCCAACGCGATGAGGCAACCCAGCTTGTCCGCTCAGTGCTCCAGCAACACCCCGACGACCCGCGAGCCCTCTCAGAGCTTCGTCAGCTGCAGGCGACGACACGATAGTGAAGCAGCGGAGATTCCTGCGCAAGTAGACTTTCGCGGGCACTTATCAGATTTCCGTTGACGAGGCCGAGCGGGCTCGACGGAATGCTGGGCCGGGGCTCCGGAGTAGAATCAACGCGACGTAGCTCTTTTATTGGCCTTCGCTTCTCGGCATCATCGGCTTCATGCCTCAGACAAGCATGTCAATACTCGGCGTGCCATCGTATCGTGTGTAACACAGGACGGCCGCATGGCGGCCGCGGCGAGACAGAGCTACGCCCCCTTAAGTCGTTTCCAGAAAGCGTGGGCCGATGAAGCGCAGCATACGGCTACGACATAATCTCTCTACAAAACGCTATGATGTGAAGGCGTGGGTAATCGATCTTCCTATTGCCGCTTCGGACGTGGTGCCTCTTGTATGCGAGATAGCAATGTTGCTGTATGAGCGCTCAGATCAGCTTTCGTTGTTGTTCGATCAGGGACGAAAGTTGGTCGTTTCAATGGGCGAATCGGCGGTCATCGGATCAGATGACAACGTTTCGTCAGTGAGCCTTGCTCGCAATGACGCAGAGTTCATTCTGGGCTTCTTGTTGACGTGGTATCGAGATGGGATCGCCGAAGTGAATCACATTGACGTCGAACTTATCGGTAGCCAGTCTGCGGGACGGGACTGTACATTGGTGATCACGGCAGAGGAGTCACAACCACCCTTATCTGGAGACGAAGCTGCCCGAATACTGCGGGAAATGGAATAGCCCAATGCCCCAAAGACACCAGGGCGGCCTAAACGGGATGTGCCTCTGTGTTCTTCCGCCGCGTGTCGGTAACCTGTCGGGGCGATCGGCGGCATGCCCAGACAAGCGCGTCAGTGCCCCGGCGGGATGTATCATGTGTGGGACCGTGCGGCCGGGCGGTTGCCGCGGATGAAAAACAACTACGTCCTACGTCCCCTTTAAGCCGTCCTGGAGGCTTGGCACCCGTGGGGCGATTGACGTGCGGTACCAAACTTACTCATCGGATTTATATGTCGAATGTTGTTGAGCGATTTCGTCAGCAAATTCAAATGAATGGCGGAATTCTATCGATTTTATTGGTGAACAAGTTTTTCGAAGGCGGAGGCACTTACACCGTATTGCTTACCGTTGAACAGGTCGAGAAAATTATCGTGTATATGCCTATGCTGTGGTCTGACGCGGACTCTGGAATGGTCGCTGGCAGCGTACCAAAATACGAACTGAGATTTGCGTTTGCTAATGGCATATGCCACTATGTGCAGATGCCGATGTATGCGGCGATATATAATAGCTCTACCGTGTCTGGTACGTGGCTGGTCTCACATCAGGTCGCTCTTGTCAGGCTTCTTGAAAGCCACGTCAAGTGATCGGGCTGAAGCGGACAGAGGAGAATAAACGGGACGTAGCGGCTCTATCTCAGGGCGGCCTAAACGGGACGGGGCGGGTCGGGAAAAGAGCCGCTACGTCCCCTATGATCCGACCGTTCAGCGACCGGGTCCGCGCCTGAACAGCATTTGAATCCAAGAACGATGGGTCGGGGCCCCGGTCCGCTGCGGCGAGGGTTCTGTTCCCGGCCGGGCGGCCAAGTCGGCTTTGACCTGCTCGAGATTCTCGACAATGCCGAGATAGACGTCATTGAGGAAATTGACAGTGCCCGACTCCCATCTCTTCCCGACGAGATTGGGGGGAAACACCACTATGTCTGCGTGACCCGGAAGAGCGATGACCGCCAGCTCGGCACCGTGTCTGTCAAACACGGTGACCCAGCCGAAGCCGAGTTTGTCGACGAGGTACTGACCAAACGCCATCCCGACGGCGTTGATGATCGCGTTGGCTCCCGAAGCATCGTTTCCCGCTGCTTCTCGGGCGGTCTTGTATACGCGGTCCAAGACTTCGGGTGACATTTCAGATTCGGCATCCGCAGGGCTCATGATCTCAACGAGCCTGCGCGCGTTGGCCACCTCGACGACGACCCACTGCCGTTCGGCTTCGTTGAGAGGTTTGATCTTCTGGCGCGCCATTCGGGGAGAAACCGCAACGTCAGGTTACCAAAGATCGATGCCCGCGCCAGCGCATTTGGCCTGAACGCCGAAGTCGAGCATTTGGGTCTCAACGGGGGGTGGGTTGGTGGTCGGCTGTGACGGGCGTGGGTTGTTGCGGGGCGGGGGTGAGCAGGGTGTCGAACACATCCATTATCTCGGCGGCGACGCGGGTGATGGAGAAGTGATTGCGGGCGTGGGCCTGCCCGGCGGTGGCGAGGCGGTGGGCGAGGGCGGGGTCATTAAGCAGGCGGGTGATGGCGGCGGCCATCGCGGGGGCGTCGTTCATGGGGACGAGCAGGCCGGTCTGGTTGTCGGTGATGATCTCGAGAACGCCGCCGCCGGCTGTGGCGATCACAGGCCGGGCGAGGGCCATTCCTTCGATCACCACCTGGCCGAAGGGCTCGGGCACGGTCGATGCATGGACGAGGATGTCGAGCGACGCGATCGCGGCGGCGACATCGCTGCGAAAGCCGGTGAACTCGACCGCTTCGCTCAGCCCGAGATTGGCGACCCGTTCGTGAAGCTGCTTCTCGTAGGAATCCTCCGAGAAAAGCGCGGAGCCGATCAACAGAAACTTCGCCCGCGGTTGGGCCTTGCGGACCTCAGCTGCCGCGGCGAGGAAGACGTGTTGCCCTTTCCATGGCGAGATGCGTCCGATCAGCCCGACACGCGGCGGATCAGACAGCGGCGCTGCATCGGCAGCGGACGCAACCAGCGGTGTGCCGTCGAGAACGACGCGCATCCGCGAACGCCCGGGCCTGCTGGTCAGGGTATCGAGGGTCGCGCGCGAGTTGGCGACTACGAAATGAGGGATGACGCGGGCCAGCCTGCGGAACACCCACGCCACCTTGGCGGGCAGGTAATCGGCGCTGATGCGGTCGCGGACATGCCAGACCACCGGCTTGCCGGCCAGCCGCGCCGCCAGCCCGCCGATGAGGTCTGACTTGAGCGAGTTGGTGTGAACGAGGTGGAAGCCGCCGTCGCGGATGACCCGTGACAGCCGGCGGGCAAAGCCGACGGCGGTGAAGATGGATTTGAGTCGAAGGAGCGACGAGGTGCCCAGCGAGTCTTTGCGGGCGTGGATCAGCTCCGGGCTGACCGGCATGATCTGACACTCGATGCCGCTCTCGCGAAGCCGCTCGACCAGGGGGCCGTCGGAAAAGACGATGACGGTCGGCGTGTATCGGGCCGGATCGAGATGGCGAACGAGGTGGAGCAGTGCAATCTCGCCCCCGCCCAGCGCGGCGGTGTGGTCGAGAAACAGGACGCGGCGGGCTCGGCTCATGCGGGGAGGGTATTCAAGGGCGGCGAGAAAGCCACAGGCCGCCGGTGTTGATTGAGCCAGGCGAGTCAGCGGGGTGATTCGACGCGGCCTGTCATCGCCTTGAAGGGCGATCGGGATGGCGCGGGATGGGGAGGACCGCGGCGTGGGGAGGGTCGCGGAGTGTTGGCGGCTCGCGGAGTGGAGACCGCGGACGTTTCTCGCGCGGGTGAGCCGCCGAGGAACAAGACGACTATCGGGGCGAACGAACCGCCTGGTTATGTGATCGCGGCCGGCTCGGGCGGGGGGAGTTGGGCGTTTCGGCGGGGGCGGGAGCGGAGGTGTTCGACGGGGATGAAGTTGCCGGCGTCGGGGTCTGACGTGCAGGCGGCGAGACTGGCGGGTTTATCGAGGTTGGGCCCGCCGTGGTGACGCTTGTAGAACGAGCAGTTGGCGCAGGGCGCGGGGAAGGGCCCGTCGGCCACGGGACCGGGGCGAAACAGCTCGCGGGCCCGGCGGACGGTCGGGTGGTTGTAAAGCTCATGAAACGTGCCGGTCTGGGCAGACGCGTATTCGGCGACGTTCTGATAAATCAGGCAGCGCGCGGCATTGCCGTTGGAGTTGAGGACGACGCTGCGCCACAGAAAGTAACAGGGCCAGTCATAGACCGTCTGCCCGGGGGCAACGCGGCCGGCCTGCCATGCCGGATCGGCTTCGCCGGATGTTCCCGGCTGTGGCAGCCACTGTGATTGGAGGCCCGCGTCAAACTCCATCCCACGGAGCGGCGAGACCCGGAGGCAGACCCCGATCTCACGCGCGAGCTTGCGGGCCTGATCGATCTCGTGGCCGTTGCCCTTGTGGATGAGGAACTGCCATTCGATCTCGGTGCGTGAGCGATGACGCCGCTTTGCCTGGGCGGCGTTGCGCATGCCCGCCATGGCGGCTTCGACACTTCCGCCGACCCGATACTGCTCGTATGCCTGTTGCGAGACGCCGTCGATGGCGCAGACGAGATGATCGAGGCCGCTGGTCACGATCTCGTCGGCGCGCTGCGGGGTGAGCAGCGTACAGTTGGTGCTCATCAGCGTGTAGATGCGGCGGGCGTGGGCACGCTGGATGATGGCGCGCGTCCGTGCCCAGTCGAGCAGCGGCTCGCCCTGGCCGTAGATCTGGATCTGGTAGAGGTAATCTCCCGCCTCGGCGAGGATCTTGTCGAAAAGATCAAGCGAGAGTTTGCCGGCCTGTTTACCCGGGCGAGCGTCGGGGAAGACCTGGCGGTCGCACAGGGGGCAGTCGAGGTTGCAGTAGTAGAGCGGCTCGAGGAACAGGATGTAGGGATAGCTGGCGACATCCGCCACCCGCCGGCGGTAAGCGCGCTCGGTCCGCAGGGCGTTGAGCAACTTGCGCGGGGTGGAATAGCGGAGCAGCGTGCGCCCGTAGACACGCCAGAGCCGGCCGTGGTTGCGATACTGAAACAGCTTGCTCATACACCGTGGCAGCCTGTGTGCGGGGGCACCGCACTTCAGACAGCCGCGGCGGCATGAGTGCTGCGCATTCGGCGTCTGGCGATGACCCGTATGCGGCCGGTGACGCCTTCCGCCGAGCCGGTTGATCCGGGCGTGCGGGAGTGCGTGGTCCACAGGCTGATCCCCAGGGCCGCGTAAACGCAGATATACATTCGAAGCACGGGGATCTGCCACGGAAAATCTGTCGTACCATGAATGAGCGCGCCGGTCAGGGCGGCGGCAACGACAATGGCCGGCCCGGCGACGGTGGGCTCTGCTGTCCGGCTGAGCGCGGTTCGTACAGCACCATAGAAACCGCCCAGAATGATGACGCCCCATGCGGCGCCGCCGATCCAGCCCCACTCGACAACGGTCTGGAGATAATCCTGGTGAGCGTGTGATCGAGATGGGCTGAACCGTTCGACCTGCCAGACCTGGAAGAGCGCTGCGGTGGCACGGTCTGGGATGGTGGCGGTGAAGGTGCCCGGGCCGGATCCGAGCGGTCCGGCGGCGATGGCAAGTCGGGCGGCCTCGCGCCACATGGCCGGCCGCGACTGGGTTGCCGACAGATCGCGGTAGAAGGCCGACCATCGCTGAGAAAGGGTCAGCTCCGGCGCGCTGCGCGCCTCGACCATCTGAACAGTGAAGAGCATCGCGCCGAACGCAAGTGCGACGCCAAGACCGGCCAGCGCCATCAAGCCGAGGCGCCGCCGCATGGTTGCGGGTTGCGCCACCGACGATCCGCGGGGCGAGGCTTCGCCCGGGGCTGTCGAGCCGATGGGGCTGACCCAGGATGATGCGCCGTCGAGCAGGGAACTGTCGAGCGATGCCGGATCGCGCGGCGCGCGGCCGAGCGCTGAGCCAGCGGGTGTGGAGTTGTCGCCGCGGGATGTTTGGCGCGCGGCGGGGTCGCGCACGGAAGCGGACGAACCCGGGCGTGTGTCGGGTGTCGCCTTTGGGCCCCGGCGGCACAGGTGCAGGCAGGTAAGCAGGGCGGCGGCGAAGAGCGTAACGAGCATCAACACGAGCGATCCGCGCGATTTGCTCAGTATCACCGCGGTGATGATCAGGCACATCGGCGGCACGACCGCCGCGATCAGCGCGACGCGAATCCGCGGGTTTGTTGCAACCAGCGGGAGCACGAGCAGGGCGGGCAGGCTCATGTTGAGAAATGTCCCGGCGGCCGCGTGGTAGTTGAATGAGGCGAAGTAGATGCCTTCGCCGCGGTCCATGTGGGGGGCGTAGAGGGAGACAAGGGTTGCTCGCTCGAGCAATCCAACGACCGCGAGCAGGCAGCCGGCCAGGGCGATTGTCATCAGCAGCGCGAGCCGCCAGCGGAGGCGGCGCGACAACTCGATGACCAGCAGGATGACGCCGAGCAGGCCGGTGACGGTGAGGAGGTCGCGCAGGCTCGAACGATACTCGCTCGACCCTGGCAGGAACGGCAGGGGTGCGTCGATCGCCCGGATCAAACTGCGCGACGGACTATAGAGGCCATTGGCGTTGAGGGTCATGAACCAGCCGACGGACAGGATGATCGCGGCGGCGACGAGGATCGACGCGGGCGCCATCGGCCGACGCCGGGCGAGCAGGACGCCGACGAGGTGGAGACCCGCTGCGACAAGCAGCAGCGCCTGGAGTGTGTGGCGGCCGACTGTGGATTGGCCGGCCATGAGAAACGGGGTGATCAGCAGGGCCCCGATGACAAAAAGCCCGCCAGTGGCGTGTGCCAGGCGGGTGACGGCGTGGAACTTGTCTGCGGGCGATGCGGTCATGCGGCGGCAGTTAACAGGTCAAGCCACCGGCTGGCAATGCCGGGCCAGGAGAAATGGGCTTCGAAGAGGGCTGAGCCGCCTCGGGCGAGCAGATCGCGGCGCGGAGGGTCGTTGCCCAGCCTGACCGCGGCATCGACAAACGCCTGCCGGTCAGATGCGGGGGCGGCGTCGAATGCGTGGCCGACGGCGCTGCGAAGGAAATCGTCGGTCAACTCGCCGGTGGTGGTGACGGCGGGGAGCCCGTGCTGGAGCGCGGCGATCAGCGAGCCGCGGCGCGAGGAGACGCCGTCGACGAAGGGCGCGAGATAGAGATCGACCGCGCCGAGGCGTCGCGAGACTTCGTCGGGCGCGAGCGGCCCTTCGGCGACGGCGGGCACATCGGGCATCGCGGCCCGCACGACGGAGGCGTCGCCGCCGATGTAGACGAGGCCCACGTCGCGTGTCTTGCGCAACTGGGCGACGGATTCGACGATGAAACCCAGGCTGCGGCTGGAGTGAACGGTGCCGAAGACGCCGACGATCAGCCGATCACGCGGAATGCCCAGCCGATGACGCGCCTCGTCACGTGAAATGTCGACCCGCGGCATGTTCGACCCGACGGGCATGTGAACCACCCGCGTGCCCTGGAACCACGGCGCGTATCGACGCACCCACGGGTCGATCGAGAAGGCGACCAGATCGGCCGCCTCGCCCAGGGCACGAAACTGCCACCGCTGCCACTGCCGCATGATGCGAAACTTCCACGTCGTGGGCGGCACGAAGTCTTCGTGAAACATGACCGCAAACCGTGTGCGCGGCGCGAGCGACCCGAGACGCCGCATCGCCAGCGGCAGCCACGGCGAAAGCCCCCAGTGCCCAAAGCTGAACTGGTTGAACTGCAGCAGCACCCAGTCGGGTGAATCGGCGGCGATGGTGTCGGCCAGCGAGGCAAACGACCGCCTCTTTCGCAGGTCGTACGCCGGCTGAAGGCGCACGCCCTCGATCGGCGTCGGCTTGAGCGACAGGTCATGCAACACACGGACATCGCATCGCGGCTTGAGATGGGCGATGAGGTTGGCGGTGTAATCGCCGATGCCGTCGATGCGCGGCGGCAACTGCGGAAAGACGATGTCGAGCCGCATCTTCGCCCGCGACGGAGCAGGGGCGGAGGCGCGCAGCGAAGCGGGCGCGGTTGAACTGGGTGATGTCGACGTGGGCGGTGTCGACATGGGTGATATCGACGTGGGGGATGACGTCGGTGCGGGCGAAGGTGTGAGCGCGGCGGGCATGGTCAGGTCTGCTGGCGTCTGGTCGTGCGGTTGCGGGCCCATCGGTGAAGGCAGCGGCTCTTCAGCGGCGGGCGGTGTATCAGTGGGTCGTCAGCCGTGGGGTTTGGGTCACGCGGTTCAGTTGCGTCGCGGGGTCATCCAGAGCCAGGTCATTGCGGCGGGACGGCCTTCGTCCATGAAAGGCATGATCATCGAGTCGGCGTAAAGGCGCGCCGAAATCGAGCGATAGGGGAAGTGCTGTCGTGTCCGGACGATCTCGCTGATCTCGTCGATGTTGTGGGTGGCGGCAAAGCGCCGCCGGAGAAGGTCGCCGACGCCGGGCGATGCGAATTCGTGCACCTCGACCAGCATCGGGCAGTTCAACAGGGCCGGCACCGCCCGCGGATCGAGGAGGGTGGCTTCATAGCCCTCAACGTCGCACAACACCGCCGCCGAAGCCGCACCGCTCAGGGCGGCGGCCAGCGCCTCGGGGTCGCAGCTTCCGCGGAGGTCGATCCGGTCGGTGACGCCGTTGATCTCCGCGAGGCGCGTGAGCTGATCACGACCCGAAGCCTCGCGCTCGAAGGCGACGACGCGGCTTGTCGGCATCGCCCGGGCAAACCCGACCGCATAAAACCCCTCGGCCGCGCCGACGTCCACCAGCACGGCAGGCGGAGCGCCCAGCAGCTTGGCCACCTGGGGCCACAGCTCGAGCTCATAGGTGCCCAGAATCTTGGGCCACCACCGGCTTCCGGTGCTCTGGTCGATGTAGTGCATTCCCGCGAACGGGCCCTGCGCCACGCGCATCTGCGATCGCCGCAGGATGTAGTTGCGCAGGTGTGTGCTGGGCCTGAGGTAACTCGGGGCTGCCGATCGGATGATGTCAGCCAGCGACGATGCCATGACGGAACTCCTGTCAGATGGATCGGGTGCTTTCGACGGCGCGGGTTATTCCCGTGATCAGGCGCACATGCAGCCAGAGGCGATAGGGCAGTCGCCTGGCGGCCCATGCCGCGGCCTCGGCGGGGGTGAACCAGCCGCACCGCAGCAGCGCCGCCACCCAGTCGCCCGTGTAGGGGTGGGTCGACCAGTGATGCCACGGCTTGGGCATGCCGGCAAAGTGAACGATGCGCGACGCGGCATGGATCTCGCTCCGGCGTTGCAGCAGTTGCGCGCGATATTCATGGGGGGCGTAGCGCTCGAGATACAGCAGGTGGGCACAGGCGTTCCACATCGGGTCGATCGCGGTCCAGTCGCCATCGAGCACGACATTGAGCGCGCATTGGTCGCATCCATCGATGACCAGCGGTGCGTTGCCGGCGGCGAAATCGACCGCGCGGTTGCCGATGTCGGCAGACCGCCACCGCGGCAGGTCGATCACCATCACGCCCGAGTTGAAGTAAGCCCCGTTGCCCACCGGCAGGGCGTCGCGGTGTTCCTGGGTCTTCCAGAGGTCATGCCGATTGGGGTTGACGAAATCGCGCGCGGCGCCGACGGTGCGGCCGCCGAGGTCGGCGGTGTAGAGCGGGGTGAGGTCGCCGCGGATGAGCGTGTCACAATCGATATAGACCGCGCGCGGGCGCTCGGGCGGAATGAATCGGTCCATCAGCAGACGGAGGTAGACGCCGCGCGACCAATAGCCCGCTTCGGGCAGCTTCTCGAGTGTCTGCGCATCGACCTCGCACCAGTGTAGCGAGGCATCGGGCCTGGCTTTGGCGGCCGCCCTGGTCAGCCTCGCCCGCGATTGCGGGCTGATGCCCGCGTCGAGCACATAGACCTCCAGCGGCGCACCGGGCGGTGAATGCTTCAGCGCCGTGTGGAGGGTAACCGCCAGCGGCATGGCGTAGCCATCGTCACTGCCGCACACCAGGACATGGGGCGTTGCGGCAGCGCTGGGGGCGGCGGGTCGCACAGGCGGGGGGCTGGA
>CAZBOE010000084.1:17873-18140 GCA_964493365.1 uncultured Tepidisphaeraceae bacterium | reverse complement strand
CCTTGACCGCGATGACCTTGAGCGTGCCGCGGAGCTTGTTGACCACCAGCGTCGCCAGGGCCTCGCCCTCGATGTCTTCGGCGATGATCAGCAGGCTCTTGCCCGCCTCGGCGATCTTACTGAGCACCGGCACCAGGTCACGCGCGGAGCTGATCTTCTTCTCGTGGATGAGGATGTATGCGTCGTCGAGCTCGGCCACCATCGCGGTGGCGTCGGTCACGAAGTGGGGGCTGAGGTAGCCCTTGTCGAACTGCATGCCCTCGACCA
>CAZBOE010000084.1:17583-17825 GCA_964493365.1 uncultured Tepidisphaeraceae bacterium | reverse complement strand
CCGTCCTTGCCGACCTTGTCCATCGCGTCGGCGATGATCTTGCCGATCTGGGCGTCCTGGTTGGCGCTGCTCGTGCCGACCTGGGCGACCTGCGTGCTCGAATCGACCTTCTTGCTCATGGCCTTGAGCTCATCGACGATCGCGTCGACGGCCAGCTGGATGCCCCGCTGAACCTGCGTCGCGTTGGCGCCGGAGGCCACGTTGCGAAGGCCTTCGGCGAAGATCGCCTCGGCATAGACGGT
>CAZBOE010000084.1:0-17547 GCA_964493365.1 uncultured Tepidisphaeraceae bacterium | reverse complement strand
CATCTGAGCGCCCATGTTTTCATAGGCGTCTTCCAGCTCGATCTCCTTGGCGACGGTGACGCCGTCCTTGGTGACGGTGGGCGAGCCGAACGACTTCTCGAGCACGACGTTGCGGCCCGACGGGCCCAGGGTGACCTTCACCGCGCGGGCGAGCTTGCTCACGCCGCGGCGGATGGCTTCACGGGCTTCCTGATCAAATGCGATACGCTTTGCTGCCATGTTGGTTGCTCCTGCGGATGTTGACCACGGAGACACGGAGGCACCGAGTCAGACTCATTCACGAGTGAACTCGGTCGGTGCCGGTTGTCTCGGGCTTGGCTTCCTGCAATCTGTAATTAGTCAATTCATTTCACAGGAGGCGTGAGATTCGTCGAATGCGGTGGCGAACCCGATCCGCATCCTCCGTGTCTCCGTGCCTCCGTGGTTGCACACGGTGTTTAGTCCACGATCGCCAGGATGTCTTCTTCGCTCATGATCATGAGCTCTTCCCCGTCGACCTTGATTTCGGTGCCGGCGTAGGAGGCGAAGATGACCTGGTCGCCCTTCTTGACCGAGAAGCCGGCGCGCTCGCCGTTATCCAGCCGCTTGCCGTCGCCGACAGCCAGGACGGTGCCGCGCTTGGGCTTTTCCTTGGCCGAATCGGGAAGCACGATGCCCGACTTGGTCTTGCTCTCGGCTTCGAGACGCTTGACGAGGATCTTGTCATTCAGGGGACGCAGTTTGGCCATGGTGGGCTCTCTCCTTTGGATAAAAGTGGCTTGTTACTTTTTGGCTGGTGTTTGAAACTCGCCGATCGAAACTCAATTGCTGCGGGGCCATTGGCTGTTGTGGAAGCGGCGCATGACGCGGGCGAGGGCGTCAAGAAGCTGGGCATAGTCAACCGGCTTGGCGAGCACGGAAAACACCTGCATCGCCAGCGCGTCGCGGAGGAGCTGTCCCGACGGATCGTCGGCCAGCAGGATCGACGCCGGCGCGTGAGGCAACTCGCGCATCAGCCTGACAACCTGCAACCCGCCGAGCTGCGGCATGCGCATGTCGAGCACGGCCACATGCACGGTCTGCCGCTCCATCACCGCCAGCGCTTCGCGGCCGGTGCGGGCCGAGAGGGTGACAACCCCCTGCGGTTCGAGCAGGCCGCGGACGGTCTGGTGGACATTCTGGTGCCACGGGTCGTTCTCGCTGGCCAGCAGCACGGTGAACCGCGCCGCCGATGCCGATGAGGTTGATTCGCCCGCGACCGTCATACAGCCCTGATCCGATGCGCCCGAGACGACGACGCCTGACACAACAACCAGTATCGCCGGACGGGTGCATCTACCTTCCCTTGCGTTTCCGTCCGACAACGCCACACCGGTGGCGTCAGGGTGTCGTGTATGCATAGCCCGTGCCGGAGCCCCATCAGGCCCGATGACACCTGCAAGATGAATGATCACAACGGGTTACGATCGCCACAGGGCAGGCCGAGCGGCGCGACCACACCGAGCCGCCGACTGCCAAACCGTGGCGGCGACGCCGGCCGGGTGCCGAAGTGGCAGGGGTAGGAACAATGCGTTGACTCTGACAACCGCCATGGCAGACTCATGCCCGGCGGGGGCAACCTGCCTCCGAGACGATCGCGCAGGGCGGTCGCTCCCGGCGCGAGGCCCGAGCCCCAAGGCGACCCCGATCGGAAGGACCCCAATCGGAAGGACCCCGATCGGAAGGATCACCGCCGGGGAGTACACCCGGGGGACTGCACCCGGGGACGCCACTCGGGGGACGCCAACCGGGGGAAGCCAACCGGGGGACGCGACCCGGGGGGACTACACCCGGGGGACTGCACCTGTGGGCCGAGGATGTTGGCCGTTGGATCGTCACCGAGCCTGAGAGGAAGTCGCCACCGAAAGCCGACCGACGCCGCGATACGTGCGAACCCGGGACGGGACGCATGCCGGAATGAGGCCGGTGGGGTGGCAAGACGGGCGGCCGGTCGTCAGGGCGAGATAACGAGGGTGGCGCGGCCTTCATCGCCGGTCGGCGGGTGGCATGAGCGAGGGCAAGGAGTTTGTCATGAACCGAACCGTTACGCTGGCCGCCTGCGTGTTTCTGATCGGGCTAACCACGATCGGGCTGGTCATCGAGCTGCGTCCGAAGCGGCCGGAGATTCCGTTTGTCGACGCCGTCGAGCAGGGCCGGCTGGATCAGGTCGAGCTTCATGTTCGGCGCGGCACCGCGACCGGAACGATCGGCGGAGCAGACCCGCTTGACTACGCGATCGAGCAGGGCAACCTGAAGCTGGCCGCGATACTGGGGCAGCGCGAAGGGTCGAGCGCTTCCGCATCCGGCTTTTTCGCATCGCTGGTGGGGCGGCTGACCGACTCCGGTGGTTCGGCCGACACGATCGGCCCTTCGGTGATCCAGGATCTTGTCGCCGCGGCGACGCAGATGACGGCAGAGAACCGGACACAGGCGGTTCTTCAACTGCTTCAGATTCTGCCCGAGCTCAGCGACGAGACGCTGGACGCGGTGGCGGGTCATCTGCAGATCACGCCCGCGGAGGAGGCACGCTACGCGGCCGCTTTCGAGCATGTTGCCATCGGTCTGGCAGCGGAACACCGCGACGTGTATCGGCGGACACTCGCCTTGACCACCCCCCGCGTGAAGCCGGCTCGGCCGGGCGAACCGCCCGCGATCGGCTCGAGTTCCGCGAGCACGCGGCCGACAGATCCACGGCAGAACCCGACGACGAACCCCACCACCCAGCCGGCAGACCTCGCGCGCCACCCGACACCCTCTCCCGCACCGCGGTCGCTGAGGCTGGCAAAGATCGAAAGCGACACTGACGCCCTTGCCGCGCAGCTCGCTGCCGCGGCTCAGAACGACCCAAGGCTCAAGCGGTGCATCATCCTGGCACTGGTGATCTGCGATCGCTATTGGCAGCCGGAGAAGAAGTGAGACGTGACGCTCGCTGCTGATGGCTACAGGGCCGCGACTTCGATAACTCCTACGGCATCGATTGGCCGATGAGGGCGTAGCGGAGCATCGACAGCGCCATCTTCGCCGATCGGTCGCGGATCATTTCGCGGTCGCCGGGGAAGCGGAAGGTTCGTGTGGCGGTGCCCGAGGGGGAGGCGAGGGCGAGGCAGACGGTGCCGACGGGTTTGGCGTCGGTGCCGCCGTCGGGGCCTGCGATGCCGGAGACGGCCAGGGCATAAGTCGCCCCGCTGCGGGCGCGGGCGGCGTCGGCCATGGCGGCAACGACCGGCTCCGACACCGCGCCGTGCGCCTCGAGCAGCGCCTGCGGCACGCCCAGCAGATCGCGCTTGGCGGCGTTGGCATAGGTCACCCAGCCGTGCGTGACATAGGCCGACGAGCCGGGGATGTCGGTGAGGTATTTGGCGATCAGCCCCCCCGTGCACGATTCGGCCAACGCGACGGTCGCCCCGGCCGACTTGAGCAGGGCGCCGACCACCTCGGGCAGAGTCTGGGCATCCTGACCGAAGACGAGCGAACCAAGGCGCTCCCGGCACAGTGCGTCGGTGGCCTCGAGCTCGTAGGCGGCCAGGTCGGGCGTGGGGAAGCGGGCGTTGATGCGCAGCGAGACGATGCCGGCCGACACCGTCGTGCCGACCGAGGGGTTGCGCGTGCGGTTCATCAGGTCACCCAGTCGCTCGGCGATGGTCGATTCGCCGGCGCCGAAGGTGTGGACCGTGCGCGAGAGGATGACCGCCCCGCCGCCACGGGCGCGGAGTTCGGGCTCGATGCTGGCCTGAAACATCAGCTTCATCTCCTTGGGCACGCCGGGCATGACGTAGACCAGCGCCGAGTGTGGGCCGGCGGCGGCGGGAGTGGCGGTGGCGAGGGTGGCCCTGATGCCCGGGGCGGTGCCGTTGGGATTGGGTATGGGGGCGGCGCCGCGGGGGACCATGGCCTGGATTTCATTGCTCCGGGGCATGGGCCGGCCCAGGCGGGTGAAGAAGCCGCGGATGGTTTCGAGGTTGTCGCGATCGAGTTCGAGCGGCACGCCCATGGCGGCGGCGAGGGCCTGTCGGGTGAGGTCGTCTTCGGTCGGACCGAGCCCGCCGGTGATGAGCAGAACGTCCGCCTGCGGGGCGGCCGAGCGAATGGCATGCTCGATGGCGCTCTGGCTGTCGGGCACGGTGATGTGTGAAACGATGTCGATCCCGATGGCCGCGAGCCGTGCGGCCAGCCACGCGGAGTTGGTGTCGACGGTCTGCCCGAGGACGAGTTCGTCGCCGATGGAGAGGATGATGGCGTTGGTCATAGGATTGTGCGGCTGATCAAGGGCCTTGTAGGATCGTGGAGTTGTTGACGGGCTGACGGCTCGCAAGTCGGTCTTGAGCAGGAGCGACGATGGCATCCATGCACGTTGAACTCTCGGGCGAGATCAAGACCAAAGCCGAGCGGCGCATGCGCGAGGCCGGGTTCGACACGATGGAGGCCTATCTCGCGAGCTTGATCGAAATCGATGAACTCTATGCCGGCGATCGACCGCCCGACGGACCCGCCCGTACGGGTACGATCGATCAACTCCTTTCAGATCGCCTGAATGGGCCTTTCGAGCCCATGGACCCAGAGCTGTTCGATCTCCTGAAGCGGGTGGCACGCGGAGACCAAACGGGGGATGCAAGCCGTGCATCCGATTGATCTCCACCCGCAGGTCAGTGGCGACCTGTTGGAGATCACGGTTTACCTGCGTGATCACGGTTCGCCACGGTTGGCGTCGATGTTCGTCGTCGCGTTTGAGAAAGCCCTCGCGTCGATCGCCGAGATGCCGACACGAGGGAGCATCAGGCTGCTCGCCGGGATTGACCGGGGGGTGAGATCCGTCGCCGTTGGAAGGTTTCGACGCCATCTGGTGTTCTACACGGTGGATGCGGGTCGGATCAGGGTGCTCGCGGTCGTCCATGGCGCACGTGACCTCGACAAGCTCGTTGCCGGGCGAGCCGATTGAGCGCCCTCACTCCCCCACCAGCCTGGCCAGATCGTCGGCGAAATAGGTGATGATCAGATCGGCGCCGGCGCGTTTGATGGCGATGAGCGATTCGACGATCGCGCGGTCTTTGTCGAGCCAGCCGTTGCGGAAGGCCGCCTGGAGCATGGCGTATTCGCCGCTGACCTGGTAGGCGACGACGGGCACGTTGGCCCGGGCGCGGACGGCGCGGATCACGTCGAGATACGCCCCGGCGGGCTTGACCATGACCATGTCGGCGCCCTGGGCGATGTCGAGATCGACCTCGGTCATGGCCTCTTCGACGCCTCGGGCCGGGTCCATCTGATAAGACCGGCGGTCTCCAAACTCAGGGGCCGAGTCGGCGGCGTCGCGGAAGGGGCCGTAGAAAGCGCTGGCGTATTTCACCGAGTAGCTGAGGATCGACACGTCGCCAAAGCCGGCCGAGTCGAGCCCGTGACGGATCGCGGCGACCATGCCGTCCATCATGCCCGACGGGGCGATGACCTTCGCCCCCGCCCGCGCGTGGTTGACCGCTTGCCTTGCCAGCAGCGGCAGCGTCGCGTCGTTGTCGACGGTCGATTGATCCGCGGTCAACGGGCCGCAGTGGCCGTGCGAGGTGTATTCGCACAGGCACAGGTCGGTGATTGGCAGCATGGTCACGCGGGCCTTGCTCGCTTCGCGCAGCAGGCGGCAGACGACGTTGTCGCCGTCCACAGCGGCGGAGCCGGTGGTGTCTTTCATCGCGCGGTCGATGACGCCGAAGGCGATATAGCTGAGGAAGCCCTGCTGCTGCCGGTCGGCCAGCCAGCGGACGGCAACATCCACCGACATCTGAAACACGCCGGGCATTGAGGCCACTTCTTTGCGGACGCCCTGCCCCTCGGTGACGAAGACCGGCAGGATGAAGTCGCTGCGACGCAGGTTGATGCGCCCCAGCATTTTGCGCATCGCCGCCCCTGAGCGGAGCCGCCTCGGGCGGTGCAGCGGCGCGCGGGTGTCGATCGGATCGGTCGGTGATGTCATCGGCTTTCCCTTTAAGACGCGGGACAAAGCCGAAGTGTATCCACAGGGCTCGGCGCTTCTCAAAACCCGCGACAGGCATCGGCCGACCTGTGCCCCGGTCAGCCCCGTCAGCGCCGCGCTAAGGGGCGTTTGTCAGGGCCGCCGGGCAGTGGCGGTTGCCGACGGATAAGGTAATCTGGTGGGCCCGCGAGGGCAGCCATGCCGGTCATGGAGCCTCCGGAATGGTGGTTGGGGTAAACGAACGAAAACAGTCCTGCAAACGGAGTCGCACATGGCCACGAGTGCACAGCGAACGTCCCCCGTGTTTCTGATCGGTCTGCCGGTGATCGCCGTCGCGCTCGCGGCGGCGGCGCTGTGGGTGGCACTGGTCCGCGCGCCGGCGCAGGCGCTTCAGGCAGAGAGCCTGGCCATGTCGCGCAAGATCGAAGGCAGCGGCGATCCGGTGAAGAACAAGCTTGCCGACGCCTTTGTCGATGCCGACGGCGATCTGGTCGCCGACGCCCCGACCGACCCCGCGGCGCAGCTCGATCCGCCGACGCTGATCTTCTCGTTCCTCCCGACTTCCGAGCCGGAGAATGAGTCGGCCATCTTCGCCGAGTTCATGGCCCACCTCGAGAAAGTGACCGGCAAGAAGGTGGTCTATCAGTCGATCGAGTATCCGCGCAACCAGTTCCTGGGCGTCCGCGACGGCACGCTGCACATCACCGCCTTTGGCACCGGCGGCGTGCCGCTGGCGGTCAACGCCGCGGGCTTCGTGCCCGCCGCCATGACCGCGGGCCCCGACGGCAACGCGCTCTACGAGATGACCATCATCGCCAGCGCCGCCAGCCCCATCCGCACACTCGACGACCTTCGCGGCCGCGAGCTGACCCTCACCAGCACCGACAGCAACAGCGGCTACAAGGCCCCGCTGCTGATGCTCCGCGAGAGCAAGGGCATGCGCCAGCCCGACGACTTCCTCATCCGCTTCTCGGGCGGACACGAGGCATCGATCGAAGGCATCAAGGACGGCACGTACGAGGCCGCCGCCGTGGCCAGCGACGTGCTGGCGCGGTTCGTCGCGGCCGGCCGGATTGCCGCCACCGACTACCGCGAGATCTATAAGGAAGGCCCCTTCCCCCCCGCGGCGTTTGGCTACTGCCACCAGCTCAAGCCCGAGCTGGCCGCCAAGATCCGCGAGGCGTTTGTCAGCTTTGACTGGACCGGCACGGGCCTGGAGAAAGAGTTCGGCGGCGCGGGCCGAGTGAAGTTTGTGCCGATCAACTTCAGCCACGACTGGAGCAAAGTCCGCGATATCGATGACCGCTGGGGCACCGTCCACCGCCTCGACTAAAGCGCCCGATCGCGAGCAGCCGTCGCCCGCCTGCCGCGGCAACCCGTGGCAGGCGGCTGCGTTGACGCCTCGCTGCGGTCGCGCCGGGCGGCGGCCGACGATTCGCCCGGCGATGATCCTGGCGTCACTGCCGCCGCCCGAACCCGGGGCAGAGTTTGATGCACCGCACGATGCGCAGTTCGATGCCGTGTCGAATCGCGTTGCCCGACCCACACCGACGTGATCTGTGAACAACCCCGTACCCGGCTCCCCATCCAACCGCTCCGTCGCCGGCGTCGCGCTGGGGCTGAGCGCCTACCTGTGGTGGGGGCTTTCGCCCATCTACTTCAAGACGATCGCCCACATTAACCCGGTCGTGGTGGTCAGCCATCGCGTGGTGTGGTCGGTTCTGCTGCTGGCGGCCCTGCTCAGCGTGATGCGGGATTGGCCGGCCGTGCTCCGAATGCTTTCGGCCTCGCGCACACGCTGGCTGCTGGTGGGCTCGACCGTGATGATCGCGATCAACTGGGGCGTGTTTATCGACGCCATCGCGGCCGATCAGCTGAAGCAGGCGTCGCTGGGCTATTTCATCAATCCCATCGTGTCGGCCGCACTGGGGCTGGTCTTCCTGCGCGAGCGGCTCAACCGAATGACGCTGGCCGCCCTGCTGCTCGCGGCACTGGGTGTCATCGTCATGACCTGGGGCCAGGGGCAACTGCCCTGGCGAGCGCTGGCGCTGGCTTTCAGCTTTGGCATCTACGGCCTGCTCCGCAAATTCGCCCGTGCACCGGCGCTGGCCGGCCTGATGATCGAGACGGCCGCGCTGCTTCCGGTGGCGCTGATTCTGCTCGCCCTGCTCGGCTGGCGCTGGAATTCACCCTCGCCCTATGCCGGCCCGATCGCCACCAACCTGCTTCTGCTGGCCAGCGGGATCGTCACGACCGTGCCGCTGCTGTGCTTTACGGCGGCGGCCGCCCGCCTTCGGCTGATCACGCTGGGAATGCTCCAATACATCGGCCCAACGGTGCAGTTCATCCTGGCGCTCGCGGTCTTCAACGAATCGTTCGACCGCTACGACGCCATCGCCTTCAGCTGCATCTGGGCGGGCATCGTCCTGTTCTCGATCGGCACAGCCTGGAACCATGTCCGCCGCGACCGCACCACACCGCGCCTGGCCACTGTCACCGGGAGCTGAGGAGTGGGGAGTGGGGAGTGGGAAGTGGGGAGTGATGAGTGAGAAGTGAAAACTGGTAGCTGACGCAGTGCGATCACTCGCCATTTATCACTCGTCACTCGTCACTCCTCACTCCCCACTCCCCCCATTCACCACATCATCGTCAACACCACGACGCACAGGATCGCGATCACGCCCACGATGACGATGATCTGGGTGCGCTTTGCCTGGGCGGCCGCTTCGTCGTTGTGGGTTTTGGCGAGCACTTTTTCGATGCGCTGCCGGTTGGCGGTGCGGATTGCGTGACACTTTTCACACAGCGGCGTGCCGTCGAAGGCCTGCATGTTGTCACGAGGAAACTTCTCGTGGCAGTCGGGGCACTGCACCGCACGTCCGTGCTTGCGGGCGGAGTCCTTCTGGCCGCAGTCGATGCACCAGTAGGCGCCGCTGGCGTCCTTCATGCGCTTTTCGTGCGCCACGTCTTTGCCGCACTGCACACACACCTTCTGCCCGGCCGCCGGTTTGGTCGCGCCGGATGGGGCGTGGGGGGCGACGTCGAGCGCATCGGGATCGACGCCTGCCAGATCGAAGATCGTCCCGTTGAGCGTCGACCCGTGCAGCGATGACCCGTGCAACGACGACTCGTGGAGCGAGGTTCCGTGAAGCGATGATTCGCTCAGCGACGGCTCACGCCCTGCCGACTCGTGCGCAGACGAGTCATGCAGACTCGGATCATTGGGCGTAGCAGGCCGCGGCGACCGTGTGGCCGGTGGCATAAAGCACCCCTGTCAGAATGTCCCCCCTGACATCGGTGTCGTAACCAAGACGTGACTCGTTCAGAGTATCGTCCAGCGGCCCCGCGGACCACCCATAATTCGTCCAACGCCACCCCTGCCGTTACCGGTACCGGCGCTGCCAAACCTCCCCGCGCCGATCTGGAGGCCCCGCGTCTCGGGCCTGCCGGCGGGGCGTCGCGGATCTGGGCGTCGCGGATCTGGGCCTCGCCGATCGGCGTCTCGCCCCTCGTGGGCTTTGGCGATCGGGGGCTTTGGCGATCCGGGCGTCTGACGTCCCCAAGCCCGCCGGAAACCGCCCGGGCTTAGCCCGCCAGGTCGCATCGCGTCAGGGCCCAGCCCGGCTGGGGGACGGTTGGATCCGGCTCGCTGTGCCACGGCCGGGCGGGGCGGCGGGAGGTGTTCCGATAACCGAGTGCCGGGTGTGGCTGGGCGGTTATCCACCGCTCCGCTGGGCACCGCCTGTGGAGAACCTGCGCCCGGTCAGGCCGCGCTGCGGCGACGTCGGAAAGACGTGTTAAACCCTAACGATTGTGACGCCTCGACTTATCGCTCGACGACGCGTGGCAGTCCCACATTTAGTAAAGTTTGGGTTGACTACCACCAGATGTAGTATATCGTGCGGAATCGCAGGTCCGGAGCGCGTGGTGCGGCTTCGGGCCGGCTTGGATGAGCAATAAGTGCTGTGTCGGCAAGGCCTTGGCCGGTCATATCTCCTTCACCGGTCGGGTCCACTGTGGCCCGCTTGTTGCGAGACGGACGCACCCAAGGTGCACTTGATGTTGCACCAGACGTGCTGGGTCGAGGGCGCGACCCACAATAAGTAGTGGTTGCACCGCCGGTCAGGATGACCGCGGCGCACGATGGAACGCAGGTGATAGTCCTGCGCCGACACCCCGGTGGCGTCGTCGCACGAGTCTCACCTGCCCGACCGGCCTCCGGGCCGGGCGCACGACAATCGGCATGGCCGGTTTCGGGGAGATCGATGGGCATCCTCTGCGATACGCAAATTCGTGAACTGATCGGCATCGAGCCGTTCGAAGACAACGTCAAGCGGCCGGGCAAGATCAGCTACGGCGTCAGCTCCTACGGCTATGACCTCCGCGTCGGGCCGGTCTTCAAGATCTTCACCAACGTCAACTCGGAGATCGTCGACCCCAAGCGGTTCAGCGAGCGGTCGTTCGTGACCGTTGACACCGAGGTCGAGGGGAAGGATCACGTGCTGATCCCGCCCAACAGCTTCGCTCTGTGCGAGACGGTCGAGATCGTCGAGATGCCCCGCGGCTATCTGGCCATCTGCGTCGGCAAGAGCACGTATGCCCGCTGCGGCATCATCGTCAACGTCACCCCGATCGAGCCCGAGTGGCGAGGCAAGATCACCCTCGAGATCAGCAACACCACGCCGCTGCCGGCGAAGATCTATGCCAACGAGGGCATCGCCCAGCTCATCTTCCTCAAGGGCGAGCGGGTCTGCGCCACCAGCTATGCCGACAAGGGCGGCAAGTATCAGGACCAGGCCGGTCTGACGCTGCCGCGCGTGGACTGACGCCCGGACGCCTGCCCGGCCGGCGCGGTCTGCCGCGCGCCGGCCTGACCGGGTGAGTGCGCATTGATTCGAGGGACGCGCGTTTCAGGGGCTGTTGTTTCGCGGGTGTGGTGTGCGAGGCGCTTCGGAAATCGTCAACCGCAGTTCGGCTGCCAAGCATCGGCATGCCATTTCGGAGCCGATGCAACGACGAGGGGAAAGCATGTACGAAGACGTCACCTGGGACTATTTCGACCGCCTGATCGAAAGCTATGCCGCGGCGTCGGTCTACGTCAGCGACCTGCGCGAGCTCGAAGGCCGGATCAACCACGCGGTCAACGCGCTGATCAGCCAGCCGCTGGGGTTCGGCGATTTCACGGCCGTGCTGCCGACGCGCGAAAACTACCGCGATGCCGTCACCCGCAAGACCGCGTGGGCCGCCCAGCATGTCTTTGGCTATCGCGCCTGGTGTGTCGGCTCGAAGATCCTGCTGAGCCACCCCGAACCCGACACCCTCTCGTCTCCCCTGATCGGGCAGATGGAGGCGCTGGGCCACCTGACCGGGCCGGTCGAGCTGGCGATCGACGAGACCACGCCCGCGTTCTCCAGCGCCGTCCGCTCGCGCAGCGGCGCCGAGAGTCCTGCCAACCCCGACGACGGCGCCGCCGCGCTGGCCACCGCGCCGGTGGTGGTGCCCACGGGCGAGCGGATCGACGCGCTGATGTGCGGGCCCAGCCACGAAGACGTCATCGCGGTGAAGGGTGTTTCCTACACGCAGGCGATGAAGGTCAGCCCCGACCTGTGGGTCAATTCGGACAAGCAGTCGCTGTTTCCGCAGCCCGATCGGTTCATGACGCGGCTGTATGTGCCCCGCCCGGCGGTCGCGACGCTGCTGGCCGCCCGCGAGTTGCTCCGCACCGCCTTTCCGTCCAGCCGGATTCGCGCCGCACTGGTGGTGATCAACGACCCCGATTGCTCGTGGCATTATCAGGCCCACGACATGAGCGACGCCGACGAGACCGTGCTCGATGCGTCGGAAGCGTCGGGCCGGGTGTGCATGGACGAGTTTCCGGTCGAGAGCACGTTCCGCCAGCACGAACGATTCGGCGCGGGCGACGGGTTTGCGGCATTGCCCGCCGGCTCGCACGAGGATTTTGTCACGGGCCTTCCGGTCGACCGGCCGGCGCGGGCGCTGATGCTGCTCAGCGAGCTCTGGACGCGCCAGATCAACCGCCCGCACCGGCTCGCGGTCGTGCGTGCCAGCGACCTGGCGGCGGCGGTGAGCCAGCGGTGTCAGATCGCCTACACCAAAGACCTCTGGCGTCACGACCTCGAAGACTGCCTCGAGCGCGGGCACTTCATCCGCAGAAGCTTTGACCGCGAAAACGCGTTTGCCATCTGCCCCAAGGGCGTGGCGCGTTTGCTGATGCTCAAACAAAAATTCCACCGCACCGCGGCCCACGTGCCTTCAATCGTGATGCAACACGTGGCCACGCAGGCCAAGCGGCTCGCGACAGCCCCGGTGGTCTAGATCGATCCACGTCGGCTCGCCCAAAGGAGCGCCCCGCGGCGCACATGAAGATGGACATTCATGCCCGACAACTTTCGACACGGATGCCAGGCGGCGCGCCTGAGCCCGTTGTCACGCACCGGCCAGGCGGCTCGAGCGTCTCGCCCGTCAAGGCGAGTCGCCTCGCCGCGATGGTGATGTGTGTCATGGTCGCCTCGGTCGTCGCGGCCGGCGGCTGTTCAGGGCAGGCAGACTCCGATGCGTCGCCTCAGCGTGATGCCGGTCGGCACGACGCCGGTCTGGTTGATGCAAACACCCGGACCACCGACGCGCAGATTCAGGAGATGGCCGATCAGGTGCCGCTGATTCAGGGCGGGGCGATCGGCACATCGGCGCTGCCGGTGGTGACGGGCCGCCCGCCGCTGGTTTACCTCGCAGAAGAGGGCAACTGGCGGCTCGTCGATGACCGTGGCGCGGCCGTCGCTTCGGGCTCGCTCGAGCGCCCGGGCATCATCCGCATCGAGGTCGGCCGCGGCATCACCGTGGGCAATCAGCCGATCACGGGCGCGCCGATCGCCAGCGAGACGCGCTATTCGCTCTACTGGACACCGGCGCTGGCGCCGCCACCCGACAGACCGCCCGGCGCATCGCCCGGCGGCCCCGAATCGCCTCCGCCTCCCGGCCGGCGATAGCAGGCGGCGTCGCCGTCGATTCGCCGCAAGACGAAGTGAAGTCGTCAGCAGATCAGCATCGCAGACATACAGAAAATTCAGTCAACCACACCCAGCCTCAGGTAAGAGACCCATGAAGATCACCCGCAAGTTCACCGTTCCCGGCGTCGACGTGTTCACCACCGTGAGCTGGGAGAAGCGCACCAGCCGCATCAGCAACCCCGACGGCACCGTCGTCTTCGAGATGACCGACGCCGAGATTCCGGCGCAGTGGAGCCAGCTCGCCACCGACATCATGGTGAGCAAGTATTTCCGCAAGGCGGGCGTGCCCCAGCATGACGCTTCGGGCAACCCCGTGCGCGATGAGACGGGCGATCTGTTGACCGGGCCCGAGAAGTCGGCGCGCCAGGTCATTCACCGCCTCGCCGGTTGCTGGCGCTATTGGGGCGAGACGCACGGCTACTTCGACACCGCAGAAGACGCGCAGGCGTTTTATGACGAGCTGTGCTACATGATGCTCCACCAGATGTCGGCGCCCAACTCGCCGCAGTGGTTTAACACGGGCCTCAACTTCGCCTACGGCATCACCGGCCCGGCCCAGGGCCACTTCTATTGCGACCCGGCCACCGGCGAGCTTCAGAAGTCGGCCGACGCATACAGCCACCCCCAGCCCCACGCGTGCTTCATCCAGTCGGTCTCCGATGACCTGGTCAACGCCGGCGGCATCATGGATCTGTGGACCCGCGAGGCCCGCCTCTTCAAGTATGGCTCGGGCACCGGCTCGAACTTCTCCCGCCTGCGCGGCGAAAACGAACCGCTCTCGGGCGGCGGCAAGAGCTCGGGCCTGATGAGCTTCCTCAAGATCGGCGACCGCGCCGCCGGCGCGATCAAGTCGGGCGGCACGACCCGCCGCGCCGCCAAGATGGTCTGCCTCGACCTCGACCACCCCGACATCGTCGAATTCGTCAACTGGAAGGTGCGCGAGGAGATCAAGGTGGCCTGCCTGGCCGAGGGGATCAAGCACCTGCCCAAGGATCAGCAGGAGCTGGCCAAGCGGCTCAAGCTCAAGCTCGATTACGACTTCAACGGCGAAGGCTACATGACCGTCAGCGGTCAGAACTCCAACAACTCGGTGCGCATCCCCAACCGCTTCTTCAAGGCGGTCGAAGACGACGCCGACTGGACGCTGACCTGGCGCACCAACGGCAAGACCAGCCGCAAGCTCAAGGCCCGCGACCTGTGGGATCAGATCGCCTATGCCGCCTGGCGCAGCGCCGACCCGGGCGTGCAGTATGACGACACGATCAACCAGTGGCACACCTGCCCGAACAGCGGCCGGATCAACGCCTCCAACCCCTGCGTCACCGGCGACACCCGCGTGCTGTGCCCGGGCGGCATCTGGCGGCGCATCGACCAGATGATCCACCTGCCGGCGCGCATCGTCACCAACCTGCACGGGCAGGAGATCCACGTGACCGAGGGGTCGTTCCCCACCGGTGTCAAAGAGGTGTATCAGCTCCGCACCGCCGGCGGGCTGACCCTCAAGCTCACCGCCGATCACCAGGTCCACACCCGCGCCCGCGGGTGGGTGGCCGCCAAAGACCTGACCGCGGGCGATGAGGTCAGGCTGCCCAGCCGCCCGGCGGCGGTAAGCGAAGTGGGCGAGCCGCAGGACGCCCGCTTCTTCCAGCTCGTCGGGCTGCTGGCGTCGGCCGCCAACCATTCGACCCACGCGCTGCGCCTCGACCGCGCCCTGTCGGCCTCGCCCGACCTGCTCGACAGCTTTGTCGACTATGTCGCCGCCGCCTGGACCGACGGCCTGGGCGAAGAGCTCGCCTCCGACGGCAGCGCCGCCGACACCGCGGCCCTCCAGACCGCGACGGTGACCAACCGCCGCCTGCTCTCGCGGCTCCGCGCCTTTGTCCGCACCGAGGCCGGGCAGACCCGCCTGAGCGACGAGGCCTTCACCTCGGGCCTGGCGGCGCAGAAGCACCTGCTGCGCGCCCTGTTCACCGCCGACGCGGCCGTCACCGACACCAGCGTCGTCCTGCCCACCCACGGCGAGGGCCTGGCGGCCGACCTGCAGCTCCTGCTGCTGGGCTTTGGCATCAAGAGCACGCTGCTGGGCGCCGCTTCCTCTTCCCCCGGCACTTCTACCTCCACACTCACGACTGGCCTCTCCGATCTCAGCGGAGCGCTGCCCGAGCGGCACGGATCGCCGACCGATGCGACAGAATCACCGCGCCACGGCCTGCGCATCGACGCGGGCAGCCTCCGCCCCTTTGGTCAGCACATCGGCTTCCTGCCCGGCGACAAGCTTGCCGCGCTGGCCGCCGCGATCGGCAACGCCGGCGAAAGCCGCGTGACCGACAACTGGGATGCCTTCGCCAGCCTCACCCCGCTGGGCCGGCAGCAGGTCTTCGACCTGACCGAGCCGGTGACGCATTCGTTCGTGGCCGCGGGCATCACCGTGCACAACTGCTCGGAATACATGTTCCTCGACGACACCGCGTGCAACCTCGCGTCGCTCAACGTGCTGACCTTCTTCGACGCCGACTCGCGCACGTTCAACATCGAGGGCTATAAGCACGCCATCCGCATCTGGACGATCGTGCTCGAAATCTCCGTGCTCATGGCCAGCTTCCCCTCCGAGGAGATCGCCCGGCTGTCTTACCGCTACCGCACGCTGGGCCTGGGCTATGCCAACCTGGGCGCCATGCTCATGCAGGCGGGCATCCCCTATGACTCGGACAAGGGCCGGGCCATCTGCGCCGCGCTGACCTCGATCCTCACGGGCGAGAGCTATGCCACCAGCAGCGAGATGGCGCGTGAGCTGGGCGCCTTCGCGGGCTATGACGACAACCGCGCCGACATGCTCCGGGTGATCCGCAACCACCGCCGCGCCGCCCATGCCGCCAAGGCCGGCGGCGCCCCGGCGGGGCTGGGCGGTTACGAACAGCTCGACATCCACCCCGTCGAGATCGACGCCGCCCAGTTCGGACACGACTCGCTCGCGACCGATCAGCTCCTCGAGGCCGCCCGAAACTGCTGGGACCGCGCCCTGGCCCTGGGCGAGAAGCACGGCTATCGCAACGCCCAGACCACCGTCATCGCCCCCACCGGCACGATCGGCCTGCTCATGGACTGCGACACCACCGGCGTCGAGCCCGACTTCGCCCTGGTGAAGTTCAAGAAGCTCGCCGGCGGCGGATACTTCAAGATCGCCAACCAATCGCTCCGCCCCGCCCTGGTCTCGCTCGGCTACACCACCGAGCAGATCTATGACATCCTCCGATACGTCATGGGCACGATGTCGCTGCAGGACAGCCCGCACATCAACCGCCTCTCGCTCAAGCAGGCCGGCCTGACCGAGGGCGATATCGACCGCATCGAAAAATCGCTGCCCGGCATGTTCGAGCTCGCCTTCGCCTTCTCCCCCTGGAGCCTGGGCAAGGAAGCGATGGACCGCCTCCATGTCGCCGAGAGCGAATGGCAGGACCCGTCGTTCAACCTGCTGCGCAAGCTCGGATTCACCCGCCGGCAGATCGACGAGGCCAACGACGTCGTCTGCGGCCGCGGCACGATCGAAGGCGCGCCCCACCTCAAGCCCGAACACCTGCCCGTCTTCGACTGCGCCAACAAGTGCGGCAAGCTCGGGCAGCGCTACATCGCCCCGGCCGGTCACATCAGAATGATGGCGGCCGCCCAGCCGTTCATCACCGGCGCCATCAGCAAGACCATCAACCTGCCCAACGAAGCCACCGTCGACGACATCAAGGAAGCCTATCGCCTCTCGTGGGAACTGGGCCTCAAGGCCAACGCCCTCTACCGCGACGGCTCCAAGCTCAGCCAGCCGCTCAACGTCAAGTCCGACAGCGACCTTGACAAGGCCGAGGAAGACGACGCCGAAAACGTCGCGTCGGCCAAGGAGTCGCTCGCCAAGGACACCGCCAAGGCGGTCGCCACCCTCACCAGCGACAACCTCGCGCCGCTCGCGGCCGACCACACCCGCGTCATCGAGAAGATCGTCGAACGCGTGGTCGAGCGCCCGCTGCGCCGGCGTCTGCCCGACACCCGCCACGCCATCACCCACAAGTTCGACGTCGCCGGTCATGAAGGCTACATCACCGTCGGGCTCTACGAAGACGGCCAGCCCGGCGAAGTCTTCATCACCATGGCCAAGGAAGGCTCGACCATCGGCGGGCTGATGGACACCATCGCCACCCTCGTCTCCGTCTCGCTGCAATACGGCGTGCCGGTCGAGTCGCTCGTGCGCAAGTTCGAGCACGTCCGCTTCGAGCCCAGCGGCATGACCCGCAACCAGGAGATCCCCTTCGCCAAGAGCCTGGTGGACTACATCTTCCGCTGGCTGGCCATGGAGTTCGTCCCCGGCTACCGCGCCGCCAACGCCCCCAAGCGCCCCGAGAAGAAGCCCGCCGCGGTGGCCGGGCCGCAGGGGTCAGGCGTCAGGGCTGAGGGGTCCGGGCAGAAGGACCAGGACCCCGCGCCCACCCCCGCGCCCGCGGCCCCCAAGCCCCCGGTCATGCGCCAAGTCGTCGCCCCCGCCGACCCCGCACCCCTGAC
>CAZBOE010000083.1:8157-18298 GCA_964493365.1 uncultured Tepidisphaeraceae bacterium | reverse complement strand
ATCGGGGTTCGATTCCCCGTCGCTCCATGGAAAACCCCCGTAGAAGAAGAACCCCCGGATTCCCGGGGGTTTTTGATTGACTGGGACAAAGCAATTCCCGAAACGAGTGGGCGTCCCAGCGCCGGGAGTCCCAGTGCCGAGCGGCTCAGTGCGGGGCGTCCCAGTGCCGAGCCGGCACCTTCTCCGGTGACGGCCAGGGGAGAACTGAGGCGGAAGGCGTTGTTTGTTTGGAGGCTCGTGTCCCTTGTGCACACGCACGGGATGTCGATGTCCGGCGAGGGACTCGCCGCCCGCCTCAACCGCAACGACTACACCACCTCGCTGGGAGAGAATCTTGAGGGGAATGCGCGACATACCGCCTCATCACAGCAACATAAGGGCTTCGTTCTTTCGGCGGCTTCAATGTGCGGGTGGCGTCACTGCTTGTGCGTAGGTGCGGCTCCCCCGACGATGCGGGCCTGTGACGCACGTTTTCGCCGCCGTCGCCATGCCCGCCGCCCCCGGTATCGGGGAACCGACCGCCACAGCAGTGCTGCTGACCGTCGTCGGGGTGCTGATGGCCATCAGCGTCCTGTTCTCCAAAATGGTGGACCGGCTTGGGATCCCGGTCGTGCTCCTGTTCCTCGTGCTCGGGATGATCGGAGGATCGGAGGGGGTTGGGGGAATCGAGTTCGCGGACTATGGGTTCGCCGCCCGGGCGGGCACTGCGGCGCTCGTGCTCATCCTCTTCGACGGCGGGCTGAACACTTCTGTTCGGGCCGTCCGCTCGGCCCTCGTCCCGGCCGGGCTGCTGGCGACGGTCGGGGTCGCACTTACGGCGGGGCTGGTGGCCGGGTTTGCCCGGCTCCTCGGGCTCAGTTGGCCGGAGGCCCTGTTGCTCGGGGCGGTCGTCTCCTCGACGGACGCGGCGGCGGTGTTCGCGGTGCTCCGGGGCGGGCGATTGTCGCTGCGGCCCCGGGTCGGGCAGACGATCGAGGTCGAGTCATGCATCAACGACCCGATGGCGGTCATCCTCACCCTGGGAATGGTCGAGGTCATGGCCTCGACGGCGGGCGAGTTTGTCTGGTCGCAGTTGTGGGCTGTCCCGATACAACTGGCGGTGGGGCTGGTCGTGGGGGTGCTGCTGGGGTACGCCGGGTCGTTTGTGCTCCGGCGGGCGAGGCTCGGAACGGTCGGGCTGTATCCGGTCCTGACGATCGGGCTGGCGTTCCTGTCGTTCGGGGCCGCGACGCTGGCACAGGGCAGCGGGTTCCTCGCCGTTTACGCGACCGCCCTTGTGCTCGGCAACCGCGACCTCCCCTACCACAACGGCCTGACCCGCATCCATGACGCCTTCGGCTGGCTGAGCCAGATCTCGATGTTCCTGATGCTCGGGCTGCTGGTGTTCCCGTCGCAATTGTTGCCGGTGGCCGGGGTGGGCGTGGCCGTGGCGCTCTTCCTCGGCTTCGTCGCCCGGCCGCTGGCGGTCGCGGCCTGCCTGCTCCCGCTGCGGTTCCCCGCGCGCGAAATCGGGTATATCGGATGGGTCGGGCTGCGGGGCGCGGTCCCGATCATCCTGGCGACGTTCCCAGTGCTTGCGAACGTGCCGGGGTCGGAGCGGATCTTCAATGTCGTGTTTTTCATTGTTGTCGTCAGCAGCCTCGTCCCGGGGGCGACGATCCGGCTCGTCACCCGGCGGATGGGGATGGACGAGCTGCAGCGGCCGGTCCCGACCGCCGTGCTCGAGGTGAATGCTCCGCACCTCGTTAACGGCGCAATTGTCTCCTACCACGTCTCCGAAGACCTGGCGGTGTGCGGGGCGAAGCTCTCTGAGGTGGCGTTCCCGGCCGGGGCGTCAGTCCTGCTCGTGGTCCGCGACCGCGAACTGATTCCTGCCCGCGGTGCGACGGTGCTGCAGCCGGGCGACCACGCCTATGTGTTCTTCCGCCCGGAGGATCGCCCACTGATCGAACTGCTGTTCGGCGGCCCCGCGCGTTGACGGGCGGGGCGATCATGCTGACGTATGCCGCCGTGCCCGAACCGGGCGTGAACATGCTGACAGGCGCGACCGCAGCGCTCGCGACACTGCGACGCCGGCGGCGTCAGGCGACGATCATCCCGGCAGCGTGATCGCCCTGCCGCCGGCGGCCGAGTCGTAGGCGGCGTAGACGAGGCGGACGGTCTGGAGGTTGTCGGCGGCGGTGGTCTCGGCCAGCGGCGTCGGGTGGGCCCGCGAGGCGGCCGAGCCGGGCGCCGAGTGGGCCCGGTCGCCGACATGACGCCGAAGCCCGGCCAGCAGGTTGGCGTTGCAATCGACGATGCTCGACTGCACGACCGCATAGCGCGGGTCGACCCACGGATACACCACAGGCGGCTCGCGGTAGACACGCGTGCCGGCGGCGGTGGTGAGGCGCAGGGTGTAGTCGGGTGTGAGCTCGATCGTGCCCGCAGAGCCCTCGATGAACATCAGCGTCTGGGGAAAGCACTCGCGCTCGACGGCATTGCCGGCATAGGCCATGCGAACCATGACGGTCAGGTCGGGGGCCGCGATGCCGCCGTCAGCGGGCGGCTCGGTTGGTGAGGCGGCCGGCGCCGCGCGATTGTCGGCCCGCGCAGCTTCATTGTTGGCCCGTGCAGCGCGATCGTTGGCCTGTGCGGCGCGATCGTTGGCCCGTGCCGCGTGATCGTCAGCGGGCGCCGGCCGACCTCGCGGTAGCGCGTGGTCGGGGGGGTAAGCGAGGACGACCGTAGCGACATCTTCGCCGCGGATGTGGGTGTGGACTCGGGCGGTTCGGCAATAGAGCGAGGCCGGATTGCCGAAGAGGAATCGGGCCGCGTCGAGCGTGTGGCTGCCGAGATCGGCGATGATGAACTGATCGAGCTCTGCGAGGGCGGGCTGATTTTCGAAGACGGGAAACCCCGAGATCATGTCGATCGTGGCCCGGAAGACTCGCCCGACCGCGCGCTCGTCGAGCAGCCGCCGGACGGCGCGGATGGGCCGCTGCCAGCGCCAGTTTTCGTGGACGAAAAGCGGCACGCCGGTGCGGTGAGAGTGGGCGACCATCGCCTCGGCGGCAGCCAGCGAGTGGGCCATCGGCTTCTGCGTGATGGCGGGAATGCCGCGGTCGATCGCGAGGTGGGCGAAAGGGGCGTGGGTGGAAACATCGGTGACGATGTCGACAAAATCAGGCGAAACGCGGTCGAGCAGCGCGCCCACATCGGTGAAAACGGCGTCGGCATCGACGCCCAGATCGCGGGCGAGGGCCGCCGCACGGTCACCGGCACGATCGCAGACGGCGACGCACCGCGCGCCAGGCAGCTCGCGCCAGGCAGACAACTGGTAGCGCGCCCAGAAGCCGGCGCCGATCATGGCGAATCGAAGCGGCGTAACCGCGGTCATGAGTGCACCTGCCCGTCGATGCAGAAGACAGCCGGCTGCGACGCCCGCAGGACGTAGCGCCGGGCAACACCTGCCCGCGGTGAGACGTCGCCCGTCGCGGGCTCGGAGGCGGCATCGGCCGCGCCCAGCGGGCTGGCGGTGCCGACACCGGCAATGCAGCGGAATCCTTCGGCCGGCGAACTTGGGCCAATCGGAAACGCGACCGTGAGATGGATCGGGCGGTCCTGAAAGACCGCGACGAGCAGGCGGAGACGATCGCCTTGAGACAGGAGCATGGCCTCGGCCGCCAGCGGGTCGCTCGAATCGATGAACGTGACCTGCCCACCGACGAATGGGGCGAGCGACTCGAAGAGACGATAGAGCGGGAAGACCTCGCCGGGCGATGAGCCGAAAGCCGCCTGCAGCACGGGCGGGCGCGTGGCGGATTGTTCGATCAGCCCGCGCCAGCCGGTGGCAAACCATGTGGTCGAAGCGACACGGGCCTGGGCGAGATGGCGCAGGCTGCCCAGCGCCCAGGCCGCGGCGAACGCTGAGCGCTGCCGCGGATCGACATTGGAGGGCAATTGGTCGTCGGCCTGCGCAGCGCCGGCCGTGGCGACGGCGTTGAAGCGCGGCTTGAGCGTGATCGGTGAGACGACGACGGCCCGGCCGGCGGCGAAGCTGCGGGCAGTGCGGACGACCTCCTGTGCAACGGCAAGCGTCTCGACCAGCGAAGCGTCGTCGAATGCGTGGACCTGCGGGTTGATCGTGAGTGTGAGGAAGTCGCCCACGCCCGGCGCCGGGCGATTGCGATTGAGCTCGGCGAAGTTGGCCTGCGTGCCGGTGCCGATGGGGGACGAGATGCCCGCGGCCTGCAGCGCCGATGCCAGCGCGACAACCGCCTCGGCGGGCGCGGGCTTGCGCCGGTCGGCATGGATCATCCAGCGGCAGACGGGCGCGGAGATGACACCGGGCAACAGCGCCTCGCCCAGGCGCGCCGCGAGCTGTGAATGCGGGAGATCATCCAGCGTGATCGCGATCTCGAGCGCGGCGCCGAGCGCACCGGCCATCATCGACGCGCGGCGACACTCGGCCGACCAGTCGCCAGGCGGCCCAAGCTCGACGCGCAGGTGATCGATGCGCAGCTTGCGGAGCAGTTCGACCGCCAGTGGCGAAGGCGAAGCGTCGTCGCCGAGGCAAAGGCCGATCCGGGGCAGCGCGAGCGTTTCGGGCGGGTGGGTGGTCTGGAGGATGACATCGCCCGCCGCGCCGTCGAGCACGGTGACGTCATGCCGGGCTTCGACATCGATCACCACCCGCTGATCGATCTGTGTGCCGGCGGCGACTTCAACCGGGAAGGGCTCGTCGAGCGGCGTGCAATAGGTCTTGAAGGAGGCGTCGGTCCAGTTGCGCTGGTCTTCGGTTTCGAAGGTGTCGCCGATGAGGGTGACGCTGACCGACATCGCCTCGGCCGGGCGGTGGGTGATCGAGCGGACGGCTTTGAACGGCTGATGCGGGGCGATGTCGAGCGGAAAGCGGGTTTCGATCGCCCGGCCGTCGGTGTGCTCGATGCGGCACCACTGCCCCGCCGCCTCACACGGGTGGAGCACGCAGAAGCCGATGCGGTTTTTGAGGAACGACCGCCGGGCGATGCCGTGGAAATCGTAAGCGAGCGAGGTCGGGCCCAGTGTGATCCGACCGCGCCAGTCGAAGTCGATCTCGGCCCGCGTGCACCGGGCGGCAAAACGGATCTGCAGGCTGTCGTTGTGGCCAGTGTGGTCGTCGGGGTCGGCGCGGGTGGTGGTCAGGTCGGTGATGAGTGGCGCGATCGTCGCCCAGTTGCGATCGCGCACGGCCGCATAGACGCCGCGCAACACCTCGACGCCGCCGAAGCTGATCCGGCGGATCATCGCGGTGTCTTCATCGAAGACGACCGACCACTTCTGGTGGGTGAGGATCATTTGGAGGTGATGTCGCGGACCTGCTGGCGGATGTCGTCGAGCTCGAAGATGCGCTGCCAGTCGTCTTTGAAGATGATGGGCCTGGCGCGCTTGCTGATCTTGTAGGCGGCGTCGGAGAAGACGCCGTTGACTTCCTTGAACAGCACGGCCGCCTGGATGCGGAGATGCCCGAGCAGGAAATCGCGTGCGGCGGCGGCGGGCACGCCCTTCTCGACGACGCGGTCGTAGCCTTCCTTGATGACTTCCATGGCGGTCTGGGCGAGGGTTTCGACCAGCGCCGGCTCGAGCATGGCCATCTGTTCGAGGGTGACGCGGTGGCTGACGCTCACGGGGGCGTACATCTCGCGCGAGATGGCTTCGCCGCGGGTGTAGTCGGATTCGGGGCCCTTCATCAGGGCGCAGACGATCGCCTGCTTCGCGGAGATGCCGCCGTAGAAGTCACGGGTGGCCTGCTCGGTCGGCTCCCAGTTAAAGAGCGACGGGTGACAGGGGTGGGCGATGAAATAGGTGATGTCATCGCGCTGGTAAAGCTTGCCGTCGAGCGGGGCGGCCGGATCGAGCGCGACGAGCATGGCGCCGGGCTTCATGCGGACGACGATGTCTTTTGACACCGCTTCGATGGCGACATCAGGCACGGCGAGCAACACGATGTCGGCCTGGGGGACCGCGTCGGCCGCGGGCGTGGGGCTGACGCCGCGGTCAGACAGATTGGCGATGCCTCGGTCGGCCGTCTCGACATAGTAGACGCGGTGGGCGGACCGCTTGAGATTGTCGGTGATGCGGCAGCCCATTTTGCCGCCAGCGCCGATGAGTGCGACGGTGGTCATGTTGCAGAGCCTTTCGCGGTTGAAGGTTGGCTGAACATCGGGCCGACGAAGCGAATGCTCGCCAGGGCGGCCTGATGCTCTTTGTCGATGGTCTGTTCGGGCGTCTCGCCGGGGACGGTCCATAGCTCGAGCGTCGCGCTGCGGCATCGTCCGGAACCCCTGATGTGATCGATCACACGGTGAATGTCAAGCATCCCCGCGCCTGCCGGACGGCCCTCGATCACAAATCCCTGGGTGTGGTCGAGCCGGCGGATGGCGTAATCCTTGACGTGGAGGTTGACGGCGTGCGGGCCCAGTCGGGCGAGGATGTGGTCGATGCCCTCGCCCAGTCCCAGCGAGTTGGCGGTGTCGAGGCAGACGCCGACGTGCGGGCTGTCGATCCCGCGAATGACGCGGTCGAATACGTCGGCCGGCCAGCGGTCGTGGTTCTCCAGGCCCAGCGTCAGGTCATGGCGCTCGAGCGCCGGCAGCGCGGCGCGAATGACCGCGACGACCGCCGCTTCGTCGGGCTCATAGTGGCCGCGGTCGATCACGGCGCGGATCAGCGGCGCACCCAGCGCCTTTGCCACATCGACATACTGCGCCAGGTGTTCGGGTGTGAGCCCGCGAAGGCCGACCTCGGGCGTCAGGCGGGCGGCATCGAGTCGGCGTCGCAGATCATCAAGATCGGCCGGGCTCAGGGCGTGCAGGCTGAGGTTGTCTCCGAACTGCACCCGGCGGATGTTGTATCCGCCCTCCCGCCACGCGACGGCGCGCTCGACGAGTGCCGCAGCGTTCAGCCTTCCATACTGCACGGCCCACCCGAACGTGAAGCTGCTTATCCCCAGTTCCATAGTGCATCGAGCATACGCGAGCGCGGCCGACGACAAAACATTCGGCTCGCGTGCGCCTTGTCGCGTCGGCGTGTCGAGCCCCAACTCGCCGACACCCCGGCGCTACAACACGCCGGCCCGCCGACTCACAGCGCGCCGAGTCACAGCGAGCCGAGTCAAGCGCGCCGGCGCGCCAACCGGCCGCCGCTCGGGCATGCCGTCATGCACTTGGGCCGACACCGGCTCAGTCCTGGCGGCGGGTGATGTCGCTCTTGCGGAAGTAGCGCGGGGCGGATTGATAGGCCTCGTTGCGCGCGTCGTCGATGGTGAAGCCGAAGAGCGTGGCGTTCCAGTAGGGGATGGCGTCGGTATAGACGCGGACGCGGTCGTTGTTGACGGTGCGATGGGTGGTGACGTTGCCCGAGGTGAAGGCATAGCCGTTGATGCGGCCCCAGGTTGCGGTGGCCGGGCCAGAGGCGCGGCGGATCACGTCGGGGTCGGAGCCGCCGTAGTAGAACGTGTTCTGCCCGCCGTACTGGTAGCGAATCGGCTCATAGATGGTCTGGGCAGCGGCATACGGCGCGGCCACCGCGGCGCCGATGACGAATGCAACGATTGTGAGGACGATGCGGTTGATGACGGGCATAACGACTCCCTTTCAGCCGCCCGGGCTGTTTCACTGGCTTAAATGAACCGTGACCGGGGCCTGGCGACCCCGCCTGTCTCACTCTAGCACGTCCTATAACAACGGCTAAGAAAAAGTGCCGAAACCGCGCGAGCCGGCCATCCGCCCGGCGCGCCATCCTGCTTCACAGGCGGTGAGAAGTGATCTTGCCGGGCAGCCCGAGTTCGCAGCCCGTTGGGGGCGAGGCGGGTGGCGCTCGCGTCAGGACATGACCTTGAGCTTCTTTTCCAGTTCGCCTTCGCGCATCCCGGTCACGCGGATCAGCTTGAACGGCTCGTAGTGGCCGCGGGTGAGGGTGAGCTGGTGGGGCTTGATCTCCAGCGCTTCGGCGAGCAGCGCCATCACACGCTGGTTGGTGATGCCGGCGTTGATCGGGGTGGTGATGTCGATGGTGACATGCCGCCTCACACCGGCCGCGGCGACATCGATGATGCGGTCCGATTCCGCCTGGGCGTTGACCGTCACCTCGAGCTCGACACTGACCATCTGCGGAACATAAGGGCCGGGCGCTTCGACCTTGACCTCGGCGACAAATGTCGTGTCGTGAAACGACGACGGCACCTTCATCGGCCCGATCAACTCGGCGGGGTCGAGCAGGGTCGTCCACAGCGCCCGGATGGTTCGATAGAAACGATCGGTCGGTGTGACCCGGCCGACAATCATCGCCAGCAGCCACAACACGCCGACGCCCGCGATGACGATCAGCAGCCCGACGAGAATCCACTCGAGAATGATCATTTGGCGATCGACGCCTCAGGGCCGGGACTGATGGGTCACTGCATCACGCGGCGGGCTTCGCGCGTGGCGATCAGCAGCGCGATGATCAGCCGCTTGCTGATCATGAGCACGACCGCCGCGAGAATCAGCAGGTAGAGCACATCGCGCGTCACGGTGCAGATGAGCCATGTGCGGATCAGGTCCTGCTGTTCGGGCGGGGCATTGCGGAGCAACTCGGCGATCTGCTGGATCTCGTTGACCATGGCTTGCCTGCTGACGCGCAAAACGGACAGCGCGGTTGTCGTGGACGACGCCCGGCCGCATGCGGCGCGGCGGCCGTCGCGGTTAATCCTGTGCGCCCAGCTCGCGCGGGGCGTAATTGGGCGAAGCGGCCCAGTTGAGCTTGTCGGCCAGGTTGCGCCATTTCATCGCGCCGGGATTCTCGACCAGCAGCACATCCTGCTTCGCCCGGCGGATCACCACGCGATCGCCCGAGGCGAGCGTGGTCGAGGCCTGCCCGTCGCAGAAGAGCGTCGTGCCCGGGTTGACCTTCGAGGCGACGATCAGCACATCGCTGTCGCCCGAAACCACGACCGGCCTGAACGACAGGCTGTGGGGGCAGATGGGCGTGATGCACATGGCGTTGACGGCGCGGTCGATGATCGGGCCGCCGGCCGAGACGTTGTAGGCGGTCGATCCGCTGGGGGTCGAGACGATGACGCCGTCGCCGAAGTAGCGGACAAAAGTCTCATCGCCCTCGCCGATCTGCAGCTCGATCATGTGGAACGGCGGGCCCGCGGTGATGACGGCGTCGTTGAGCGCGGTGGCCGAGAAGCGGCGCAGGCGGATGATCTCGTCCGGCTCGGTCAGGTCGCAGGGCGATCCGCAGGAGACGACCGACGCCTCGATGCTCATGCGGCGGCTCAGGGGCAGCTTGGCGGCGCGGAGGTCGTCGAAGCGGGCCTTGAGCTCGACCACGCTGAACGAGGCGAGAAAGCCCAGCCGACCGAAGTTGACGCCCACCAGCGGCACGGCCCTGCCCGCAAGCCGCCTGGCCGTGGAGAGAAGCGTGCCGTCGCCCCCGAGCACGAGGATGTAGTCGGCCGGCACACCGGCCAGCGAGCCGTCGCTGTCGCTCTCGACACCGACGACATCCACGCGGTCTTTCAGCCAAGGCACCAGTTCATCCAGCGCGGGCCTGACCTGTGGCTTGTCGAAATTGGCGACGACGAAGAGTTTCATGTCAAAGCCGGGGCAGTGTCGCCCCCCCATCGATGAGAATCAACCTCGGCCTGCCGCGCCGACGCGCGACGCACCGCTATCACGCGGGCAGTGGCTTGCTTTTCGCACGGGCGAGATCGCTTTGGCGCCGGGATACTCGCACTGGCCGTCTTCGCACCGGCCCACCTTCGCACCGACGAGCCCTGCGCACCAGCGAGCTTTCGCACCGGCTAACTTTTGCACCGGCCAACTTTGCACGGGCCAGCTTTTGCACGGGCGAACTTTCGCACCGGCGAACTCTCGCGCCGACGTGATTGCTCTCATTGGGCCTCGACCCGTTGGCGTCCGATCTCTCGGCGTTTCGCAGACGCCCTACCGCCCGAGCAGCGCCTGCGCCAGATCGCGGGCCGCCTGCGATCGGAGCAGCGTCATCGGGTCATCCAGTGCGTCTCGCAGGGGCAAGGTGCCCGAGTAATTCAGAGGAATGCTGCTGCGGTCGCCGATGAGCGGAATGCCCGCGGCCGAGCCGAAGTTGAGCCGCCCGGTAAACTCAAAGGGCA
>CAZBOE010000083.1:0-8134 GCA_964493365.1 uncultured Tepidisphaeraceae bacterium | reverse complement strand
AAAGGGCACATTGCCGCGCGAACGGACGATGGCGCTGCGGGCATTCAGGAGCGACTCGTAGGAGACATTGATCGGCAGCGTGACCGACTGCGTGGCGCCCGCGCCCACCGTGGCGTCGGGATCGAGCTTGCCGCTGAGCACCTTCACGCCGCCCAGCGCCAGGGCATAGTCGGTGTTGCCGATCGGCAGGGCGACGTCGTTTGGATTGGTGACATCCAGGGCAAGGTTGAGCACCAGCCCGTCGGCGGTCACGTCGCCCAGCGTGGCCGAGCGGACGGCCGCCGACGGGGGCTGGAGCGACTGGCACCCGACCGAGCCGGCCGCGAACAGAGCCGCAACCCACACCATCGCCAACCGGGAGAGGTAAGATGTCATGCCGATATGGTACCGCCCCGCCGATGGTGAACGGACGGGAAAATAGTCGCGCGGTTCGGCCGTCGACCCATGGCAGGCGTCATCCGCCACATCTTCATCTCGCCCGACCGCGGGCTGCCGATGCTCGAGGTGGCCGCGGCGCGTGTGCTCGCGGGCCGCGGCATCGAGGGCGACCGCTACGCGGCGGGGCGCGGCACGTTTTCACGCTGGGAAGGCGAAGGCCGCGCGGTCTCGCTGATCGCGATCGAGACGGTCGAACAAATCGAGCAGGCGCTGGGCCAACCGCTGTGGCCGGGCGTGCTGCGGCGAAACATCGTCACCCAAGGGATCGACCTCTCAACGCTCATCGGCCGGCGCTTCACCCTCGGCAGCGTCACCCTCCGCGGCACCCGCGAATGCACCGAGTGCAAATACCTCACCCGCCTCACCGGCATCGCCAACCTCCACAACGCCCTCCGTGCAAGAGCCGGCCTACGCGCCGACGCCCTGACCGACGGCCCCATCGAGAAAGGTGATGCGGTTATTGATGAGTGGGGAGTGATAAGTGATGATTGATGCGTGACGTGACGCATTGATTAGTGACGAATTGATGAGTGACGCATTGACCACCACGATAATGCCCGAGCATCGGACACCCCTCAGCGCCTCTCAATTCGTCATCCCATCAATTCGTCACTCATCACTCCCCACTCCTCAAATCAGTTTTTCGGCGATCTGCACGGCGTTGGTCGCGGCGCCCTTTCTCACCTGGTCGCCTGCGACGAAAAGGTCGATGCCCCGGCCGTCTTCGCGGCTGATGTCCTGGCGGATGCGCCCGACCAGCACGTTGTCCTGACCGCTGGCTTCGAGCGGCATGGGAAAATGATTGGCCTCGGGGTTGTCGACGATCGTCACGCCCGGGGCCGACTTGAGAATCTGCCGCACCTGCTCGGGCGTCATCGGCCGCTCGAACTCGATGTTGATTGACTCGCTGTGCGCCCGCGGCACGGGCACGCGCACACACGTCGCTGTCACCATGATTTTCGGATCGGCAAAGATCTTCCGCGTCTCTCCCACCATCTTGTTCTCTTCCTCGTTGTAGCCGTTGTCGGCCACCTTCGAGTTGTGGGCAAAGACGTTGTTGAGAATCTGGTGGGGAAACTTCTGCTTCGCCACGGGCTCGCCCGCGGCATAAGCCTTGATCTGCGCCTCGAGCTCATACAGCCCCCACGCGCCGGCGCCGCTGACGGCCTGATAAGTGCTGATGACCATCCGCTTGACGCGGTTGACCTTATGCAGCGGCCACACCGGCACGTTCATGATGATCGTGCTGCAATTGGGGTTGGCGATCAGCCCGTTGTGCTTGTGGATCTGATCCGGATTGACCTCGGGCGGGACCAGCGGCGACACCTCCACCAGCGGGGGCACGACCAGCGGCACACCCTCTTTCATCCGAAACGCGCTGGTGTTGTCGACGACCACCGCGCCCGCCTTGACCGCCGATGGCGCGAACTCCTTGCTGATCGATCCGCCGGCGGAGAAAAACGCGATCTGCACACCCGCGAAACTGTCGTGCGTCAGCTCCTCGACCGTATGAGCCTGACCCTTGAACGTCACGGTTTTGCCGGCGCTGTTCTTGCTGGCCAGCAGCTTGAGCGACTTGATGGGGAAGTTCCGCTCGGCGAGCACGGTCAGAAACTCCTGACCGACCGCACCCGTGGCGCCGACAATCGCGACATGGACGGACATGGGATTTCGCTGCTCCTGCATAAACGCGTTCGGCCACGAACGCTCCGCGGGTCATGAGGACCTCATCTCCTGCCAGGACGAACGATCGGTGAGGGCGGGCGGCGCTGAGGCGTGCCGTCGCCGGGGTCACTTCGTCGTCTTGGCGGTCTGAGTCGTCATGCCGTTGGACGGTCGTGGCCGTCTGGGTCAATCGTTGCTCGTGCGATCCGGATCGACACCGACCCTGACCGCCCCCTCATCTTGACGCCACTTTCCGGCAGGTCAAGCGGGCAATCATCCACCCCCGGGCATTTGGGGGCTTTTCCGCTGCAACCGAGGGCGGCCGCTCGCCACGCCATATCCCATGTCGCTCACACAGCCCATGCCGCGTGTGATGCCGCCCGGGCAAACCGCCCGGCCCTCGCGACCGCCCCTGAGCCCCCCCAAAAATCGCCCCTACGGCTTCGCCCCGTGGCTACGGCGGTATCGCCCGGGTGTTTCGCCCGCGAACTGGCTCATCGCCGCCGTCAGGTGGGCACGACGACGGAAACCCACCGCCCGCGCCACCTCGTCGATCTTCATCTCACTCTCGGCCAAAAGCTGCTTCGCCCGCTCGACCTTCGCCCGGCGAATCTCGTCGTAAGGGCTGCGACCCAGCACGGTTCGAAACTTCCGCTCCAGCACCCGACGCCCGACCGGGACTTCCCGCAACAGGTCGGCCACCCCCGTCGGACGATGAAGATTGTCGCGGATGTATTGCACCGCCCTTGCCACGTCGTCATCGGCAACCAGGCGGAGGTCGGTCGACTGTCGCGCCACCACCCCCCGCGGCGGAACGAGCACCTCAGACGGGGTCGGCCGGCCACTGAGCATCTGATCGAGCAGGCGGGCGGCCTGCCGGCCGATCTCCTTGCCGTTGACGTCCACGCTGGTCAGGGGAACGCCGGTCAGGCGGCATGCCAGTTCATCGTTGTTGACACCGATCACCGCCACATCATCGGGCACGGCAAGGCCGCGCGACTGGATGGCATGGATGATTCGGATCGCCCGGCTGTCTCGCCAGATCAGCAGGCCGCACGGCCGGGGAAGCTGGACAATCCAATCCAGCAACTGCGGCAGTTGACGATCGACCTCCATGCCGCGGAGCGACCCGTCGATGCTGATGAACTGACACGCCAAGCCCTCTTCGGCCACCCGCGCGCAGAAGCCGTTTCGCCGGCGGTTGAACGGCTCACCCTCGGAAGTCAGCACCGCGAAATGGCGCAGCCCGCGCTCGATCAGGTGCTCGGCCGCCATGCGACCGACCGCGACGTCGTCCACCGTCACCACCGGCCACTCGCAAGGCCAGCGCGCGAGCATCGTCGAGACGAAAGGGATCTTGCGCAAAAGCGGGTCGGCCTGGTCGTGGGGCGCGTGGCACACGACCGCGTCGGCGCCCAGCGTGGTTGCCAGCAACCCGATCTCCGACTCGCGGGAGGAGATGCCGAAATCAAAGAGCAAGTCCCAGTCGGTGTGGCGCGACGCCCACTCGTGAATGCCCGACACGATATCGCGGTGGCGCGTGGAGAACCCGGGCGAAGCGACCAGCACACGCATGACATGACCCTCTCGACGTGGCACGCACCTCCGACGCCGGCGTCAAAGGCGGTGCGGTGTCCGATCCTGCTCCAGACACCATACCCCGCCAACCCGGCGACGCAAACTCGACCAAGATAGACGCTTTCGCGAACTGCCTGCGCAGTAGAGTCCTGTCACACATTTCTCTCTCGGGCGTCGGGCGGCGCGGGCCGCGTTGATGTCCGGCAACAGTGAACGGAGGACGTATGCAGACTCATATCGGGTTGAAGGCCGCGATGTCGGCCGCGGTTCTGGCTGTTTCGACCATGGCGGCCAATGCCGCGGTGGTGATCACCACTTCGGCTTCGGAGCCGGCAAGCTTTGTCGACGCGGTGACCACCGCCGTCGGGTCGAGCGGCGCGAGCACGACCAACCGCTTCCGCACCGGCGGCGGCGACCGTGACACCGGCCAGATCTTCACCGCCACCGACGGCTACACCGTCGATTCGATCACGGTGCAGGTGCGGAACAACAGCACCGGCGGCTCGGTCGGCGCCGGCGCGTTCGGCGCGGGCATGTCGCTGCAGTTCTATTCCTACGACCCCGCGGCGCCGACACCCTTCACGCTCCTGCTGACGGCCACGGGCGGCGTCCTGCCGGCGAGCAACACCGCCCAAACCCCGCTGACCGAGGGAACCTATCTCACCTTCGACCTCAGCGACGACCAGCAGCCGACCCTCACCGCCGGCCAGCAGTATGCATACCTGATCTACTTCGACGCCGAGGCCGCCGACCGTCAACTGGCGTTGAACAACTCCGGTGACAACAACGTCTACAGCGACGGCCGCGGCATCCGGCGCGAGTTCGATGTGGTTCGCAATCTCGCCACCCTGCCCGACGCGGGCAACGGCAGCGACACCAACAAAGACTACGTGTTCTACGTGACCGCGGTCGCAGACCCGGTCGTGCCCGAACCCGGCGCGGCGCTGGCCGGCACGCTGGTGCTGGGCCTGCTCGGCGCCCGCCGTCGCGCACGCTGAGGCAGGACAGAGACGTGCCGCCATTCTGTCAGCTGTGTACGCGTCGGCCGGTGGGAGTGGACCACCGGCCGACGCTTCATCGGAGAATCAACATCATGTCGTTTTTCACCCACCGCGACGGCGATCGACGCGTCGCGCCCCCTCTTGTTCTGCGCCCGGGCTGCCTGACCGCCGCGTGTGCCCTGGTGGCGGTTCTTCCCGCCGGCGTTGCGCTGGCGGGGCTCGAGGTCACCAGCCTGGGCAAGCTTTCGCCCGGGCTCAGCAGCCACGACGAAGACAACGGCACCTCCGCCAAGTGGGCCAAGGTGCAGGCCGACCTCGGGCTCGACCCGTCACGGGTGGTGGCGCGACAGGCGTCAGTCGACCTCGGGGGCAACACCTCGGTGCGCAACGAGTGGCCGCTGCAGTGGAAGACCGAGGACGGCTACTACCAGCGCAACCGCGACCTGGGCCAGGTCTTCACCGCCCCGGCCGGCGGCTTCACGCTCGACTACATCGTGCTGCGCACGGGCAACGGCTCTTCGGCCTTTCTGCCGGGCACGGGTGGGGCGCCGGTCTTCATCGAGTTTTTCGAAGTGACCGGCGAACCGGTCATCAACAATAACGGCACGCGCTATGACCAGAACCCCACGCACGGCTTCGGCGTCGGCGCCAACATGGGCCGCGCCGATGACTTCCTCGAAGGCGTGACCTACACGCCGATCAAGGTCGTCCGCAATGCGACAGTCCCCGACCTGCGTGCCAGCGGAGACGGCAAGCTGACCTACATGAAGTGGGACCTCACCGGCAGCGACCAGCTCACCTTCGACTCGGGCAAGCGATATGCATTCATGGTCGGCCTGGAGATGCCCGGACAGCAGGTCGGCTTCACGCTGGGCAACCAGAACAACGCCGCGGCGCGCCAGCCGGAGAGCCTGACCGACGGCAACGACACGTATCACGGCGGCTGGAGCATTCGCCGCGAGGGCGACGGCACCATCCCGCCCGACATCTACCGCGTGAACGGGCAGCCCTCATCGACTCCGCCGAGCGATCCGGCGCTGCGCGCGTTTTACCAGAACCAGTCGTTGTTTCCCGCGGGCGATGGGCGATACGCGCTGTCGCCCACGACCGACGGCTACCCCGACGTCGACACCTATCGCGACCTCGAGTTTTACATGGTCGCACTGGACGACGCTCCGCCGCCACCCCCGCCCCCGCCGCTGCCGACATCGCTGTCGGTGTCGGCTTCGGGCGCGGCGCCCGCGTCTTTTGTGTCCGCCGACAGCCTGCCCTTCGGCTCGACCGACGGTCTCTCGGGCACGTCGATCCGCCACAGCACGACCAGCGGCAGCAACAACATCGACCGCGGACAAACCTTCACCCCCGGCCACGACTACGTGCTCGACCGCATCACGGTCCAGATCCAGCAGGCGGCGCCCGGCGCCGCCGGCGCTCCGATCTCGCTCGAATTGTGGGCCAATCAAGTCGGCGGCTGGACGCGGCTGACAACCTTCACCGATGCCCAGCTTCCGCAATTGCTGAGCGAAGGCGACTTCCTCACCTTTGACATCGGCAACATCAACGTCGCCGCGGGCACGGAGTATGGCTTCGTCCTGCTCTTCGACGACGCCGGCGCCGACCGCGAGCTCGATCTAGCCCGCTATGGCGACGTCTACCCCGGCGGGTCAGGCTGGACTCGGCTGTTTGCCGGTGACAACGCCCGGCCCTCGCCGGCGGTCGCGCCGTCGCTCAATGCCGACCGCGACATGGTCTTCTACCTGACCGCGGTGCCCGAGCCGTCGGCCCTGTGGCTGGGTCTGCCGGCCTTGCTCGCACTCCGCCGTGCGCGGCGCTGACCGGCATCGGCTAAGCCATCGCCCGGCGGCGTCAGTTTTGTCCGTGGCCGGCGGCTATCGCCGTCTGATAATCCGAGATTGACACGCAGTGGTCGGGCCTGCCGGGATATCCGGCGGGCCCGATCGTCTTGGTTGACTCCCGCAGAACGGGCGCGGGGCAGGCGGGTTATGCGCAAAAATACTGCACATTAATTGTCAATCATGTCGCGCCGATACACGCTGCGGAGCAATCGAACTATGAACCGCAACAAAACCGCCCTGGCCATCCTGACCGCCGCCCTGTCGGCATCGACACCCGCCCTGCTGCTTGCCGACGAGCCGGACATGCTCGCAGCGATAAGCCTCATGCCGCCGGCCCAGCCGGACACGCCCGCCCCCGGACCTTCGGCGCCGGCCACGCCCGAAGGAACCCCCTTCTGGAAGTGGACACGCGCCACGGGCGACTGGTTCGGCCTGCGCACCGCGCTCGAGGATCGCGGCATCGCCTTCACCTTCTCGCTCACCGTCGACTGGTCGGTCAACACCGTCGGCGGCGCCAACACCGAAGGCTCGACCTGGCGTCACCTCTTCGACGCCGGCATCACCGTCGACACCGAGCGCCTCGTCGGGCTCCAGGGCGGCACGTTCTACGTGCTGTTCCAGCAGCACCACGGCGACGACGGCTCCGAAGACACGGGCGACATCCAGGCCTACGACAACATCGATGCCGACGGACGCACCCAGATCTCCGAGCTCTGGTATGAGCAGCGTGTGCTCGACGGGGCGCTGGGGCTTCGCTTCGGCAAGATGGACGTCAACGGCGTCTTCGCCGCACCCGAAACTGCGGGCGAGTTCATCAACTCGTCGTTCGGCTTCAGCCCGACGATCTTCGTCCTGCCGACTTACCCCGACTCGGCAACCGGGCTGGCGGTGTTCGTCGAACCGACCGACTGGCTCTATGTCAACGCCGGCCTCTTCGACGGCGCGCTGCAGGAAGGCATCGCCACCGGCTCACGCGGACCGTCCAGCTTCTTCGGCGACCCCGCCGACCTGTTCCTCATCGGCGAGGCCGGCGTGCGATGGACGCTCCGCAGTCTGCCCGGCCGGGCGGCGCTGGGCATCTGGCACCACACCGGCACGTTCGACGAATTTGACGGCGACACCACCGACGGCACCACCGGCGCCTACGGCATCGTCGAGCAGATGCTCTTTGCCGAAAACGACGACGCCGATCAAGGCATCGGCGCGTTCCTGCAATACGGCTGGGCCGACGAAGACGTCTCCGAAATCGCCCACCATTTCGGCGGCGGGCTCTCGTGGACCGGCGCCATCCCCTCACGCGACGCCGATACGCTGGGCATCGGCTTCTCCTTCGTCGCCCTCAGCGACGAGGCCGACTTCACCGGCGACGACGAAATCGCCTATGAACTGTTCTACGCCTTCCGCGTGACCGAGTATTCGTCGATCAAGGCCGACGTGCAGTACATCACTGACCCCGGCGGCGACGCCGCCAACAGCGACGCCCTGGTGATGACGCTGCGCTTCCAGGTCGATTTCTGATCGGCCCGGCCGACATGCCATCGAGATACCTGCACCGGCAGCCGCGGCCTGGCGCTGGATGCCGCGCATCACCCGGCG
>CAZBOE010000082.1:8991-18298 GCA_964493365.1 uncultured Tepidisphaeraceae bacterium | reverse complement strand
GTGCTCGACCAGTTGGAAAGCCAGCACGCCGAGGGCTCGGCACAGATCCAGGAATTCAGCAGCCGCGGAGCCGAGGAGTGGGAAGTCGAGGCGGCGGTGCGCGAAGTGCTCAAGCATGCGTTCCGCCCTGAGTTCCTCAACCGCATCGACGAGACCATCGTCTTCCATCCGCTGGGGCGCGGGCAGATCGAGAAGATCGTCGAGGTGCAACTGGGTCATCTGCGGCGTCGGCTCGCCGACCGCGGCTTGTCGCTCGAGCTCTCCGAAGACGCCCGCAAGCTGCTGGCCGAGGAAGGCTACGACCCCACTTTTGGCGCCCGTCCGCTCAAGCGGGTGATTCAGCAGCGAATCGAAAACCCGCTTGCATCACGCATCCTCCGCGGCGAATTCGCCGACGGCGACACGATCAGCGTCGACGTCGATCCGTCGAAGCACGACTTCGCGTTCTCGCGGCGTGGCGAAGTCATCGAAGGCGAACTCGTCGGCTGACCCGACCGCGCACGTGCGGCTTTCTGGTCGCCCGCGCGGCGGCGCGATGGCCCGCGACCATCCTGTGCATCCGATTGCCCTCTGCGGTACACTTCGCCGCCGAGGGCATTTCTTTTGTTATTTGCGCGGGAGCTCCATGCAATTGAATACGGCATCGCGGTTGCAGTGCCTGCTGATCATGCTCAGCAGTCTTCTCGTCGGCGGGTGCGCAGGCGGTCAATCGCAGGTCAAACGCGTCGCCTTTATGGGCTGGCCGGAAGCCTACGCGCTCTCGAACGGTCAGATCGAGGTGGTGGTCGTGCCCGAGGTCGGCCGGATCATGAGCATCGCCCCGGTGGGTGGAGAGAACGTGCTTTGGGTCAACGAGACGGTGGCCGGCAAGCCCCCCGAGCCCACCGGCTGGACAAACTACGGCGGCGACAAAGTCTGGCCCTGGCCTCAGGAAGGCTGGCGCGAGTTGCCCGGCTTTAATGGGGCGAACTGGCCGCCCCCGCCCGCGGCCGATCGCGAGCCCCACGAGGTGGAGATAGACGGCGACACACTGCGGCTCATCTCGCGGCCGCTCGACCATTTCAACTTGCGCATCGTGCGCGAACTCAGGCTCGAGCCCGACCAGCCCGCCATGGTCAGCCGCGTCTGGTTCGAGCGCACCGAGGGGGCCGCCGATGGTGAGACATCGCTCAAACCGTGGTGCGTCTGGATCATCGCGCAAGTGCCGTCGCCCGGCGCCATCATCGATCTCGCGGCCGTCTCGCCGGCCACCCAGCCCACCACCCAGCCGCTGGGCCGCATGCCCCAACATGTTCAGGAAGGCGGCAGCCAGATCTGGATGCTCCGCACCGACCGCGGAGGCGACAAGATCGGCGCCGACGGCCGGCGTGTCACCACCATGGTCGGCGACACCGTGCTGAGCATGCATATCGAGTCGTGGGAACCGGCCTCGGCCAAACCCGAGCCCGGCGAGATGATCCAGGTCTACGGCTCGGGCGACCGCGAAAAGCCCAGGCCCTACACCGAACTCGAAGTCGCCTCCCCCGCCGCGATCGCGCCGTCGTTGACCGTGCGCTACACCGTGGTGCGTCTGCCGTAGCGGGTGTCGTCTGCATGGCCCGACCTGCGGGTCGGCGCTGAGGCGGATTTGCTGGGGTCTGCGGCGCGGGCCCGCCGAATCGCCCGGCCTACCGTGGCATGGGCCGCTCTTCACGGCTTGATTCGGGCGACCCACACCTGCGTCTTGTCGCCGCCGCGCTTGGATGCCCAGAGCATCCATTGCCCGTCGGGCGAAATGGCCGGCAGCACATCGGGCCCGGGCGTCGCGGTGATCCGGCGGCGGTCGTCGCCCGTGTCGCTCATCGAGTAGATCTCGTAGTTGGTGTGACCGTGCACACTCGTGGCGAAGTAAATCCGCTTGCCGTTCGGATGCCAGAACGGCCCCCAGTTGACGTTGACGTCGCTGGTCAGTTGTCGCTCGCTAGTCAGCCCGGTGATGTTGCCTTGGCCGTCGTAGACCACGTCTGCGACGAACACCTGCAGCAGATCGTTGCCGGCTCGGTCTGATCGGTAGACCAGCCGCCGGCCGTCGGGGCTGAAGAACGGTCCGCCGTCGTAGCCCTGGATGCTGGTGAGCTGGACAACCCCGCTCCCGTCGGCCCGCATGGCGAACAGCTCAAGATCACCCGTGCGATTCGACGTGAAGACAATCCACCGCCCGTCGGGGCTCATCGAGCCCTCGGCGTCGTAGGCGAGGTTGTCGGTCAGGGCATGTTGGGCGAGGTCGGTCGATCCGCCCGGGCCGACCGCCTCGACAGCCCCCCGCCAGTTGTCGGCGCGGAACACTTCCATGCCCTTGGGATAGGCCCACTGATAGCGCGACCCCTGCCGCTGATATCCGGGCGACGCCTCGGCGGGGTCTTCCTTGCCCGCTGTCGACGAAAAGATCAGCGTCTGTCCGTCCGGTGAAAACCAGCCGCAGGTGTTTCGCGAATCGGCCGGCGAAACGCGGATCGGCGTCTCAATCCCCGTGATCGCCAGCTCATGCCCCCCGGTCGCAACGTCGTACGACCACGTGGTCAGCAGCCTGGCGACATACATCTGATACTGCTGCTCGCCTGGCGGCGTGGCTTGAAACACGATCCAGCGCATGTCGGGCGAGAAATATGCCTCGCCGGCGCGCTCGAAGCCGCTGGTGAGCTGAACCGCATCCGCCAGCGCATCGACCGTCGCGGCGGGCTGCGGATCAATCGCCGCGACCGGCTTTGACGAGCGCGCCCCACACCCGCCCGCGCACGCCACCGCCGCGCCCAGCACCCACACCGATACCGCACACCAGCGTCTCATCAATCACCACCCGCCCAACGGGGCCAGCGCCGTCCGGCAAGCGCCCGCCGCCTTGGCCGCGGCCTGCTCCGGAGACATCGACTTGAGCTCATTACTAAACACCTCAAGGCTCACCACCCCGGTGTAGCCGATCCGGGCCAGGCTGCCGAAGAAGCCCGCCAGGTCGATCGCCCCCTCGCCCGGCAGGAGCCGCACCGAATCCTGCACCTCATGCACCGGCACGCGCGGCGCATCGTTGAAGTGACACAACACGATCTTGTCCCTGGGGATGTCGGCCACCGCGCTCATCGGCACCCCGGCGCAGTGCAGGTGAAACGCATCGACCAGCAGCCCGACATTCGTGCCACACGCCTCGGCCAGTTCCAGCATCTGTCCGGGCGTAAAGAGAAACTCGTGCTTGAGTTGACGTCGCAGGTGATAAGGCGAGACAAACTCCAGCCCGAGCCGCAGCCCGTATCGCCCCAGCACCGACGCCACGCGCGAAAGCCGCGCCACATGGAAGCGGAAATTCTCCACCAGCGGCAGATCGGACGAGGGCATGATCCATGTCGAGCAACTGTCGATGCCCAGTTGAGCCGCGACGGCCGCCGACTTCTCGAACCGCGGCAGCGCGTCATTGAGTTTCGACTCGTCTGACCGCCAGTCGGGTGCACCCCAGCCGCCGAACAGCGCGTCGTGGCGCGCATAAAGATCCTGCAAGGCAGCGGGCGAGTGATCAACGCCATACCCGGGATCGACATCCGCCCCGCGAAACCCGGCGGTCGACGCCAGGCGGACAAAATCCTCCAGGGGCATGCCTCCGCCGGCCGTCCCTCGGTTCAAACAGATGTTCCATGCCATGGCGACCTCCATGCCCGACTTCGGTTCAGGGCAAATCCCCGCCATCGGCCGACGACCAAACTGACCAACCCGCAGTTCGCTCGGCCGACACAAATCCTTCCGCAGCGCGCATCATAGCGAGGCGATATCATCACACCAGTGCAGCCCATGCAATCCGCCCCCGATCACCAACACCCTCGCCCCGCCCGGACCGATAAGACGGAGCGGCCGCCGACGCTCCTGCGGGCGCGATGGGTCGCGCCGATGTCGGTACCGCCGATACCCAACGGCGCGGTCGTTATGGCGGGCAACCGGGTCGTGGCTGTCGGCGACAGCGACCAACTCTGCCGAAATTACCGCACCGCGACCGTCATCGATCTCGGCCAATCGACCCTCCTGCCCGGACTGATCAACACCCACACCCATCTTGAGCTGTCACTGGAGACCGCGGGTGATTCGGCAGGCTGCGGCTTCGACCAGTGGCTCACACGCGTCCGCAGTCGCACCCGCTACGACGCCCGCGACGCCGACGCCCACGCGGCCGATGCCACGCGATATGGCGTGTCGCAATGTCTTCGATTCGGAGTTGTCGCGGTGGCCGACATGTCGCAGAAGACGGCCGTCACCCGCCCGATCCTCTCGACCGGCCCGCTGCACGTCACCAGCTTTGGTGAAGTGCTGGGCCTGGGCGTCCGGCGGCACCGCGCTGCGGAGCTGCTCGACCGCGCCTGCGATAGCGGCCAAGCGTCGCCACACCTTCGGCTCGGCATCGGCCCGCATGCCCCTTACACCGTCGAACAGCGTGATCTCCTCGCCTGCGTGGCTCGCGCCGATGACCTGCGGCTGCCCCTGTCGATGCATGTCGCCGAAGACGAGAACGAAGCGGCGTTTCTGACCGGCCATGCCGGGCCTCTCCGCCGGCTCTGGGAAACCGTCGCGCCCTGGCAGGAGCCGGTCGACACCTTCCGCGGCACACCCATCCGCATGGCCCTGGCGGCGGGCCTGCTCGACCGCCCGGCCCTGCTGGCACACGTGAACTTTGCCGACGACGACGAAATCGCCCTGCTGGCCCGAGGCAGCGCGTCGGTCGTCTACTGCCCGCGCACCCACCGATACTTCGGCCGCCCGCCTCACCGCATTGGCGACATGCTCGCCGCGGGGGTCAATGTCGTTCTGGGGACAGACAGTTGCGCAAGCTCACCCGACCTCAATCTCGTCGATGACCTTCGCCTGGTTGCGCGGCAGCATCCTGAGTTCGATCCCGCACTGCTCTGGTCGTTGATCACCACGCGTGCCGCGCGGGCGATGAACATGCACGACCAGCGGGGCAGCATCGCACCGGGCATGTCGGCAGACCTCGTCGCCTTTCCGACCGGCACCGACAACCCGCTGCGCGAGATCCTCGAAACCCATGTCCTCCCCGCGTCGGTCTGGATCGACGGGGTCCGCCGGCACGATGGCAACGGGCCGATCGCCACCCCGTCGCCCTGAGCGCCGGTCGCACAACCCGCGCTCCCTCGATGGGACGACGCTTCCGATGTCCGCCGCGATCAAGCGAGGCGGCATCAGTGGCCGGTGTAGTCGGGGTCCATGTGGACGCGCTGGTAGATGAACGCGCGGTTGACAAATCCGGCATGCCCGTCGGCGAATCCGACGTTGCCCCGGGCATCCTGCGCCTTCTGCTTGGCCTTCATCTCATGGCGCGAAGCGACCGCCGAGTAGTCCCACTTGGAGGGGTCAGGGTCACACGGGTTGAACTCGCCGTTGTTGATGCTCGCTTCGTCTTCGCAGACGTAGAGCACTTTTTCCGACGCCCCGCGAAAATCGGAGATCTTGCGCGACGGCTTGGGCGCTTCGCCCGGCACGAACGAACCGTCGGGCCGCACAACCAGCACCTTGCGGCTCGCGAAGATGTTCATCGAATAGCTGTATCGGTAGGCGCCGCGGCCGCCATTGTTGTCGATGATGGTGATCGGTCTGCGTTCGAGGTTGTCTGACGGGCATCGGAAGACCGCCTCGAGCGAGGGGCTCACGTCGTGAGCGGCCACCGGGGTGGCGTGGATCGTCGGCTTGACATTCATGTATCGCGCCAGCGCCGAATGCGTGATGTTCTGATCCAGCCCGCTGCCGACCGTGTTCTCCGTGTTGAACTTCCCGCGGATCGGATCCCACGACCGGCGCCAGGCGATCCAGCCCCACTGGGTGGTCGGATCATTGCCGGTCGGCCCGCCCTCGCGCCAGCCTGCCCCCTGACCGGAAGCGGCCGGGAAGTAGCCTTTGTAGTCGTTGCAGTACAAGACCGTGGCAGTGGCGATCTGTTTCAGATTGCTCAGGCACTGGGCCTGACGCCCGCTCTCACGGGCCTTGTTGAGGGTGGGCAGAAGTATGCCGACCAGGACCGCAATGATCCCGATCACGACAAGCAACTCCACAAGCGTGAAAGCGCGGCGGCTGAACATCGAATGGCTCCCGGCAAAAGATGTGACTTCTCGCCAGGCCAAACTCCTGAGGCGGTCAGAGACGTGAAACGACCGCAGATTTGGCCAATCCTCAATCTATCGCCGCGACTGGATTTACCTTTGCATTTCCGGGTCAACGGTTTCCATTTTCAGTCTCAATTAGCGAATCAGTTCAGCCGTCCACGCGAGGAAGCCCGCCCGCGCGTGCAACCCTCCTGCCGTTACAGAGCAGATAAACCGTCAGACTGCCCTGCCCGGGCCGCCCGACCCTCGCCATGAGACGCGACGACACCCGCCGGAGCCGGCCGGCGAATCGCCACCGGCGGGCACGCCTGCACAACGCGTTATGGAAGCTCAGACCCAGGTCGATGCAGAGGTCGTCGGGGCAGAGACCACGGTCGCAGCGGAAATCCTCGGAGCAGCAGCCGCAGCGCTGCGATCGTCGGGTCGGCAAGCGTCGTCGGGGCGAAAGGCCCTGGCGGGCCACAAAGCGTGGCCGGCGAATCATATTGACACCGCGCGCCGCCGGGCCGCGCCAGGCTTCGCAGGTGAGCCGCGAAGGGCCTTGTTGGGACTGACAGCCGTGCGGATCGTTACAAAGCGAAATGGCCCAACGGGCTGCGTCGAGGCGCGTGATCGGCCCCCGACATATGGTGTTCAAAACGCGGCTGAAAATACAAACAGTATGCTCATAAACGAGGTTGCCGGGCAGTCGCAGTGAGCTATAGTCGACCACGAGGAACAGGCCTCTAGCACGTCTCGTTTTGTGGAATCGCCATGTCTGTGTGCGAGAGCCGTCGAAAGTAGACATCCCGATCGTCTGACCCGCAACGCCCGGGCGCAACGTCTTCGTCGTGGAAGCCTCCGCGAAGCCGTGCCCGTCCGGACTCTTTGCGGCTCGGATGCCCACCCGGCGCTGGGTTTGGCCCCGGGGACGAACAACCACCCCGATCGCTCACTCGATCGGGCGGCTGACGCGGGATGATTCGATGGGCGGCAGCGTGCGATGGGTCGATCAGAGCCCGGCGAAACGACGTCGTTTCGTCCTTCAAGTCGTACAGCATTTCTTCCCGGAGGAGAGCGTCATGCTCCGAAATCGTTCGATTCTTGCGTCTGCGGTGGCCACCGTTGCGGTTGCGGCACTCATGCCCGCCTATGCGATGGCAGTCGATTACACCCTCGCCATCCCCGGCGGCGCGGTCGCCTGGCAGAGCGCCGCGAGCTGGACCCCCAACACCGGCTTCCCCAACGCCAACGCCGACACGGCTAACCTCTCGATCGGCCTGGGCTCCGACCTGTCCCTCAACATCGGCGCGACCAACGTCACCGTCGCCACCCTGACCATGGGCGGCACCGCGGGCGTCGTCACGAGCGACATCGTCAGCTCGGGCGGCAACCTCGTGATGGAAAACGCCGCGGCCAACGCCTCGATCGTCAGCGGCGGCGTCGCCGGGTCGGTCAACAAGATCTCGGCCCGCCTCATCCTCAACGACACCGTCGAGTTCGCGGCCACCAGCACCGAAAACCTCACCATCGCCAACCTCGGCACCCTCGCCAACCAGTTGCAGCTCAACAACCTGGCCGTCGGCCGCACGCTGACCATCGGCAACAGCGCCGCCGACACGATCCAGGTCTATAACTCGCTCGCCCCCGCGACCGGCCACGAAGTGCGCATCAACGCCGTCGCCGGTTCGACGGTCGTCCTCAATGCCTCCTTCGACCGCGGCTCCTCGGGCGGCAGCGTCAACCTCGGCGAAAACATCACCAACGTCCCCACCGCCGTTTTCATGCTCAACGCCAACAACTCGACGTTCGTTGGCAATATGGAAACCAACCGTCAGACCTACGTCCTCAACGCCGATAACGCCCTGGGCACTGGCTCGGGCACCACCCGCGTCCTCCACTCCAACAGCAACAACAGCAACGCGTGGGGCGGAGCCTGGCAATCGACCAGCGACTCGCGCGTTCAGGGCGGCCTGGTGATCATGGGCAACCCGCTCGCCTTCACCGGCCAAAACTCCCTCACCCTGACCGGCACCATCACGCAAGGCAACAACCGCCAGATGGGCAACGCACTGCCCGCGGGCAAGACGCTCGTCCTCGCCGGCGACGGCACGGCCGCGGTGCCTGCGATCGCGATCTCCCGCGTGCTGGGCGACGGCGAACGCCGCTGGCGCATCGAAGGCTCGGGCACGACCATCATCAGCGGCGTGGTCGTCAACAACCTCGAAGACGACTCCAGCCTTCGCGGCACTTTCCAGAAGTATGGCACCGGCCGCGTCGAACTGAACAACCCGCTCAACACCATCCGCGGCCCGATCGAAGCCCGCGGCGGTCTGCTGGTGTTCGGTGCCAACGGCTCGTGGGGCACCCCCGGCCAGCTTGACGGCACGCCGACCGGCATCATCGTCTTCGCAGGCAGCGGTGTCTCCTACACCCCGGGTGTCGGCGCGGCAGGCTTCTCGTCTCTGGCAGCCGAGTTCGCCCCGGCCTCGGCAGGCTTCCTTGCCCTGAGCCCCAGCGACGCCGGCGCCAGCCTCGACTTCACCACCACCCTCTCGTCGGCACCGGCGATGAGCGTCGCCGGCGACGGCGACATCGTTTTCACCGGCACCGTCACCCCCGGCACGGCCGGCTATAACTGGGGCGGCACCTCGGGCAAGATCACCCTCGGCACCAACGCCAGCGTCGGCGCCAACAACGTCAGCTACCGCAACGGCGGCACGGTTGTCGTCACCGGCACCCAGAGCTACACCGGCGCCACCCGCGTCCTCGGCGCCACGATCGACACCAACCAGGCCCGCATCCTGACTGCCGGCGCCTCCAACACCAACGACGTGGTCGCACTCCCCAGCACCCTGGAGATCAGCTCGGTGGCGAATGCCGGCGTTGCCAGCTCGCTGGGCGCCTCGAGCAACGCCGCTGCTAACCTGACCATCGACCGCGGCACGCTCCGTTACACGGGCGCGTCGGACGGCTCGACCGACCGCCTCTTCACCATCGGCGTCAACGGCGCGACCATCGAGTCGGCCGGCGCCGGCGCGGTCACCTTCGGCAGCGCTGGTGGCAGCAACGACACCTCGGGCACCGGCGCCCGCTCGCTGACCCTCAGCGGCTCCAGCACCGGCGCCAACACCATCGCCAGCAACCTCAATGACGGCCTGGCTGTCACCGACGTGCTCTCGCTGGTGAAGGCCGGCACC
>CAZBOE010000082.1:0-8965 GCA_964493365.1 uncultured Tepidisphaeraceae bacterium | reverse complement strand
CGGCACCAACGCCTACACCGGCACCACCGGCGTCTTCGGCGGCACCCTGCTGGTCAACGGCACCAACACCGGCACCGGTGCGGTGACCGTCGCGGCCGCCGGCACACTGGGCGGCACCGGCTCGCTCGCTGCCGCGGTCACGGCCGCCGGCACGATCGCCCCGGGCGCCAGCATCGGTGAACTGCAGGTCGGCAGCGCCACCCTGACCGGCACCCTGTCGATCGAGGCCAATGCCAGCAGCATCGACCTGCTCACCGTCGGCGGCGCGTTCGACATCACGGCCGCCACCGTCAGCTTCGACATCACCGGCACCCTCAACCAGCCGGTCTACGTCTTCGCCAGCTACGGCTCGCTGGTCGGCACTGAGTTCGCCGCGGTCACCGGCCTGCCGAGCGGCTACGAGATCGACTACAACTACAACTCGCTGAATCAGATCGCGCTCGTCGGCGGCACCCCCTTCGTTGAAGGCGACGCCGACAGCGACGGCGACGTCGACTTCGACGACCTGGGCATCCTCCTGGGCAACTATGACCAGACCGGGTTCGTCGCCTTCACCAACGGTGACAGCGACGGCGACGGCGACGTCGACTTCGATGACCTGGGCCTGCTCCTGGGTAACTACGGCTTCGGCGTGATCCCCGCGGCGCTCGATGCCGCTCCGGCGAATCTCGTCGTGCCTGAGCCCGCAGCCATGGGCCTGATCGCCCCGGCCGCCATGCTTCTGGCACGTCGTCGCCGGGCCTGATGCCAAAGCCAGTTGATTCTCGCGCCGACTCATCGCGACAGGCGCCTGCGAACCAAGCGATCAACGCTGCCGATGCGGTGCGAAGATCAACCCGGCTCCGCATGAGTGACGGTTTGTTCCTCCGCCACTCTCTCTGAAAAGGGAGAGGAGAAGATCGCCGGCCCCGGGCATGCAATGTGCCTCGGGGCCGGCTGCATTTGGCGCTTGCAGTCCGATCGCCTGCTTTGTTCTCGCGCGCTGTTTGCCCCGGCGCGGCAGACGCTCGATCGCGGACTCCGTTCCGCCGCTTTTGCACTTCCTGTCGGCAACGCCCGCTTGCGCGCTGCCTTTGCTACACTTGGCGGCTCATTCAACCGACCGGCGTTGCCAGGGCGTGTGCGTCGCCGCAGGTGTCATCCGCATGAGCAAGATCACCCACATCGAGTTCTTCAAGGCACGGTCGCCGCTGAGCACGCGGATCGCCGACAGCACCCACGAGATCCCGGAGATCGGCTTCATCGTCACCCGGATCACCCTGCAGTCGGGCATGACCGGCGACGGCTACCTGCTCTCGTTTCACTACTCGCCCGAGGCGATCCTGGGGGCCCTTCGCGACGCAGCCCCGATGGCGCTGGGGCTCGATGTATCGCAGACAGGCCGCTTTCTCGCCCGTCACACGAAGGAGAGCGAGTATTTCGGCAACGCGGGCATTCACCGCTGGGCCGCCGGCTCGATCAACATCGCCATGTGGGACGCCCACGCCCGCACACTGGGCGCGCCGATCTGGAAGCTTCTGGGCACACACCACGACCGCGTCCCCCTCTACGGCAGCGGCGGATGGCTCTCCTACACCGACGACGAACTGCTCGACGAGGTGCGGAGCTACGTCAGGCGGGGCTTCAAGGCGGTCAAGGTCAAGGTCGGCTCGGCCGAGACGCAGCGTGACATCGATCGGCTGACGCGTGTCCGTGAGGCGGTGGGCCCGCACGTTCGCGTGATGATGGACGCCAACCAGGGCCTGGGGCTTTCGGGCGCGATGGAGCTGGTCGAGGCGGTGCGACACCTGCGCATCACCTGGTTTGAAGAACCGCTGCCCCACACCGATTTTGCGGGCTATCAACAGTTGCGGCGGCAGGCCGGTATGTCGATCGCGATGGGCGAGCGCGAGTTTGACACAGTGGCGCTGCGCGAACTGATCCGCCGCGACGCGATCGACCTCTGGCAGCCCGACCTGCTGCGGCTGGGAAGCGTCGAAGCCTGGAGAGCCTCGGCGGCGCTGGCCGAGGCCCATCACATTCCGGTGCTGCCCCACTATTACAAGGAGTACGACGTCCCGCTCCTGATGACCATTCCCAACGCCTTCGGCGCCGAGTCGTTTGACTGGGTCGACGACCTGATCACCCATCCGATCCGAATGGAAGACGGCTACGCCTACCCCAACCCCGGCGACGGATGGGGGTTTTCCTTCAAGGATGACCGGCTGACCCCGGTCGCCAGCTTCAAGGCCTGACCCATGATCGTCACCAGCATTCAGACCTGGCGCTGTCAGCGGACCGAATCACTCTTCGACTCGGCCCGGACCGGCCGCAGCCCGATGAACTGGGATGTCGTCGTCATCCGGCTCGACACCGATACCGGGCTCCAGGGCCATGCGACCGCGCTGGCCGCCCGGTCGAGCACGATCACCCAGGCCTATATCCACGAAGTCATCGCCCCGGTGGTTCTGGGCCGACGGGTCACCGAGCGCGAAGCCATCTGGCACGAACTCTGGACGATCGACCGCCACCTGACTTTCTTCCCCGTCTATCTTCCCGGCCCGGTTGATGTGGCGCTATGGGATCTGTCGGCCCAGGCCGCCGGGCTGCCGCTCTACCAGTTCATCGGCGAATGCCGCTCGAGCCTGCCCGTCTATGCCAGCAGCCTGTTCATGGGCAGCGTCGACGCCTACATCGACCAGCTCCGCCACTATCGAGGTCTGGGCTTCGGTGCTTACAAGGCCCATCCGCCGGGGCCGTGGCGCAGGGATATCGAGATTCACCGCGCCCTTCGCGAGGCGGCCGGCAATGACTTTGTGCTCATGACCGACCCCGTCGCCGACTACTCGCTCGACGAGGCGATGCGCGTCGGGCGCGACCTCGAGCGGCTCAACTATCACTGGTTTGAAGAGCCGTTCCGCGATTTCGAACTCAGCAAATATGCCAGGCTCTGCGCGGCGCTCGATATTCCGATCGCCGGCACCGAAACCACCCGCGGCGGGCCGTGGGGTGTCGCGCAGGCCATCGCATTCCATGCCGCCGACATCGTCCGCGCCGACGTCTCGTGGAGAGCCGGCGTTACCGGCACCCTCAAGACCGCCCATCTCGCCGAGGCGCACGGGCTGCGGTGTGAGATCCATTGCACCACCATGGGGCTGATGGATATCGCCAACCTCCACGTGAGCTGCGCGATTCGAAACTGTGAATACTTCGAGCTGCTGGTTCCCGAGGACGTCTTCCGGTTTCCGATGAAAGACCCCTACCCGATCCGCAGCGGCGTGGCCCACGTCCCCCAGCGCCCGGGGCTGGGCGTCGACCTCGACTGGGATCTGATCGATCGGACCTGTGTCGAGCACAAGACCACCCGCCACAACTAAACGCACCCGGCAGGATTCGAACCTGCGACCGTCGGATTAGAAATCCGATGCTCTATCCAGCTGAGCTACGGGTGCTTCATGGCCCATGGGGTTGGGGTCGGGCGGCGACGGCAACGATGATACCCCCGCAGCGCCGACCTGACGAGCGGCCACGCTCTTCTTGCCGACAGCGGCTTCCCCCCGCTGATCATGCCGTCGCGGCGGCGGCGGCGCTGCTCACGCGGCGAAGCACGCTCGCCAGATGGGTCACGTTGACCGGCTTGACCAGGTGATCGACAAACCCTGCCTCGCGACTTCGCCTCAGGTCTTCGTCCATGCCGTAGCCGCTCATCGCGATGCCGGGCAGATCACCCTGGCCGCGAATCTCGCGCATGAGGTCATAGCCGTTTCCGTCGGGCAGGCCGATGTCGCTGACCACCACATCGAACGATTCGGCTCGGCTGAGTTCCAGCGCCTCCCTGATGCTGGCCGCACGCCTCACCTGGAAACCGTTTCGCTCAAGCAGTCTGGCCAGCACAAACGCGGTATCCGGGTGATCTTCGACCAGCAACACCCTCACCCCTCGGCCGTTTCCGGCAACCCGGTCCAGATGGTGGGCTGGACGAACGCGCCGTTGTCAAGCCCGATCACCATCGCCGCGCCAGCGCAGGAATCCCGGCAGTTCGACCGTGAAGGTGGCGCCGGTGTCCCGTCCGCCGCTGTGGGCGCTGATGGTGCCGCCGTGCAGTTCGACGATCGCCTTGGCGATCGCCAGTCCGAGGCCCAGGCCGCTCTGGCCACAGGCCGTGGCGTCGCCCTGCTCGAACGCGTCGAACATCCGGGTGAGGAGGTCCGGGGGGATGCCGACCCCGGTGTCGCGCACCATGACGCTGACCATGCCATCGCCGTCGGAGGTCACGCTCACGGTCACCTCACCGCCCGGCGGCGTAAACTTGGCCGCGTTGATCAGGAGGTTCCAGAAAACCTGCCTCATCCTGACCGCGTCAACCTCGACCAGTCCCGCCCCCGAGGGCGCATCACACACCAGCTTCAGGCCTCGCTCGTGGAGCAGCGGCTTGACGATCTGGCAGCATTCGCGGACCAGCACCCCGATGTCGACGCGCTCTCTCTCCAGCCGCACTTTTCCGCTGGCGATGCGGTTGAGATCGAGCAGGTCGTCGATCAGCTTCACCTCGACCTGCACGTTGCGCATGATCATGGCCAGGCTCTCGCGCACGTCGCCCGGCAGGTCAGCCCGCCCCTCCATCTCGGTCAGCGCCATGAGCACCGGCGTCAGCGGCGTGCGAAGCTCATGGCTCAGCACCGCGAGAAACCGGTCTTTCGCCGCGCTGGCTGCCTCGGCCGCCACGCGTGCCTCGTTTGCGGCCGCCGCCAGGCGACGCCGCTCATCCTCCGCCTGCTTCTGCTCCTTGACGTTCTTGAAGAACACCGCCACGCGCCGCGCCGACGGCTCGCCGACACGAAACGCGTGCACTTCAAACCACCCTCCATCCAGCGCCGCAGCGCGATGTTCGAAGCGCGCCTCCTCGCCCGTCAGCGCCACCCGGCCATAGGTCTCGATCCAGAACGACTCGATCTGCGGAACCAGGTCACCCTTGACCAGGCGACCGGAAAAACCCCGAAGCCCGGTGTAACGCTCGAACGCCGGATTGCCTTCGATAATCCGGTAATCCACCGGGTGGTCCGCCCCGTCGGTCACGATCTGGAGAATGCAGAACCCCTGGTCCATCCGCTCGAAAAGGGTGTGGAATCGTTCGCCATTCACCCGCGCCGCGGTCTCGGCGAGCTTGCGCTCGTGGACGTCGATGACGGTGCCCGAGTATCCGATGAACTGGTGATTCGCGTCGAAGCGCGGGTTTCCGGCATCGATTGCCCAGCGATACACGCCATCGGCGCGGCGGAGACGGTAGTCGAGCGAGAAGGGACGCCCCGTCGAATTGGCCTCGAGAAAGACCCCGGCCGCCCCGGCTCGGTCGTCGGGATGCACCGCGCCGAGCCAGCCCAGCCCGTCGTCGCCGAATGCCTCCGACTCGGTCTGGCCGGTGAAGGCATACCAGCCGCGCGACATGAACATCAGCCGCCCGTCGGCCGAGGTGGCCCAGACGATCGCCGGCGCTGCATCGACAACCTCGTACGCCAGTTTGGCCCTTTCAATCACGCGCTCGTGTTCCCGCCCCGCTTCAATGGCGTCAGCGCCCGGGGCGGGCCCAATGTCACGAGAGGGTTGTTTCGATAAGTTAATGCTGCGCATAATAACGCCGATCACCGCAACAACCAATAAATTAACTTCGGCGGCCCGACCCGCCAATGCACGATCTGATCGACCCCTCCGGGCGACCTCCGTCCGCTCGGATGTCGGCCGTTACCGCAGAATCATGGCCAGATACCCACGCACGGCGCGGGCCGTCAAGATTGGTTTTGCCCCGCAGGCCGGCGACCTCACCCAGACGCTTGCCTCACCCCTGCCATCCCGCTACCTTCGCACCCTCTGTTGAATTGCCGCTAGGAAACTGGCGGAATGATTTTCAAGGCTCAGCCACCGAGGTTTTTCCCATGTCGCTCGTTCCCCCGCACGGCGGTTCGCTGGTTAATCGCATCCTCCCCGACGCCCAGAAGGCCGCCGCCCGCGATGCGGCACGATCGCTCCCGGCGATCACCCTCTCCGCCCGCGAGGCCTGCGACCTGGAGATGATCGCCATCGGCGCGTTCTCGCCGCTGACCGGATTCATGGGCAAAGCCGATTTCGAGTCGGTCTGCAAGGACATGCGCCTCGCCTCGGGCGCGGTTTGGCCGATCCCGGTCACGCTCAGCGTCGAGCCCGCCGCGGCGGACCGATTCAAGCCCGGTGACCGGATCGCACTCAACGACCCCAAGGGCCGGCTGCTGGCGATCCTGAACCTGACGGAAAAATACGCCCACGACAAAGAGCTCGAGATCCCGAGCGTCTACCGCACCACCGACGAAGCCCACCCCGGCGTCGCGATGATCCGCAAGTCGGGCAGCGTCTGCCTGGCCGGCCCGGTTGACGTGATCGACCCCAACCCCGAGCCCGAGTACGCCGACTTCCGACTTCCCCCTGCCAAAACGCGCGAGGTCTTCCAGCAGAAAGGCTGGAATACCGTGGCGGCCTTCCAGACGCGCAACCCCATCCACCGCGCCCACGAATACCTCACCAAGGTGGCCCTGGAAATGACCGACGGCCTGCTCATCCACCCGGTGGTCGGCGAAACCAAGGCCGACGACATCCCCGCCGACGTGCGCATGGACTGCTACAAGGTGCTGATCGACAACTATTACAACAAGGACCGCACGATGCTCGCCGTCATGCCGCTGGCCATGCGCTACGCCGGCCCGCGCGAGGCGATCCTCCATGCGATCATCCGCCAGAACTACGGCGTCTCTCACTTCATCGTCGGCCGTGATCACGCCGGCGTGGGCAATTACTACGGCACCTACGACGCCCAGACCATCTTCGACCAGCTCAAGCCCGGCGACCTCGCTGTCACGCCGCTCAAATTCGAGCACACGTTCTACTGCAAGAAGACACGGTCGATGGCCTCGCCCAAGACGACCAACAGCGCCCCCGAAGACCGGGTGATGCTCTCAGGCACGAAGGTCCGCGACCTCCTCAAGGCCGGCCAGCGCCCGCCCGAAGAGTTCAGCCGCCCCGAGGTGGCCGACATCCTGATCCGCTGGGCGCAGTCGGCCGGTTAAGCCGATCGGCCGGCTTACCCGATCGGCGAGCTCACCCGATTGGTTGATGGTCTCGACCGCGCGATGGAGCCAATCGTGCGATGGTCCCGATCGGGCGATGGAGCCGAGCGAGCAATGGTCCGCATCGAGTGCCACCAACCGTGGGTGGGCATCATCGCACCGCGGGTCCGCAAGCAGGGCTTCGCATACGCCGGGGCGTGGCAGGGCCGGCCGGCAAAGTATTCGACAGCGGCTCTGCCGGCCGGGTAGATTGCGGGAATGACCTCAACCAGTCGGCTCTCACCCGCCCCATCCGCACCGGCCGATCCGGTCGCCGGGCTGGCGCAGCCGCGTCGACGGTTCGTGCGAGACCGCGTGCTCAACGGTCTTGCGGTGCTCACCTTGTTGCTCCTGATTCTCGCGTCTGCCGTCTACATCGCGGGATTCGATGTCTGGTTGGCCCCCATTGCCAAGCGCTGACGCCCAAGCCTCCCGCCCTCCCGAGCGGATCGATCGGCCTGCGCCGCCGATCGCCGCGCCGGCGCGTTGTCCGCTCGTCGAGACACAGGCCGGCCGGCCCTCGCGCCTCGAGTGGGTCGGGGCGGTGGTGCTGGTCGTCGCGGTCACATTGCTCGCCTTCTCCCGCACACCCGACCATTTTATCGACGGACACCTGTGGGCCGAGAACGGTCCATACCTCATGGCGGCGTTCCACCGTGGGCCGATCGAGATGCTCGGCTTTGTGTATGCCCCCGCCGGCTATTACGTGCTGAGCGCCAACCTGACGACCGCGTTGATCGCCGCGCTGATCCGCCCCGAAGACGCCGCCGCTGCCATCTGCTGGCTGGCGCTGGCCTGGATGTTTGTCCCCTTTGCCGCCGGCTTCATCGAGCCGTCGCTTCGGAGGCATCCGATCACCTGGCTGATCACACCCATGCTGATGCTGGTCATCCCGGCGCAGGAGATCTGGCTGAACGTCGCCTGCGTCTCTTTCCTGCTGACCGGCGCCGCAGCGATCGTTGTTCTCGCACGACCCGCCTCCATGGCCGTTAAAGTCACCCACGGCGTGCTGCTCGCGGTCTGCGGGCTGTCGGGCGTCTCCACGCTGCTGATGCTTCCGGCGTTTGTGCTGGCCGCCGTCACGCGACGAACGGTCTATGCGTGGTCGCTCGTCGGCGTATTGGTCGCCTGCGGCGCCATTCAGTTTGCCGTGATCAGGCATCACCCGACCGCCAAGCGCGGGCACACGACCGACGCCACCACGCTTGCCGCCGCCATGACCGCCAAGCAGTTTGACATCATGCTGCTCGGCCAGCAGCGCCCTTCGACCGCGATCGACCCCAGTGTCCGGCTCGACCGCCTTCGCAACGCCTACGCCTCAGGCCAGACCACCGACCTGGGCGTCGTGACGCTTGTCGCCATCCCGTGCCTCATCTATTTCGGCGTCGCCCTGACAGCGCTTCGGTCGCGCCGGTGGGAGACACTGGGGCTTGGCTCTGCCGCCCTGCTCACCGCGGTCATCAGCATCGCCAATGGCCTGGCGCTACCCGCGCAGCACATCTCGGCCTATCACAGCGCCCGCTACTTTTACGCGCCCAACCTCCTCCTGCTGATCGCAGTGGCATGGGCGTCGCTCGCCCGCTCGCCGCTGCCCCTGCCATGGAAGCTCGCCTGCTGGCTCACGCTCGCCTGGACGATGACCGTCGGCGCGGTGCAGTTCTATTGGAAGGACGCATGGTTCTTCGAAGCCCCGCCGTGGCGGCCCCAGGTCGCCCAGTGGCGCGCCGACCCCGCCCGCACGATTGAAATCGGACCGCCCAACTGGAAAGTGAAACTGCCCGCCCCTGCCGCAGCACCGGCCCTGCCGGTCGATCCGCCCGCGCCATCACCCTCGCGCGGCTCTGCGTCGCCCGACC
>CAZBOE010000081.1:0-18320 GCA_964493365.1 uncultured Tepidisphaeraceae bacterium | reverse complement strand
GCCCGCAGCGCAGGGCTTGGCGCCCGGAGCGCAACAAATGGCGCCCGCAGCGCGGCGGTTCACGCGTGATGCGCCAAGCGACCGGCGAATCTGTTCGACGCCCCGTCGGCGCGCGCGGAGCTGCCGGGAGGCCCCTGCCCCGCAGCCAACGACGCGGCACGACCACGGACACATGACCCGCCGCAACGGGCAACCGGCAACAAACGACTGGCGAATGCTTCTATGGGCCTGATCAAGTCGGCAAATTCACCCGCGACGGTGGCGGCGTTTTCGATGCGGGACATCGAGGCGCACGCCGCGGGCATCATTGCGCGGGCGAAGCAGCAGGCGGAGCAGCTTCTGGTGATGGCCGAGACCGAAGCTGCGCAGCTGCGTGAAGCGGCTCGTGCGGCCGGGCACGCGGAGGGGTTTTCGGCCGGGCAGGTCAAGGGCATGGAAGAGGGGCGGAAGACCGGGCATTCGCAGGCGCTGGCCGAGAGCAAGGCGGCCATGGAGAAGCTGGTCAAGTCGCTGACGGGCATGCTGGGCGAGCTGGAATCGCAGCGGCAGCAGCTCAAAGACCGCGCGGCGATGGACGTGATCGCGCTGGCGATCGCCATCGGCCGAAAGGTGGCGAAGAAGGCGGGAGAGACCGACGCAACGATCGCGCCGGCGAACGTGAACGCGGCCCTGTCGATGGTGGTGCATGCCTCTGACGTGCGCGTGGCGCTGCACCCGTCGCAGCGCAAGACGCTGGAGAAAGAACTGCCGGCGCTGCGGCTGGCGTGGCCGAAGCTGTCGCACATCGAACTGGTGGATGACCCGACGGTCTTGCCGGGCGGCTGCCGGGTTTCGACGCGTGGCGGTCAGATCGACGCCGACCTCAACGCCCAGCTGGATCGCATCGCCGCCGAACTGCTGCCGGGGGTGACATCGTGAGTGCGACCATTGGAGCCAGGCCGACGCAGGGCGGCGACATGCTGGGGCCTCAGATCGCGGCGGTGAAGCGGGCGATGCCGATGCGCGTGGTCGGGCAGATCGCGGCGGTGAGCGGGCTGACGATCGAGGCGGTGGATCTGCCCGTGCCGCTGGGGGCGATGTGCACCATTCACAGCTTCGGGCAACAGAAGACGATGGCCGAGGTGATCGGCTTTGCGGGCGAGAGGACGCTGCTGATGCCGCTGTCGACGCCCGTCGGACTTGCCTGCGGCGACAAGCTCGCGAACTCGGCCAGCGCGCCGACGGTGTGGTGTTCGCCGCAGATCCTGGGCCGCGTGCTCGACGGGTTCGGAAGGCCGATGGACGGCAGGGGCCCGCTGCCGATGCTCGAGCCGCGGCGGATCGACGGCAAGGTGGTCGCGGCACTGTCTCGCCAGAACATCCGCAAGCCGCTCTCGACCAGCGTCCGCGCCATCGACGCGCTGCACACCTGCGGCTACGGGCAGCGCATGGGCATTTTTTCGGGCCCGGGCGTCGGCAAGAGCACCTTGATGTCGCAGGTCGCCAAGCACACCAGCGCCGACGTGTCGGTGGTGGCGCTGATCGGCGAGCGAGGGCGTGAAGTGCAGGAATTCATCGAGCATTCGCTGGGCCCCGAGGGGCTCAAGCGCTGCGTGATGATCGTGAGCACGGGCGACGAGCCGCCGCTGCTGCGCGTGAGGGCGGCCAAGGTGGCGACGACCATCGCCGAGTATTTCCGCGACCAGGGGAAGAATGTCCTGCTGCTGCTCGATTCGCTGACGCGCCTGGCGCAGGCGCAGCGTCAGATCGGGCTAGCGGCCAAAGAGCCGCCTGCCACCAAGGGCTATCCGCCCAGCGTGTTTGCGATGATCCCCGAGCTGCTCGAGCGCGCCGGCAGCACCGCGACGGGCTCGATCACCGGGTTCTACACCGTGCTGGTCGAGGGCGACGACTTCAACGAGCCCATCGCCGACGCGGTCAAGGGCATCACCGACGGCCACCTCTGGCTCAGCCGCGCGCTGGCGAATCGCGGGCATTTCCCGGCGATCGATGTCCTTCAGAGCATCAGCCGCGTGAGGGGTGATGTGACCGACGCGGAGCAGGGCAAGCAGGCCCGCCGGGTGATGTCGCTCACGGCGGCGTATCAGGACATCGAAGACCTCGTCAACCTCGGCGCGTATGTCGCGGGTGCCAATCTCGAGAACGACCTGGCCGTGCAGGGTCGGGGAAAGATCGTGAGCTTTCTGCGTCAGGACCCGAAAGAACCCGTCGACTTGGCGACGGCGAAGAAGCAGTTATCGGACCTGAACAACTGGCTCGACCAGATGGACAAGGCGCTTCGCGCTCCGCCGAAAGGCGCGCGGAAGTGATGGGCGTTCGTGACGAATTGATGGGATGACGCATTGATCCGTGACGCATTGATGGCATGACGCATTGATCAGTGACGCCTTGATGGGATGACGCATTGACGGCCGCGGCCGATGGTTCGGCCGACCGAGGGGCACTGCCGCAGGCGATACGGAAATGACCAATGCGTCTCGCCAGCCCGTGCATCAACCATCAATGCGTCATGCCATCAATTCGTCACCGATCAACGCATCAAGCGTGACCTGCGATAGACCGACATGGCAAAGTTTCACTTCAGTCTCCACGCGGTTCTTCAGCAGCGCGAGATGGTCGAGCGTCAGCGGCAGCGCGAGCTCGCGGAGCAGTTGGCGGCGCTCAACGCGCTGCAGTCGCGGCTCGACGCCATGACCGTGTCGGCCCAGCGGGCGGTGGATGATCTGCGCGACAATCACCTGGTCGGGCGGCTCGATCTGGCATTTCTTGCCGCACATCGGCGGTTTTTGAACGCCACCTCGCGACAGGCGGCCGGCGTGATGCAGCAAATCGCGGTGCAATCGCAGAAAGTGGAAGCGGCCCGGGCTTTGCTTTCAGAGGCGGCGAAGCAGCGCCGGCTGATCGAGAAGCTTCGCGAGAAGCAGTTCGAGCGCTGGAAGCTCGAACAAGCCGCCCGCGAAACGGCCGAGACCGACGAGGTCGGCATGCAGCTTGCGCATCGGGCACCGTAGCCGCAGCGGAAATGTCGGCCGCTGAACGGGCTGGCGGGTTGACGCCGCCGATGTCGGCAACACGGGTGATTGGGAGATACGGGCGATTCAGGCGATGCGGGCGATACGGGTGATCGGGCGATGATCAAGAAGCTGGTGAGCATTCTCGTCTTGACGCTGGCGCTGAATTTCCTCGCCGCTGCGGGGGTGTTCGGGTGGCTGGTCATGGGCGGGCATCTCAGCGGCGACAAGCTCACCGCGATCGGCGCGATCATGTTTCCTGAGCCGCCCAAGGTGGAGGTGGCCGAGGAAGAGGCGCCTGTCGATCCGACGACGCGACCGATGGCCGAGCTGGATGAGCTGCTGGCCCGGCAGTCGGGCATGACGGCGGGAGAGCAGTCGGAGTTTCTGCAGCGGCGGTTTCAGACGCAGATGGCGCAGGTGGATCGGCGTCAGCGCGAGCTGGTCGACCTGCTCAGGCAGGTGGAGCTGGCGCGAGAGCAGTTGTCGCGCGATCGCGAGGAGCTTGATGGTCAGCGCACGGCGCTCGAGTCGCGTGCCCAGGAGCAGCAGCGGCTCGCGAGCGATCAGGGCTTTCAGGATGCGCTGGCGCTCTACCAGTCGATGCCGTCACGGCAGGCCAAGACGATCTTCATGGATCTTGATGATCAGACAGTCGTTCGGCTGCTGCGGGCGATGGAGCCGCGGGCGGCGACCAAGATCGTCAAAGAGTTCAAGACACCGGCCGAGCAGCAGCGGATCGGCGTTGTGCTGGAGCTGATCCGTGAATCGGGCGGCAGCCTGGGCGATTCGACAGCGTCGACGACGCCATAGCAGGGCCGATCGCCGGCGCTGTGCCCGAGTCGCGCTGGTGATGCGCTTGTAATGTGGTGCCGGGCAAGCGCGGCTGGGTCGACGCGGTTGTCACGGTCGCCACAAAACAGCCGTGGCAAAGCGGCTTGTCGGCGGTGTCGGTCACAACAGCGGCGGCATCGGCGTATTGCAGCAGCGGAAAAGCGGGTCCAGATCATCGAGAGCGGCATGCCCACAAACGGTTCAGTTTCAGCAGCGCAGGCTTCAACGCGAGCCCCGTCCGATCTTCGGCGTGTGACGCCGGTACCGTCGGGCGTCGGCCGGGCCGATGTGCCGCGCACGTCATCGGGCGCGACCGCGTTCGACGGGCTCCTGAGCGCGGCGCGGTCGCGCGAGTCGCGACAGGCCGAGGCGGTGTCGGCGCGGCAGGATACGGCGCGCACGCGATCGTCCCGCGCGTCGCAGTCTTCGAGCCGCCAGGCGGAGAAGGCGGCCAAGTCGTCATCTCAGAAGGCGGCGCGCGAAAGCACCCGCAGCCAGCAGGCCCGGGCCGAGCGTGCAGAGCGATCCGATCGGGCGGACCAGGCCGAGCCTGCAGATCGCGCCGGCCGGGCAGAATCGGCTGACCATCTCGAGTCGGCACGTCGCACCGAGCGGCAGGATCAGGTCGATCCGATCTCGCGCGGCGAGCGTGCCGATCGAGCGAAAGCCGCTGAAAATCGTGACATTCAGGCGAACGAAGACCAGGGCGGCGAAGCCGCCAGCGATGTTCTCGCGCCGGGCCCGGGAGAAGCCGCGGGCGAGGGTGCCGTCGACAGCGAGGCATCGCCCGGCGAGGCCAACGAGCTCGATGATGCCGCCGACACGCTCGATCCGATCGGCAGCGACAGCGATGAAGATGTTGTTGTTGACGAGGGTGAGGTCGAGCTCGATGCGGCCGTCTTGCTTGCGGAGGCCGGGACAACCACGCTGACGAACACGGGCGGGCCTGTCGCGCTCGCCCTTGCCGATGGCGCGGTCGAGGCCGAAGGCGAGGCAACTGATTCTCAGGCGGCGCAGGCGCCCCAGGTTCTCGCAGCGGCGGGGCGGTCGGCGGCCGCGGTCGCGGGGGCCAAGTCGCCATCGGCATCGGCAAACGCATCCGAGACGCCCGGCGATGACACGTCCGCCGGCGCGGTCGACGAGACCGAACCGGGCGCGATCGAGATCGATGATCTTCTGTCAGACGAGGCCGATGCCCAGACCGAGGGCGATGACCTGCTTGCCGCGAGACTGCTCGGCCGATCGGCTTTGCCAACGGCAGCGCAGACAGGCGCGGCGGCGTCAGGCAACGGTGCGGCCGATCCATTGGCGCAGGCTGCCGACGAGGCGGCCGAGCCGGTCTCGTCGTTCGACGCGGCCGACCCGGCGCTCACGACGCGCGGCACGATTGATCCACCGGCCGAGGGCAAGTCGGCGGGTGTCGAGGGTAAGGCAGGGGCGGGTGTTTCGGCCGAGGCTGTCGAGTCGCCCGCGTTGCCGGAGGGTTCGAAGGTGGCGGCGGCGGTCGTCACCGACGGCGCAAATTCGACCGATCAAACCGAGGTCGATCGGGTTGTCGTCGATGCGCCGCCGCGCAGCGGCGCGACGCAGTCGGTCGCACCGGTCAGAAGCGCGCCGCCCGCGCCGGCGCTGCCGCCGGAGATCGAGTTTGCCCGCGGCAATCACGAGCGAATCGTCACAGGCATATCAGGTCAACTGCTGCCCAACGGCGGCACCATGTCACTCAAGCTCGATCCGCCCGAATTGGGGGCGCTGCAGGTGCAGATCAGTGTGCGCGACGGCGTCGTCACGGCGAGCTTCCAGACCAGCAACGAGGCGGCCACCAAGCTCCTGAGCCACAGCCTGGCCCAGCTCAAGAGCGGGCTGGAGTCGGCCGGGGTGAGCGTCGACAAGCTCGCGGTGCAGCAGGCCCCGCGTGACAACGATTCGTCGTCGTCGCGCGACAGCGGCCAGCGGCAGCAGCAGGGCGGGTTTGATCAACAGGCCTCGCAGCAGCGTGAAGAGCAGCGGCGTGAGATCATGCGGCGGATGTGGCAGCGGATCAGTGGCGATCCGGTCGACCTTGTCGCCTGACGGCACATTTAAACGGAGTCATCCATGTCAGTCACAGGCGTCTCGTCCGACATCTATTCCAACAGCACCGCGCCGGTTAATGCCAACGCGTCGCTCAAGAGCGAGGACTTCATCAACCTGCTGATCACGCAGCTCCAGCAGCAGGACCCGCTCGAGCCGATGAAAAACTCCGAGATTCTCCAGCAGGTGAGCCAGATCGGTCAGTTGCAGTCGCAGAACGAGCTCTCGACGGCGCTCAAGACACTGGTGCTGCAAAACTCGCTGAGCTCTGCGTCGGGGATGATCGGCAAGAGCGTCACCGGGCTGGATGAAACGGGCAAGTCGCTCACCGGCCTGGTCACGTCTGTGCGGGTCGAGGGCGAAGACGTCGTTCTCGAACTCGACAGCGGCAAATCGCTGCCCATGTCGCGTGTCACGGAGATCGCGCGGGAGACGACGGGCATCGCCGCCTGATAAGCAAATGAAGCAGGCTGAGCGGCGTGGTCCGCGGCTTGCTTACGCAACAGCACATGCGGGCTGGATGGCCCGAAAGCCGCGACGAGCGAGGCCGCCGCTGCAACAGTTGCCGGAGGATCCGGCAAGAACCGCCGACGGAGTTGGCGGCGCGCCTGGCAGAGCCGGGCGGCAACGACAACAGATGTACGGCCCGCGCCCGTCGGCGGAGAACGATCGGGCAGGCGCCGCTCACCCGGCCCAGGGCCGCCGCATGCTCGACGCAGCCGCATGCTTTGGGGCGGTCGGACGCCGGGGAAAAACCACGACGCACATTGTGCGCGAAGGATCGCAGCAATGGCATTGACCAGTACGCTCTTCACCGGCCTCTCCGGGCTCGACGTCAACCAGACGCGGCTCAACGTCGTCGGCAACAACATCGCCAACGTCAACACGGTGGCGTTCAAGGCGAGCCGATCGCTCAACAAGCCGCAGTTCTACATCACCGATAACGCAGGTTCGCCGCCGTCGAGTGAGTTCGGCGGTGCCAACCCCAGCCAGCGCGGCCTGGGTGCGACGGTGTCGGGCATCGAGAAGGATTTCTCGGGCGGGCCGATCGAGCCGACCGGCCGCGCCACCGACCTGGCTCTCGACGGCGAGGGCTTTTTCGTCGTCCAGGGCGAAGAACAGCGCTACACGCGTGACGGGTCGTTCAAGCTCAACTCGCAGAATACGCTGGTCACGACCTCGGGCGAGTTCGTCCAGGGTTACGGCATTGACGACAACTTCGACATCATTCCCGGCCAGCTGCAGAACATCGAAATCCCGCTGGGCGTGCTCACGCTGGCGCAGGCGACGGCGAGCGTGCAGTTCCAGGGCAACCTCAACTCGGGCGGCGACCTCGCCGCCGGGTCGTCGATTCTCAATAGCCAGGCCATCACCACCCTGGGCGGCGGCGCGGCGCCGGCCGGCGCGACGCTGCTGACGCAGCTTGCGTCGACCACCGACAACGCCACCCCGCTGTTTGCCCTCAATGATGTGATGACGCTTCAGGGCACGAAGGGCGGCGCCGAGCTTCCGGCCGCGACATTCACCGTCAACGCGGGTTCGACGCTCAACGACCTGCTGACGTTCTTCAACCAGGGCCTGGGCATCGACACGACCGTCGCGCCGCCCGCCGGCGTGGCGACGCCCGGCGCCGACATCAAGCCCGACGGCGGCGGCGACCCCAACTCGATCCAGCTTGTCATCGCCGCCAACACCGGCACGTTCAACCGCCTCTCGCTCGACGGCGGCGCGTTCTCGAATCAGGCGGCGGGCCGGCCGTTCCTGTTTGCCGACGGGTCAGACGGGTCTGCGCCGCCCATCGAGTCCAATCCTGTGGGCGAGTCGATCCGAACGAGCCTGATCGCCTATGACTCGCTGGGCAACGCGCTCAACATCGACGTCACGATGGTGCTCGAGCAGAAGACCGACCTCGGCACCACCTGGCGCTATTACGCCAGCAGCGGCGAAGACACCGATCTCGATCTCGTGCTGGGCAACGGCACACTCGATTTCGACAGCAACGGCCGGCTGCTGACCGAGAATCCGCCCCCGATTCGCCTCGACCGCGCCGCGACTGGCGCCGTCTCGCCGATGGATATTCGCCTCGATTTCAGCAGTGTGACCGCGCTGAGCGACCGTGACTCGCAGCTTGTCGCCACCGGGCAGGACGGCTCGCCCATCGGCACGCTGTCAGATTTCTCGATCGGCGCCGACGGACGCATCACCGGTTCATTCACCAACGGGCAGACCCGCACGCTCGGGCAGCTTGCGGTCGCGACCTTCAAAAACCCGCAGGGCCTGATCGACAACGGCGGCAACTTCTTCAGCGTCGGCGGCGCCTCGGGCCCGCCGGTGATCAACGCGCCGCTCACGCTGGGCGCCGGGGCCGTGCGGTCGGGCGCGCTCGAGCTGTCGAACGTCGACCTTTCGCGCGAGTTTACAAGCCTGATCGTTGCATCGACCGGCTTCTCGGCCGCGAGCCGCGTGATCTCGACCAGCGACCAGTTGATCCAGGAATTGCTTAACGCGGCCAGGTAGCAGGTGATGTTCTCTCGCCCGACGGTCAGACCCGCACCGCCGCCGGCGCGATCCTGATTCTCGAGCCCTCGCGACAGGGTGTTTATTCTGCTGTCGCGGGGGCAATTTAATCATCGATGGCGAGTGGCTGGTGGCTCGCTCGGGTTGCAGGGTGCCTGCCGGAAGGCGCGACACACGCCAGGCGGCAACCGACCCGCGTCAACCACCAGCCACAAGCCAACAGCCAATTTCCCCCATGATCACGCTTACACGACTGAACGGGCAGGTGTTCGTGGTGAATGCGGAGAAGATCCGCTATGTCGAGTCGACGCCCGACACGGTTGTCTGCTGCGATACCGGCGAGCGCATGATGGTCAAGGAATCGATGACCGAGGTAATCAAGCGCGCCATCGAATACGCGCGGCTGATCCGCAAGCCGATCACCGATTAGGCGCGGGCGCGCCCGCCGCGGGCTGTGGCAGATTGTTGTCGAGTGGGTGTCGGGCGAAAGTTCGGGGGCCGGCGGTTTGGCCGGTGCGGGCGGAGTTCCGCGGGGCGAGCGCCGCCGGGGGCGGGTTGCGGGCAAATGCCATGCTCTGCGGGATGACGACCCGTGGATGCGCGGGAGGTTGCCGGGCGGGTGTGGTCCGATAAAGCGGTGTGCAAAACCACCGTGCCGTACTGGCCGATAAAGCTCTCGGAGCCGGGCGCACCAAGCCCTGAAAACAGCCCGGGAGTCGCAACATGGCCGAGAAGCAGAAAAAAGAAGGCGGCGGTGAAGGCGAAGGCGAAGCCAAGAAGGGCGGCGGTCTTCTCACCAAGACCCCGGTGATTCTTGGCGCCGTCATGTTCATCGAGGCGATTGCGCTGTTTGTGGGATTCAAGATGCTCAGCCCCGCGCCGTCGCCGGCGACGGCGGAACTGGTTGACCCGCACGCGGAAGAAGCCGCGGCCGACGCCCACGGCGAGGAAGCCGGTGGCCACGGCGAGAAGGCCGACGCCCATGGCGCCGAGGCGAAGGCCGACGACGGCCACGGTGAGGCCAAGGGCGGTCATGGCGAGGCGGGTGCATCCAAGCCGGTCAAGGGCAAGATCACCGAGGTGCCCGTGCTGGAGTTTCGGGCGCCCAACAAGCTCACCGGGCGGACCTTCATTTACGACGTGAGCATCTTCGCGCTCACCAAGGGCGAGCACGCCGAGCGTGTCAAGACGACCATCAAAGACCGCGAAGCAACGATCAAAGACCGAATCCGCACGATCATCGCCCAGAGCGATCCTGACAAACTGGGCGGCGGTTCCGAGCCGGGCCTGGAGACCCTTCGCCGACAGGTGAAGTATCAGCTCGACGAGATCGTCGGCGACGGCATGATCGATGAAGTGGTCATCCCGCGGTGTATCCCCTTCCGCGCCGATTACTGATCCGACCGACAATCAGCCGGTGATGTGACCCGCGCGAGGCTGGGCTTGCGCGTGGCACCTGCGCCGTCGCGCCATCCGTGCCGACACGCCATCCGTGCCATCCGTGCCAATCCGAGCCGACACGCAACCGCGCCGTCGCGCCATCGGCGCCGAGCCCTCATCCGGGGCCGGGCGCGCCAACTGTGGTGGCCGGCGCAGCGCCTGCCATCCGGGCTGCTGACCGATGGCGCTGCGCGACATGTGATTAAAATGCGGCGGCGACAAATTGGGGATTTCGGTTGACTCTGCCAGTTGTGTTGTTAGGTTATCAGACGTGGCTCACGGATGAGCCTGCCCCTCTGCCAGCCAAGGATGGTGCGGCATGGCCAAAGACGAAGATCCTGTAGACCCGTCGGCGTCGGCCGATCCCTCTCAGCAAGATGCTGCAGCGGGCGGCGCATCGCCGGACGACGATCTTGCCGCCGGCGCCACGTTCGAAAACGCAAACGACGCCTCCGCTTCGACCGACTCCCCGGCCGGGGCTCCGGACTCGCTCGATGCCGCGCTCAACGACAACGCCTCGGCCATGAACGACCAGGCGGCGATCGACGAACTGCTTCGTCAGGCCAACTTCGAAGACCCGACCGAACTCGGTGGCGACACCAAGGCCGCGGCACCGGCGCCCGCAGGGGCCGATCCTTTCGATCTCCCGGCGTTTTCGCAGGTGATGGCCGACGCGCAGGTGTCGTCGATCGATCTGCTGCGCGACGTCGAGCTGAACGTGAAGATCGAACTCGGGCGATCGCGAATGCTGGTTGAGGATGTGCTGAAGCTGGCCGAGGGCTCGGTTGTCGAGCTGGACAAGCTCGCGGGCGACCCGGTCGACGTCTTTGTCAACGACCGGCTGGTGGCGCGCGGGGAGGTCCTGGTCCTCAACGACAACTTCTGCGTGCGCGTGAACGAGATTGTGTCTGCCGATCGTGAGAACGCGGCGTAGTGACGCCGTCGTCTACAGAGAGCAGGGGAAGTTTTGAACATGCGGGCGCTGAGATGGGTGAGATGGTGCGTTGCTGCGATGCTGATTGCGTCGCCGGCGATGGCACTGGCGCAGTCGGGTCAGGGTGACCCGGCCCTGTCTGGCGGCGCCGCCGCGGTCATTGCCCCCAACATGCCGGCCCAGGTGACGACCTCTCCCGCGGGGGTGGAGGTTGCCGACGTGGGTCAGAATTCTGCGTCGATTAAGGTGGGCCGCGTGGCGGTCGGCAGCACGGGCGCGGAGCAGGCGGGTGTTGATGCTGCCGGTGTGGGCGCGCCGGGTGTGGGCGCCCCGGGTGCTTACGCGCCGGGCGCGAACGCGTCGAGTGCAGGGCAGTCGGACGCTGATTCGCTGGTCAGCCCAGAGGGTGAGATTCGTCGGCGGACAGCGCCTGCCGGCGCGTCATCGTCGGTTGAATCGTCGAGCGGTGTGACGTCATCGCTGCGGGTGATCATGTCGCTGGCGCTGGTGATCGCGGTGATCCTGGCGCTGCGGTGGGGCGGGGTGAAACTGCTGGGTTTTGCCGGGGCGGTCAAGCCGAACAAGGCCGTCTCGCTGCTCTCGCGGACGGCGATCGCGCCCAGGCAGCATGTGTTGCTGTTGCTGGTCGGCCGCCGCGTTGTTGTCGTGGGTGATTCGGGCGGGCGGATGAACGCGCTTTGCGAGATCAGTGATGCGCAGGAAGTGGCGGAGCTTGTCGGCTCGGTGCGCGGCGGCGCTACCTCGGTCAGCGCGTCGGCAGGCGACTCACCCGCGGGCTTTGGCGCCGCGTTCGGACGGGCGGCCGACGATTTCGATGCCGACGGTCATGCCGGAATCGACGACCACCCGGTCGATCTGTCCCGCGACAAGATGCGCAACGAAACGCGCGCTGACGTGTCGGCGCTGCTGGCGAAGATACAGAACCTCTCGCAACGGTTCGGCCGAGCGGGATGAATGAGACAACGTCGGTCGAGCCGCCGCGAGCAATGCCGCGGCCTCGGCTGACACAAGATGCTAAGCCGCCGGAATCGACGGGCAACGGAAGGTCATGGATGACCTGACGGTCGATTCTCGCGGCGGGAAGAAACGACGCACGCGGGCAAGTCAGCGTGTGTCGAAACATGGGGCGCAGCGATGCAGCAGGATGCTCTCGCTATCGATGGAATCTCCGCGCTGCCGGGCATGAGCCGGCCCAGGCGGTTTTGCGCCGACGGGTCGGCGGGCGTGTCGAAGACGCGGGCCTCGCGGTGCGTGCAGACACTGTGTCGGCAACTTCCGCTTGTTTTCTTCGCTTGTCTGGCGCTGATCGTCTCGCCCGCGCTCGGCCAGCAGCCCGCGCCCGATCCGGGGTCGATCCCTTCGGTCGCGCCGACGCCCGGCGGGCCGTCGGTGGTGCCGGGCGTCTCGACCTACAACCTGCCCGATCTCTCGAGCCGCGAAAACTTCTCGGCGGCGATGCAGATCATCATCCTGCTCACGGTGCTGTCGCTGGCGCCGGCGATTCTGGTGATGATGACCAGCTTCACGCGGATCATCATCGTGCTCTCGCTGCTGCGCCAGGCGCTGGGCACGCAGCAGCTCCCGCCCAACCAGGTCATCATCGGTCTGGCGCTGTTCATGACGTTCCTGGTGATGGGCCCGACGCTCTCGCGGGTGAATGACACGGCGCTGCAGCCTTATCTCAACGGCACCATGAGCCAGAGAGATGCGCTGGCCGCGGCGCAGATCCCGATGCGCCAGTTCATGCAGCGCCAGATCGAAGCCAGCGACAACATCAAGGATGTCGACCTTTTCCGCAGCTTCGGCGGCAAAACCGCCGCGACCCGCTGGGACGAGGTGACGACGTTTGAGCTGATCCCGGCGTTCATCCTGTCCGAGCTCAAGACGGCCTTTCTGCTGGGCTTCAAGATTTACCTGCCGTTTCTGGTCATCGACATGGTCGTCTCCAGTGTGCTGATCAGCATGGGCATGATGATGTTGCCCCCTGTGCTGGTGTCGCTGCCGTTCAAGCTGCTGCTGTTTGTCCTGGTGGACGGATGGCACCTGCTGGTCGGCAGCCTGATGGGCAGCTTTGCCTGAGGCGAGTCGAATCGGCCGGGCGCAAGGATGCGGCCGGCGTTGTGTTGTCCGTGGTGAGGGGCTGACGCGCCCCGCGTGCAAGGATGTATGCCATGAGTATGGAAGAAGCGACCGACCTTCTGCGGGCCACGCTGGTGCTGACGATGCTGATCTCGGCGCCGATCCTCATGGTGGGACTGGTTGTCGGCGTGTTGGTGTCGCTGGTGCAGGCGATCACGCAGATCCAGGAGCAGACGCTCACATTCATCCCCAAGATCCTGGCGATGGTTGCGGTCACGGTGATGCTGATCCCGTGGATGGGTCAGCAGCTTGTCGAATACACGACGTCGATGCTCAGTTTCACGGGCCAGTGAACATGCGGGCCGGCAATGGAACGCGCCGGCGATGGCACGCGTCGGCGTGTGACGGGCATGTGATGTCAACGCCCGAGACTGCCGGCCGGAGCCGCCGCGCAGGGCGATGGCGAATGCGGGTTGCGGTTTGACCTGACGTGAACATCGAACTTGACCATCTTCTGCAGTCTGTGCCGGCGTTTGTGCTGGTGCTGACCCGGCTGGGCGCGATGATGATCTTCGCGCCGTTCCTGGGCTCGGGCCGCATTCCCCGGCGCGTGAGGGTGATGATGGCTCTGGCACTGGCGGCCGCCCTGACGCCCAATGTGCCGCTGCCGGTCGCAGTGCCCGACGAGCTGTGGCTGCTGAGCGTGGCGATGATGGGCGAACTGCTCTTCGGGCTGGCGATGGGCATGGTGATGGCGTTCGTCTTCACCGCGGCGCAGTGGGCCGGGGAGATCATCGGCCAGCAGATGGGCTTCAACATCAGCGAGGTGTTTGATCCGCAGTTCGGCCAGGCGGGCTCGCTGATGGGCGATCTGTATTTCATGCTCACGCTGACGATCTTCCTGCTGATGCACGGTCACCACGCGATGCTCATCGGCATCAACCAGAGCTTTGTGCATCTGCCGCTGATGAGCGTGAAGGTCGATCCGTCGCTGCTGGCGCTGATGACGGGCCTGCTGACGGCATCGACGGAACTGGCGTTCCGCCTCGCGGCGCCGCTGCTGGTGACGATGCTGGTGGTCGATCTGATCCTGGGGTTTGTCGGCAAGACAATGCCGCAGTTCAACGTGCTGTCGGCGGGCATGTCGATGCGATCGCTGATCGGGCTGGTGGTGGTTATTGCGGCGCTGAGCATCACCAGCGAGACGATTCATGACGCCCTGCTCGACGCGATGTATACGGTGATCGAAGCCTGGAAGGGCAACTACGTGTAGGCCATGGCAGACGACTACGGCGACAAAACCGAAGCCCCGACACCGCGCAAGCGCCAGGAAGCGCGCGAGCAGGGCAAGATCGCCCGCAGCCAAGACCTGTCGGCCGCGCTGTTGCTGCTGGGCGGGCTGGTGCTGCTCGACTGGACGGGTCCGGGCATGATCGACGCCATGCGGAGCCTGGTCGCCGAGATGTTGTCGCACGACTCGCTCAGGGGCACGACGACCGCGGGCCTCATGGCGGTGGTGATGCGGTCGCTGACCGCCCTGGCGATGGCGGTCGTGCCGCTGATGATGGGCGTCGTGGTGATCGGGGTGGTGGCGAATGTGGCGCAGGTCGGGCTGGTGTTCAACTTCGCCCGGCTGACCCCCAAGCTCAACTCGCTCAACCCCGCGAGCGGCATCAAGCGCATCTTCGGCCAGGGGCAGGCCGGGGTGTCGCTGCTGATGAACATCGCCAAGCTGACGCTGTGCATCGGAGCGGGTTATTCCGCGGTGCATCACCGCCTGCCGGCGATCGTGGCGGCGCCCCAGATGCCTTACATCGCGATCGTCGAACTGGCGATCGGCACGGTCTACGACATCGGCATCCGCATCGCGGCCATCCTGCTGATTCTCGCGATCATCGACTACGCATGGCAGCGCTACCGCAACGAACGCGACCTCAAGATGACCAAGCAGGAGGTCAAGGAAGAAATGAAGCGGATGGAGGGCGATCCGCACATCAAGGCCCGCCGGCGTCAGATCGCGATCGCCAACCTGCGCAACCGGATCAAGTCGGATGTGCCCACCGCCGACGTGGTGGTGACCAACCCCACCGAATATGCCGTGGCGATCAAGTATGACTCGAAGACGATGCATGCGCCGCGCGTGGTCGCCAAGGGTCGGGGGCCGACGGCGCTGCTGATCCGACAGGTGGCGATCGCCAATGGCGTGCCGATCCTCGAGCGCAAGCCGCTGGCGCGGGCGCTTTACAAGATGGTCGAGATCGGCGGCGAGATTCCCGAGCAGTTTTACAGCGCGGTGGCCGAGATCCTCGCCTACGTCTACGAACTCACCGGCAAACTCAGGCGACGGGCAGGGTGAGCGAAGGGCGGGCGGCAGGTGATGAGAAGTGATGAGCCGTGATGCGTGGGGAGTGACGAGTGAGAAAGCCGGTTGCGAAAGGCCGGAGCGGACAACGGGCGGTTAATGCCGCGCGACTGATAGTGGGTGACTGATACCGGGCGACGAGTCATTGGCAGTATTCATCGATGTCTGACGCTGCTGCGACAACTTCCAACCCGCTTGCTGCCTTTGCGGGGGTTTTGCATGAGAACCGCGGCATGCTCCTGCCGATCGCGGCCATCTCGCTGCTGGCGGTGATCCTGGTGCCGCTGCCGACGCAGGTGCTCGACCTGCTGCTGATCATCAACATAGCCGTGAGCATCATCATCCTGGTGACCACGATCTACGTGTCCAGCCCGCTCGAGTTTGCGGTGTTTCCCTCGCTGCTGCTGGGTGTGACGCTTTTCCGCCTGGTGCTCAACGTCGCCACCACGCGGCTCATCCTCACCGCGGGCCAGAACGGCGAGACGCCCGAGGCGGCACACTTCGCGGCCGGCGACGTGGTGCACACCTTCAGCGAGTTTGTCACCGCGGGCTCGCTGACGGTCGGCATCATTATCTTCCTGATCATCTTCGTGATTCAGTTCATCGTTATCACCAAGGGCGGCGGGCGCATCAGCGAAGTGGCCGCCCGATTCACCCTCGACGCCATGCCGGGCAAGCAGATGGCGATCGACGCCGACCTGCAGGCGGGCATCATCAACGAAGCCGAGGCCCGGCGTCGTCGCGAGGAGATCAGCCGACAGGCCGACTTCTACGGGGCGATGGACGGTGCGTCGAAGTTTGTCAGGGGCGATGCGATCGCCGCGATCGTGATCACCCTGGTCAACATCCTGGGCGGCATCTATGTCGGCATGGTCGAAAACGGCTGGCCGATCATGGCGACGCTGGCGCTCTACACCAAGCTCACCATCGGCGACGGCATCGTGTCGCAGGTGCCGGCGTTCATCGTTTCGCTGGCGGCCGGCCTGATCGTCACCCGCACTAGTTCCAAGACCGACCTGGGCGACGAGATGCTCCAGCAGGTCTTCTCCAAGCCCAAGGCGCTGATCATCGCGTCGATCTTCCTGGTGGGCATGAGCGTGACCGGGCTGCCGACCACGCCGCTGCTGGTCCTGGGCGCGTGCTGCGGCGGGCTGGCGTTTATTCTGACCCGGTCTGAGAAACAGGCGACCGCCAAGGCGGCCGCCGCCGAGCGAGAGAAGTCGGTCAAGAAAGAGCCCGAGCGGGTCGAGAAGCTGCTCGATGTCGACACGATGGAGCTCGAGGTGGGCTATGGGCTGGTCCGGCTGGTCGATGTCGCCAAGGGCGGCGACCTGCTCGACCGCATCTCGATGATCCGCCGACAGGTCGCCAGCGAACTGGGCATCATCGTGCCGCCCATCCGCATCCGTGACAACATGAACCTGGGCCCCAACGACTACGCCATCAAGATCAAGAGCCAGACAGTGGCGAGGGGCGTGACCTATCCCGAGCAATACCTGGCGATGGACAACGGCGCGACATCAGGCCCCATTCCCGGCGGCTCTCTGACGACCGAACCCGCCTTCGGCCTGCCGGCGTACTGGATCACGGAGTCTCAGCGCCAGCAGGCAGAGCTGATGAACTACACCGTTGTCGAAGCCACCGCCGTGCTGGCCACCCACCTGACCGAAGTGGTCAAGACCCACGCGCACGAATTGCTGACCCGGCAGGAGGTCAAGAACCTGGTCGACAACCTCAAGCAGCGCGTGCCGGCCCTGGTGGAAGAAGTCGTGCCGACTCAGATCAAGCCGGGCGAACTGCAGAAAGTCATGCAGAATCTGCTGCGCGAGCGAGTGCCGGTGCGAGACCTGGAAACGATCATCGAGACCCTGGGCGATTTCTCGACCCGGACAAAAGACCTCGACGTGCTCACCGAGTATGTCCGCAACGCGCTGGCCCGGACGATCTGCAAGCAGTACGTGGACGAAGCCGACAAGCTGTTCTGCGTGACGCTCGACCCCGCGCTGGAAGACCTGATCAACGGTCATCTCGAGCGGTCGGACCGCGGCGTGACCAACACGATGCCGCCGCAGACGGCGCAGCAGATCGTGAGGCAGGTGGCGGCCAAGGTGGCCGAGGTCACATCGACGGGGCGTAACGGTGTCGTGCTGTGCAGCCCGCAGGTGCGGTCGGCACTTCGTCGGATGATCGAAAGCCAGTTGCCCGCGGTCGCCGTGCTGGCGTACAACGAAATTGTTCCCGACGTTGGTGTGGAAGCCGTCGCTATGGTTGGTATAAATGGCTAAAGTATCGGACGTGTGACAAGCGAGTGACAAATCGCCGGCGAAGACGGCAAAGATGGAGCAGAGCAGATTGCCGGCGACGACTGAGCACAACAAAGTTTCGTGACACGGCGGCGATTCCGCCGTGACATCGGGAAGGGCATGGAGGCTCTCCGCGGGCAACGGGGGTCTCCGCTCTGACAGGCAGGTCGATCGTCGTGTGCGGCATCGCCGGGTGTAAATGGGCGTGCCGCGGTCACATCCCGTGACGACGGCGCTGCCTCATGTGGAAGAACGACATCCGCGAGGGTGTGTTCATTGGATCGGCAGGGTTGTGGGTATGGATCTGCGAACATTCCAGGCGCCGTCCATGGCCGCGGCTTTGGCAATGGTCAAGCGAGAGCTTGGCGCGCAAGCGGTCATTCTGCACACACGCACGGTCACCCACCGTCGGTGGCTGGGTCTGCGTCGGACAGAGCTGATCGAGATCACCGCGTCGCGCGATGCGGCGATGATCCGCCAGCGTCGGCGCACGTCGGCCGACCAGGATGACGCGGGCCACGGAATCGATGCTCGCCAAACACGCACGCGCGAATCGATGGTTCGCGAGCTTGGCGCGCGGGAGACGCTGGCCCGTGAGGCCGCGTCGCGGGATGCGGCATCGCTCCATGCCCCGTCGCAGGAAGCGGCCCGCCAGCGTCGCCTTGATGGTTCGACCGTGGGCGGCAATGACGGACTTGCGGGCATCACGTACGACCGCCGCTCGCTCGTGGCGGCGTCGGTGCGCG
>CAZBOE010000080.1:13119-18374 GCA_964493365.1 uncultured Tepidisphaeraceae bacterium | reverse complement strand
TACACTCTTTCCCTACCTCCCGCTCGTCCGCACCCGACACCCGTTCCGCCCGCGGCGCGGGCAGCTCGTGCATCACCTGCCACGAGTTCCACGACGTCACCCGCGAACATTCCATCGACGGACGTCCCGGGCGGAAGGTCGCCCCCTCGAAGCCGGCCGAGTCACCCTCGGAGGCCAAACCCGAGGTCGCTCAGGGGCAATAACCTGCGCGTGCGGATCGCGCTCGAGCGCGGGTTGAGCCCGTAGACGGTCAAGCCACCTGGCTTTCGCGATGCAAATCGTCGCGCCACAAAACAGTCGCGCCACGCGGGTTTTATCGGCCTGCCGGCCGCTCGGCAGACGCCGCGGCATCGATCGCCCGCGTCTGTGAGATCCCCTCGACTGAAAGTGACCGGCCCACCGCCAGACAGCGGCGTGAAGACCGGTCATCTCTCGGCCGCGGGCAAAGGCAGCCCAATCCGCCAATATCCAGCGAGATATGGAGCAATCCGCAATTAACTCGCATGTCTTTGCTAGCCGATTTCATTGCTACCCTCGCATCCTGCCGAAGGCGGTGCGGTCGCGCTGGGCTGCCGGACGCCGGAACAACGATGTCAGTTGCGCCAACGACTCTCAAGCATCACGTCCGGTCGCACCCCATTCGGGTGTTGACGGTTTGCCTTGTCGCCGCGGCGACGCTGTTTGCCCTGACATCGCTGCTGCTGTGGAGCGCGTTTGCCCAGATGCGGCACGCGGCCGAGCGGACTGTCGCCGCCGCGGATATCAGCGGCCAGATCACCCATCTCGACGAGGTGCTGACGATGTCGGCGCGGATGTGCGCCGCGACCGGCGACGCCGCCTGGCGCGCCCGCTATGACCAGCATGTCGCGCCGCTCGATGACGCCATCGCCGCGGCCAAGCAGCTTGCGCCCGGCGCGTTCGGGGGCATGGGCGCAGCCGAGACCGACGCCGCCAATCAGGCGCTGATCGCAATGGAAACGCGGGCGTTCGAGCTGGTCGAGCAGGGCAAGCAGGCCGAAGCACACGCGCTGCTCTCGGGCGAGCCCTATCGAGAACAGAAACAGCACTATGCGCACGGCATGGTGCAGGTGCGCAACGGCATCGAGCAGGAGCTTTCCGGCCAATGGATGCGGGTTCAGTTCCTGGTGGGGCTGGCGATCGGGTCGGCCATGTTTGCCGCGGTGATGAGTGTGCTGCCCTGGTGGGTGGCGCTGCGGACCATCCGCCAGCGCGAGCGCGACCGTGAGGCGTCGGAGAACGCCCTGCGCATCACCAACGAGCTCCTTGAGCAACGCGTCGACGAACGTACGGCCGAGCTCATGCAGCGTCACGAAGAGCTTTGGAAATCGAGCGAAGAGCTTGCCCGCGCGAAAGACCGCGCCGAGAGCGCCAGCCGCGCCAAGAGCGGTTTCCTGGCCAACATGAGCCATGAGCTGCGGACGCCGCTCAACGCCGTGATCGGGTTCTCCGATCTGCTGCTCGACCCGGATACGCCCGAAGGCAAGCGCCGCGAGTGGATCGAGATGATCCGCAGTTCGTCCCGGCACCTGCTCTCGCTGATCAGTGAGATCCTCGATTTCTCGAAGATCGAGGCGGGAGCGATGTCGATCGAGCGCGTGTCGTTCGAGCCCGCGGGCATTGTGCATGAGGTGGCCTCGCTGCTCAGGCCTTCTGCGGTGAGCAAGAATCTCGACCTCAAGCTCGAGATCCACAGCCCGATGCCCGCGTCGATGTGGGGCGACCCGCTGCGCCTCAAGCAGATCATCACCAACCTCGTGTCCAACGCCGTCAAGTTCACCCAGGCGGGCTCGGTTTCGCTGTCGGCGGCGTATGACCCGCCGCAGCAACTGCTCCGCATCGCCGTGAGAGACACCGGCATCGGGCTGACGCCCGAACAGACCGGGCGTCTGTTCGCCGCGTTTTCACAGGCCGACACATCGACTTCGCGGCAGTTCGGCGGCACGGGCCTGGGGCTGGCCATCAGCCGGCAGCTTGCGCTGATGATGAACGGCGACATCACCGTCGAATCGACGCCCGGGGTCGGCAGCGTGTTTACGCTGACGATGCGGATCGAAGGGCCGGTTGAGCTCCGCGACTACGGCAACGGCGGCGTCGTCACCGCGGGCGAGCCGTCGTCGCCCGGGGCGACCCCCGATGTGCTCAGCGGCCGCGTGCTGCTGGCCGAAGACGGCCCGGTGAATCAGGCGCTGATTGTCCACATGCTGGGCAAGGCGGGGCTGACGGTCGAGGTGGCCTGCGACGGCGCCGAGGCGCTGCGAAAGGCCCTGAAAGACTCGTATGACCTGATCCTGATGGATGTGCAGATGCCGGTCATGGATGGCATCACCGCCACGCGCGAGCTGCGCCGCCACGGCATCAACCTGCCGATCATCGCGCTGACCGCCAACTGCACCGCCGAAGACCAGAAAGCCTGCTTCGACGCCGGCTGCGATGCCTACCTGACCAAGCCGGTCTCGCGGACAAACCTGCTCAAGACGCTGGCCGACCACCTGCGCGATCCGCGCAGGCGCCAGGTGGCCTAGGGCCGGCCGCACCGGCCGACTGATGCACTGGCCGACTCATGCGCTGGCCGACCACCGCACTGGCCGACTCATGCGCTGGCCGACTCATGCACCTGCTGCCGGCATCTCCAGCGGGCCTGCCGTTTCGCCCGCGCCGGCCGTGCTGCCTGCCCGGCGATCCCGGCGCCTGCTGCCTCGCCCGCCGCGGCGCCGGCAACACACCCCGGACTCAGCGCAGGAAGCCTTCGACCAACCCGCCGTCGACGGGAATGATCTGCCCGGTCGTCTTGCTGAGCTGATCGGTCAGCAGGATGTAGAACGCCTCCGCCTGATCGGCGGGGGTGATGGGGTTCTTGGTCAGGGTGCGGTCGGCGTAGAACTGGCTGAGCTTGGCCGTCAGGCTCTCGGTCGGTTCGGCTTCGCTGTAGGGGATGTTGTATTTCGCCAGGCTGGCGATGACGCGGTCGCGCGGGAACATCGCGCTGCCCTGCACGACCGTCGCCGGCGCAATGCCGTTGACCCGCACGAGCGGTGCAAGCTCGATCGCCAGTTCGCGGACGAGGTGATTGGCCGCCGCCTTGCTCGTGTCGTAAGCCACCGAGCCTTTCTTGGCGACCACCGCGTTGGCGCTGGTGGTGAGCACCATGGCGCCGCGGAGGCCCTGCGCCTTGAACAGCGCCGCCGCCTCGTCGGCCACCAGGTAGCTGCCGGTGACATTGATCGAAAACGTCAGCGCCCACTTGTCGTCGGGGATGTGGCCGGTGGTGTCGGGGGGGACGAAAATGCCCGCGGTGATGACGATGGCGTCAATGCCGCCGTAAGCGAACACGGCTTCGTCGAGCATCGCCCTGATCGACTTGCGGTCGGTGATGTTGGCCCCCAGCCCGATGGCAAAGCCGCACCCGCTGATGCCGCTGCCCGCGACGCCGATGCCCTTGCCCAGCTTCGCCTCCAGCTCCTTCGCGGTGCCGTCGGCCGACTCCTTCGACAGATCGACCGCCACGACATGCGCCCCTTCGGGCGCGATGCGGTGCGCCACCTGCTTGCCAATGCCGCTGCCCGCGCCGATCACCGCCACCACCTTGCGCGCCAGGCTCTTCTCGGGCGGCATCCGGCGGAGCTTGGCCTCTTCGAGCAGCCAATACTCGATGTCAAACGCCTCCTGCAGCGGCAGGGCGGTGTAACGGTCGATCGCCTCGGCGCCGCGCATCACCTCGATGGCACAGTTGTAAAACTCGGCGGTCACGCGCGACTCGCTCTTGTCCTTGCCCCAGGCGACCATTCCCAGCCCGGGGATCAGCACGACCGTCGGGTTGGGGTCGCGCATCGCAGGCGAGTTGGGGTGCTTGCACTTCTCGTAGTAAGCCGCGTAATCCTTGCGATATTGCGCGATGCCCGCCTGGAGTTTTTCCTTCAGTCCGGCGATGTCGCCCGCGTCGGGCTTCCAGTCGACATACAGCGGCTTGATCTTGGTGCGCAGGAAATGATCGGGGCAGCTCGTGCCCAGTTCCGAGAGCCTGGGCGCGTCAACGCTGTTGACGAACCGCAGCACCGCCGCGTCATCCTGCACGGTGCCGACGAAGCGGTTGACCTGGCTCACCTGCCCGCGCAGCCAGGGCAGGATCTGAACGAGCACGGCGCGTCGCGTCGGCTCATCGAGCGAGGCGTGTTTCTGGCCGCCGAAGGTCTTGTCGCCCTTGTCGTGGGAGGCGATGTAGGCCGCCGCTTTTTCGATCAGCGTCAGCGAGAGCTCGTAGCAGGCCTTGTCGTCGTCGGCCCAGTTGATCAGCCCGTGGCCGCCGAGGATGACGCCCTTGGCCTTGGGGTGCTTGCGGCAGATCTCCTGGAGCTTGAGCCCCAGGTCGAAGCCGGGGCGCTGCCAGTCGGTCCAGATCACGTCGTCGCCGTAGATTTCCCTGGTCAGCCTGGCGCCGCTTGCGGATGCCGCGATCGAGATCGCGGCGTTGGGGTGGGTGTGATCGACATGCTTGTAGGGCACAAAGCTGTGCAGCGGCGTGTCGATCGAGCTGGGGCGCGGGTTGAGGTTGAAGGTGGTGTGGGAATACATCCCCACCATGGCGTCTTCGATCGCGCTCTTGACGCCCTTGGCGGGCGAAGCGTGGTAGATGCCTTGCAGGGCGATCAGCTTGTCCTGGTAGAGGCTGGAAAAGTTCTCGAGCTTGCTGGTGCGCAGGTCGCCGCCCGAGCCTTTGACCCAGAGCACTGTGACATCCTGCCCGGTCAACGGGTCCTTCTCGGTCAGCTTCGACGACGTGTTGCCGCCGCCGGTGTTGGTGATGCGCTGGTCGCTGCCCAGGATGTTGGATCGATAGATCAGCCGCTGTGCCGGGCTGAGCCCCGCGGCCACAGAATCATCCCAGAGATAGTTCACGTGCTTAAATCGGGTGTCGGCGGTGGTGACGCTCATACTCGCTCCTGGTTGACGCAAAGAGCCGCTAGCCTAGAGCGGCCGAGCGGATGCGGCAAGGCAGAGGGGGGCCAAGAGCGATAAGTGCAAACGATTTCTACGCCGGATGAGCGGGCGACGGGCGGCGAGATCGGCTTGCGATGGGCGGGTGATCGAAGGCGGGCCCGGGCCTGGACAGGGTGCCGGAAAGAAGGGGTCCCGCAGAAAGGGGGCCTAAAAAAAGGGGACCCAGAAAAGGGGGCCCGGGTCGCCGGGGGCGTGATGGCTTAACCCCGGCCAAACCCGGGCCCTTCCGGGTTCATTCC
>CAZBOE010000080.1:342-13091 GCA_964493365.1 uncultured Tepidisphaeraceae bacterium | reverse complement strand
CCCGTGTGCCGCAATCCCGGCCGCCGGACTGCCACCGGACCGCGGCTCGACTACCGCCCGACCGCCGCCGGACCGCCGCCGGACCGCGGCTCGGCCCACCCGGCGCGGGTGTCTCGGTCGATCGCGCTTCAGGCTGGGGCGGGTGTGGCGATGTCGTGCACCAGCCGCTGTGTCTGCCGACGAATCAGTCGGCCGGCACACACCGCTCCGTCGCCCACTGGCGCAGCGCCGCTACCCGCTCGGCCATCGTCACGCTCAAGGGCGGGCTCGACTGCATGGCCTTGATGACGTGCTCGGTGGTGACTTCCGCCTTGGCCGAGAAGGCGTCGTACATGGCGGCGATCACCGCCTGCTCGATCTCGGCGCCGCTGAACCCCTCGCTGGCCGACACCAGGGCATCCAGATCGAACGAGCCGGGATCGCGCTTTCGCTTCTTGAGATGAATGCGGACGATCTCCCGACGCGCCTCGGGTGTGGGGAGGTCGACGAAGAAGATCTCGTCAAACCGTCCCTTGCGCAGCAGCTCGGGCGGGAGCGATTCGATGTCGTTGGCGGTTGCGATCAGAAACACGGGCGCCTCGTGGTCCTGCATCCAGGTCAGCAGCGATCCGAACATGCGTCGCGAGAGCCCGCCGTCGTTGCTGTTGGCGCTGCCGGCGCTGGCAAACGCCTTTTCGATCTCGTCGATCCACAGGACGATCGGGGCCATCGCCTCGGCCTGGTGCAGCGCCTCGCGCAGGCGTTTTTCCGATTCGCCGATGTACTTGTCGTAGAGCGCGCCGACATCCATCCTCAGCAGCGGGCGCTGCCACGCGGTGGCGACCGCCTTGGCCGCCAGGCTCTTGCCCGCGCCCTGCACGCCCAGCATGAGCACGCCCCGCGGCGGGCGAAGCCCGTAGGCCGCCGCGTCATCTGCCAGGGCGTTGCGGCGCTGTTCGAGCCAGAACTTCAGCCGCCGAAGTCCGCCGACCTCGTCGAGGCTGATCGGCGCCTCGACGTAATCGAGCAGGCCCAGCCCGCTCATCGCCTTGCGCTTCTGCGCCAGCACGACATGAATGTCGGCCGCGTCGAAGCGGTTGTCGAAGCTGATGGCGTCGAGGGTAACCTGCCGGGCCTGGCGGGCGGTGAGCCCGCGGAGGTTGCGGACGATGGCCGACAGGTCGCGCCGGCTGATGTCGAGCTCGAACCGCGACTTTTCCATGCGCGTCCGCAGCGTCTCGCGGACAACCCGCTCGAGCGCGAGTTCGTCGGGCAGCGTCATCTCGAAGCGGGTCGTCATCGCCCGCAGCGGCGCGGGCATCTCGGTCTGACAATCGATCACGACCAGGTGGCTGCCGGTGCGCGAAAAATGACTGACCACCTCCCGCGCGGCCCGGAGCGTCCGCTCGTCCTTGAGGTGTCCGACCAGGTCGAACATCGTGACGGCCATCCGCTTGTTGATCGTCGTCAGCGTCACCAGGGCGGCGGCGGGGTGCTCGGTGCCGGACATGGTTCGGCCGCCGATCATCAGCCCGTCGCGCAGGCCCCCGGTGACCGACCAGCACAGCGCTTCAAGCCCGAGGTTGACGCACGCCGCGCCGATCAGCTCGACCGCATCGGCCTCTTCGGTCGTGCAGATGTGGATCACCCTGTGCTCGGCCGACAGCTTTCGCTCGAGCCGAGCCAGGTCAGACAATCCGCGGGAAGGATCGGTGGGTGTTCCGCTCATGTGAGCGAGTGTATCGCGACAGGCGTCGCCGATGCATCCCGGCCGCCAGCCAGAAGCCCGACCCGACCGCGGCGTCGCGCCGGCACGACCGCGCGCCAAAGCTCCCCGCAACAGCCCCGCAGCACAGCCCCGTAGCACAGCGCCGCTGGGCAGTCCCACAGCGCAGTCCCGGAGCGCAGCCCCACTGCGCAGTCCCGCTGTGCGACGGCCCGTGTAGGGTGGGCCGGCGTCGTTTCGGTCAGGCCTCGAGGTCTTTCGGCACCGGCTCGACGCTGACGATCTTTCCGGTATCGGCCGATTCGTAGAGCGCGTCCATCATGGCCGAGAGCAGCACGCCGTATCGCGTGGGCGCACGCAGCGGCTCCTGGCCTCGCAGTGCGCGGATGAAGTTGAGATGGGGGCTGCCCGCAGAGGGATGGTCGTTGTGCGGCACCGCGGGGTAGTACTTGCGTCCGCGGTGGGTGCTCATGTCGAGTCGGCCGCCGTACTGGTCGGTTTCGATCAGAAACCGGTCGGTCTGGATGTGGATGCCGGTCTTGAAATCGCCCGAGCAGTGGCCGCCGATGGCGATGCTGCCCAGCGCCCCGCTGGCGAAGCGGAGGATGGCGACGCCGTTGATATCGACGGGCGTGCCGACCTTGTCGTAGAAACAGCTGACCGACACGACCGGCTCGTTCATGAGCCACATGATGGCGTTGAGCAGGTGGGCGCCCGAGTCATACATCTGCCCGCCGCCCGAGAGCGACGGCTCTTGACGCCAACTGCCGACCGTGTAGTCGCGCCAGTTCTGGGCGAGCCACCCCGACACGACCTGCACCTTGCCCCACTCGCCCGCATCGCGATGCTGCGCCAGCCAGCCGAAGGTGGCGGTGTAAGGCGCCTGAAAGGTCACGCCCAGCAGCTTGCCGGATTTCTTCTGCGTGCGCCACAGGTCATAGGCATGGGTCACGCTCGTCACCATCGGCTTCTCACACAGCACGTTGATGCCATGCTCGAGCGCCGCCTTGGCCTGGTGATAGTGAACGGTGTGAGGCGTGACAAGGTTGACCGCATGCAGCTCGGCCGGCGGGGCGTGGAGCAGCCGGTCGTAATCCTGATACGCCACCGCATCAGGAAAATACTTCTCCTTAAACAGCGCGGTCTGCTTTTCCACCGTATCGACCAGCGCCACCACCTTGACCGACTCAATGGCCTTGAGCTGCTGAGCATGCCAGTTGGCCATTCCTCCACACCCGACGAGCGCCACGTTGATCGTGTCCATGGCGAGTATCGTACCGACGTCAACCATGCATGACAAACCCTCGTCAACGGGCTCGACGCGCTCGCGTGGCGCGGCTCTCCAGCCATGAAACACCGCGCCGCGAAAGGTCGTTTCGAGGAACGGCGCAACAAGGACGACCCCGCCACGGCACCTCGCGCCACGCAACATCGCGCCGCGCAAGAAAGCGCCATGCAGCATCGCGCCATGCAGCATCGCGCCGTGCAACACCGCGCCGCGCAAGAACGCGCCATCCAACACCGCGCCGTGCCACATCGCGAAGTGCAACACCGCGCCTTGGAACACCGCTCCGCGCATCGCCCGCCGGCGCCGTTTCGGCCGTCGCGGTCGCGGGGTCGGGGGTCATCGCGAGGCGGGATCGTGTGACGCGGCTTCCCGCATCACGACGCGTTGGAGGGTCCGCAGGTAGTAGGGCGTGATGGGGCCCGTCGGGTCGGTCAGCTCGAGCACCATTCGCCGGCCCACCGCGTGGACATGGTCCGCCGGCCACACGCCCAGAAACTCGCCCCACTTGGCCGACTCGACGCTCACCAGCCCGTCGTTGTCGCCCTCGGTCTTCTGGATGATCGCGTGCGAGTGGTAGAAGTTGGGCGGCACGCGATGCCACGGCCGACACCCCGCCACGCTGTAATACGCCACTTCCGGATGATCGGGCGTCTGCTCGTTAAACCACCGACACGATTCGGTCGTCAGGTCGAGCGCCGCGCCGATGTCGAGCCCCAGGTTGCGCAGCAGCCGATAGCCGCCGAGGCGCTTGCCAAGGTTGATCGCGCACCAGTCGGCATAGCTCGACCCGCGGTGGGGTGTGCAGACCGTCACCAGCGCCGCCACGCGGTCGGCCATGCCAAGGTGGGTGATCATGTGCCGGGCGTCGAGCCCGCCCATCGAGTGGGCGAAGATGATCACCCGGCGGTGCGACCGATCCATGTGGTCCAGCCGCGCCAGGATCTGCTCCTTGAGCTGACGCGCCCGCGTGGCGATCGACGCACACGGGTGCACCGACGCCGCGATCACCGGATGCCCCGCGTCCGCCATCGCCCGATCGATCCCGATGAAATACTCGATCTTGAGCGGCCCGATCTTCATCGGCCCGAACCCGAAAATGCCGTGGTGCAGCACGACGGGCGCATGATCGAGTGACTCGTGAGCCATGGCAGACCAATAGTAGGGAGCCGGCGTTCAAAGTGAGCAGTGGGAAGCGACGAGCGACAACGCGCCGGGTGTCGAACACAACCGCCATCCGCCACCACGGCCCTCCACCCCGTCTTGCCTGTTGTGCCTTAGTGCCTCCGTGCTGCCTCCGTGCCGCTTTGGCTTCGTGCCTTCTCACTCCCTCATCCTCTCCGGGTCAGCGGGAACTGATCGACGATGAAATCCGTGATGCCCGGGCGGTCGAGCAGTTCGCCGGCATGGCGGACGGTGGCAAGCCTGCGTGGCGCGGTTACGTCGGCCGTGCGGACACATTCGAGCGCAAGGCTTCCGCCCCGCGCCTCGCGGGCCGGCAGATCGAGCACACCCCGCGGCGGAATCACCGTGCCCAGGTCGACCGCCTCAAACCCCTCTCGCACCAGCTGTCGGGCGATCAGCAGGTCATCGGTGGTGTTGGTCATCTTGAGCCGTCGCCCGTCGATGCGGATTTCAACGCCCTGCTCGGTCACCGGCGCCGGCGGCGTCGGCCCGCCGACCTGCGGCGTCTGATCGGGGTCGTATGCCGGCAGGGGGATCGAGAATGTCCTGGCGGTGGTGTGCTGCACGTTCATCAGCGTCACATACCCCTGCGTGTAGTCGGCGAGATATCCCGTGTATTGCACACCCTGCACCGCGGGGTTGGCGGGGTCAGCCACGTCGACGATCACCGGCTGGCCGATGTACTGCTCGAGCAGCGGCTCATACGCGTTGGCCACCTTGCCCAGCAGGGCCTGGCCGATCTGCGTGACCGAGCCGGCCTGGGTGGTGAGCACGGCCGAGCCCGGCCTCATCCGAGCCGCCTGCCCGACGACCGCGCCGATGGCGCTGGCGAAGGCGTCGCGCAGCAGGTTGATGAAGTTGCGCACCCGCCTGAACAGCCGCCGAAACGGCCCGGGGTTGAATGTCCTGTGCACCTGCGCCAGCCGCCGCTCCTGCTGGGCCGGCGTGAGCTCGTCGTGATAACGGAAGATCGAGAGCAACTGCGTATCCATGTCGGCCTGGTACATCAGGTAGCTCGTCTTCTTCCGCCCGCGCGTGTCGACATAGGGGTGATCGAACAGCACCTCGATCCCCGACGGAAAGACCTTGAGCACACCCCACGTCGTCTGCCCCTTGATCCGCTCGACCGTCACGTGATACCGGTCGAAAAACCGCAGACACTTGTCGCGCGACCACTTGGTCACCACGGTGGTGACAATGCCGGTGAGAAAGATGAACAGCAGCGTGAGATAGAAGATCGTCGACGCGTCAGGGCCGGTCTGGGCGAGGGGGAGCGGCAAGACAAAAGCTCGGGCAATGTGGGACATCGGGATGATTATCTGTCACGTGGTCACCACCCAAAAGGCCGCGGATAGCCACTTGTCATCCTTTCGCGGGGCCCTGCGGGAACCGTTCCATGCGGCACATCAACCACGAACGGCAACGGTGCTCAATGCATCGATCCTCCTGCGTCAGTTCCGCTCTTCGCGTACGCTCAATGCCTCGATGATGATCGGTTTGCCCCAAGCGCGGACAACGAACGGACTCTGCTCCGCCGCCAGGGCGTTGGGCTCAAGGATCAACTCGAAAGGCGCCGACACATCAAAACCGGACATAGCGTCAAGTTCTTTGAAGAACTGAGCGTTGTAGTGGGGTAGGGGGACCGGGTGCGCGGCGGCAGTATGGCCGATGAGCCATCGCCGGCCGGCCTGCGCGACATACACGTCGGCACAAATCGCTTCGGGCGTGTTCACAAACATCAGTTGGACGTCAAGCGCGGGTGGAGTCGCGCGACGGCGTGCCGACACTCTCACCGACGCTCGCATCGCATTGGCGCGAGTGTCGTCACTCACAAAGGTAACCGGCGATTCGTCGGCCGGTACGACCTTGATCTTCCGGACGAATTCGAGCGGAAATTCAACCGTCTTGTCCACCCATGGGGTGCTCTGATGGGTGATTTTACCCCGCACAACCAGCTCGTAGTCACCCGGTTGCTCAGCCGACAACCGCTGAAAGCCGAAGCCCGACCAATTGTCCTTGTCAGTCATCGTGTTCATGCTGCCGCCCCTTGCTTTCTTGAAGTTTCGATCGCTGCCGATCAACTCAAAGCTCACCCCGACGTCGTGAAAGTGTGTCCGCATTCCCGCCTTGCCGTAGCCACCATGGTGTCCCCGCATGATCAACCAGACCGGATTGGTGCCGCCGACTTTCATCACTGGCCTGGCGGCGATATCGAGCTCGACACTATTGCGCAGGTAAGACTCCCACGCGGCATCGCCTACGTCGCCGTTGCGACGCAGGTCGACCAGCAGGTTGCCGGCATCGATGTGCCACGGGGCATTCGGATCGGCGTGATAGGCGAGGATTCGTGAAGCCAAACCCTTACGCGTGGAAGCCCAAAGCGAGCCGGCCGCCAGACGACGTTCTAGTTCATCGCCGGCCGCGGTCGGGTAGGAGCCCTGATCGCGCATCATGTCATCGACGAGCCAGGTTGCCGGGGCGTAGCGGATCCAGTCCACGGTGCGACAAGCGACCACCGATGCCCAGGCAGCCGCGATGACCATGACCGCGCCGATGACGATCATGGGCGTCCGTCTTCGTTTCAGCCCGACGACCGCAGCGCGTTCTCGACCCAGGTCTGCTCCGCATTCGCTGCAGCGGGTAGCGTTTTCCGGCTTGCCGAACAGGTCGAACCCGCACTTTCGGCAGTGGGGATGATCCCCCATCCGCCGCCCACGCAGGCCCAGGGCGATCGAGACAGCGCCCAGGAGCGCCAGGAGAGGGGCGGCGATGACGAAGAGCAGCAGGGTGGTGGATGTCGGCGCCATGGTTCCCCCGTTGTGGTCGCTGCGGGCCTCGGTGGGTGCCCGCGAAGTGTACCTGATCGGCCGTGCGGCGAGGCGGCCACGCACCGCGGGCCCGCCTGGGTGAGAGGCGGGCCCGCGGGGAGCGTTGGATTATTGGCGTGGCCGGGGGATCGATTGCCGCGCCGGCAACACCGCCGGGCCCCCTTGTCGGATGTCGGCCCGGCGTCCGCCTGCTGGGCGGCTGGTTACTGCTGCGCCGCCTTTACTTGGGCAGCTTGCCCTTGACCGCATCGAGGCTCGCCTTGTAGTCGTCGGTCACCTTCTTCTCTTCCATCGGGCCGAAGAGCGCGCCGATGGCTTCGAGGGTGGCGTCGGCGTCGGCCGGGCTCTCGGCCGCGGCGTAGGCGTTGTACATGCTGTAGAGAGCAAACGCCTGCTGCTCCACACCGAAGAGGCCCAGCTCACCCGCCAGCGACGCATCACCGGCGATCGCATTCATTGCCTTGACCGCGGCGGCCTTGTCGGGCGTCGCGCCGGCGACCTTGCTCTTGAGACCGTTGGCGGCAGCGGAGACGGCGTTGGCGGCGGCGGCCGCGTCGGCCTTGTTGCCGGCCTTCACCGCGGCGGTCAGCTTCTCCACATCGGCGGCCGCCGGCTTGCCCAGGCCCGCGGCCTCGGCAAACGCCGCAAACACCTGGTAGTGGCTCATCGCCTGGTTGTAGGCGTCGGTGATGGCCGCGTCGGCGGCGTTGGCACCCACGCGATCGGCGATCTGCTTCATCGCCTCGGCGGTCGCCACGACCTGCCCGGCCGACCACAGCTTCACACCGTAGTAAGGCTCGGCCGGGTCTTCCCAGTGACGGTCTTCGTAGACGTACGGGTTGGAGTAATAGTCGAGATCAAACACCGGCGTCGGGTGACCGGCGGCCACGAGGTCGGCCTCGATCGAGAGGTGGCAGCTGGTGCACCGCTCGGCCCGCTGGATCAGCGGCTCGGTGTCAAACAGGCCCCACTGCTTGAGCAGCCCGTCGTGGCCCAGCGCCTGCCGCTGCTGGGCGGTCCAGCCTTCCTTCGCGTGCGGCTCACGCCACTTTTCGCTCGGGCCGTGGCAGGTCGAGCAGGAGTTGCCTTCTTCCAGAGTGAACTTGGCGCCCTGCAACGCCGCGGGGGCGTTGACGCTGTGGCAGCCCAGGCAGCGCTCCGAAGCCGTCGCGGCCGCGATGCCCAGCTTCGACGCCATCGCCTTGGATTCGTCGTTCTCCAGCGTCTCGTACGCCGCGTTGTGCGGGTCTTTGCCGGCCCAGAGGGTGTAGCTGTTGAGGCCCGCGCCAGCCTTGCCCGCCTCGGCGCCGCCGTGGCAGGTGGCCGCGGCGCAGGTATCGGCACCTTCAAACTTGAAACCCAGGCCCACAAGCTGCGCGACCGGGTTCTGCACCGCCGCCGTCGCGGTCAGGGTGAGGGCAACGATGCCGGCGGCCAGACCCGCAAACAGCCCCAGACGGGCATAGCCCGGACGATTGGTGGCGGCATGGACATGACGCTGACGAAGGCTCATACGATTCTCCGCAAAAGACCCCAGGGACGTTGTCGCTTTCGAGATTGGCCGCCGACTTCGGCTCACAAACACACGCAGCGCGGCGGCCCGGCACACAACCACGCGACACCGCATCCGATCACCGCCCCGGAGCATGACACCACCCCGGCGTGCGCCGATATGCCACATCATCGTACCGAACGGAACGGTGAGTTGAAAACAACAATTCCGTTTCTAACCGGTTGGCCCATCGACACATCGAGATGAGACCGTGTCTCCGCGACAGATGCAAAAACTGCCGCGGCCCGGTCCGTGCGGGGTGAGCAATTTTTGGCACGTTCAGCACTGTCGCCCGTCGGCGGCCCGACGACGCAGCAGCAGCAGGGCGGGGGTCAGCAGGCCCAGCGCGTGCGGCTCGGGCACCACGAACGAGACCGCGACCGGCGAGCCGACGCTCCCCCCGGCAAAGGCCTCGGCCGCGCCCGTGACGGCGATGCCGCCCGAGAAGCCGTAGTTCCCCAGGAGCAGGCCCAGGTCGTCAAAGTCGGTCAGCCCGTCGTCGTTGAAGTCGGTGTAGGCGGGCACGGCGGTGTCATAGTTGCCCAGGAGCGTGCCCAGGTCATCGAAGTCGACGTCGCCGTCGCGGTCGGCGTCACCCTCGATCGCGCTGCGGGCGCGAAGAGAGACGTCGTCAAAGTCGACCTCGAGGTCGGCCAGCGGGGCCGTCGGGTCGACGACGTTGAGGTTGACCAGCCGAATACCCAGCGGCTGTCCGAACGGGAGCGACCCGTCGTCGGCGCCAGTGACGAACGTGAGGGTGGATCGCTCGAACACGCCTTCGGGGATCGACTCGCCGCCGCTGGCGAGGCTGTTGTTATCCGACGCGATCACCTGCCCGCCGGCCAGCAGGTCGATGCGATAGCCTGGGAAGCCGTCGAGATTGAAGAAATCATTGCTGACGGAGAAGCCCGAGGCGATGTTGCCCACCAGGGCGGAGAGGTCGTAGCGGGTGTGGGGCTCGAGAACATCGCCCAGGGTCTGGACGAAGCCCCATTCGCCCTGTCCGCCCGAGCCGACGAAGCTGAAGGCGATGCCGACGCGCTGGCCTTCGGGCGCACCGTCGGGCAGAAACTCGTAGACGCCGGGATTGCCGACCGGATCGCGGATGAACGGCGTCAGCGTGCCCAGGAAATAGACCGGCCCGGCGGCGCTGCCGGTGATCAGGCCGGGGTCATGAAGGCCCCATCCGGGCAGGGGGCCGAAGGTGAACTCGTTGAACGGCGCTTCGCCGGTGATGTCTTCGAATCCGGGGTTGGTGACGGCAAGGGACAGGGCGCTGGCCGGCGAAGCGATTGCTGCGACAACCACCCCGGCAATCAGCGACGAAGCGATCCTGTGTTGTGCAAACATGCGAGCGGCGATCATCGGCAGTGCTCCGTAAAACAAGAGTTCATCAAACCTTTGTCCCCCGAGTCCGTCGGCCGGGCCCGTCGGCCGAGCCCGGTAGGGAGAGGTTGATACGGAGTATGCGCGATGACCGATGTAGGTGTCGGCGGATTTTGGGCAAGATCTGGTGAAGAAAGGGGTTATGACCGGGTGGCCGGGTCTGGCGGATGCCCGGCGGCTACGACATTTCTGCCGGGTCAGCGGAACAGATCCGCGATTTTCAACTTAAGGCCTGGAAGGGTGGGCTCGTCGGTGAGGGTGTCGCCCGCGTGAAAACGAACCACCTGCTTGTCGGCTCGATACACCTCGACGCTCCTGGTCGGCGGATCAACCACCCACACAGACACCGCGCCCGCGGACAGCCATTGATCGACCTTAATCAGCACGTCAGAGGCTAAATCGCTGAGGGAGTTAATCTCGACAGCGAGATCGGGCGCTCCGGGGAAATAGCCGCGGGGCATGCCGGCGGCGAGGCGGGACTTGCTCACGAAGCCGACATCGGGCGCGCGGACCGTGTCGGGATCGCGGTCGAGGATGAAGCCGGTCTCGGCGGCGGTCACCGTTCCCAGGTCATGGGCACGAACGTGAGCACGCAGTTGATGATTCAGTTCGGATGCGATGTCCCCATGTTCGAATCCCGCCCGCGCCATCATCACCATCTCTCCGCGAATGAGTTCGCAACGCCGCCCTGCGGAAAGCCGCGACAGCTGCTCTGCGGTGACAGGTTGTGTCGAGGGTGTCGACATGCGGGTCATTGCAGCGGCCGATTCTCTGCCAGTTATGCGCCAAGGCGCGGCATCGCCATTCGCCGACTTGCCCGGGGCTGGCGGTCAATGCCCCTTGCCGAAGAACGTCTTGATGCTGTCGTAGATGTCGTCTTTGTTGTTGACGCGGCTGGTGAGGGTCTTGGGGTTGTTGCGGAGGTGTTCGTGGAGGACGTTGATGAAGTTGCCGCTGCCGTAGGCGCTGGCGACCTGGCAGTAGCCGAACATGTTGGCGACGGGGATGAGCTGTTCCTTGAGGATTTTGACGCAGTCGCGTGAGTCGGCCTCGCTGGAGTTGTCGCCGTCGCTGAAGTGGAAGAGGTAGATGTTCCACTCGTCGGGGCTGTAGTGGGCGTCGAGAAGCTGTTTGCAGGCGCGATAGGCGCTGCTGATCTTGGTGCCGCCGTCTTCGCGGAGGTGATAGAAGGTGTGCTTGTCGACCTCTTTGGCGCTCACGTCGTGGACGATATAGCGGCTCTCGATGCCCTCGTAATTTTTGCGAAGCCACGTGTCGATCCAGAAGCTCTCGAGGCGGACGAGCTCTTTCTGTTCTTCGCCCATCGAGCCCGAGACGTCCATCATGAAGACGATGACGGCGTTGCTCTGGGGACTTTTGACTTCCTTCCAGCTGCGGTAACGGATGTCGCGCTTCTGGGGGATGATGCGCGGGTCGGCCGGGTCGTAGTCGCCCAGCATGATCTGGCGCTTGAGCGCTTCCTTGAACGACCGCTTGAAGTGGCGGAGCGACTCGGGGCCCACCTTGCGCAGGCTCGAGTAGCGCTCGCGGACGGTCGTGATGCGGTGCCGGCCCTTGGGCTCGATCCGCGGGAGCTTGAGTTCCTCGGCGAGGATCTCGGCCAGCTCATCCAGCGACAGGTCGACCTCCATGAGGTGTTGGCCGGCCTCGGTGCCGCCCTGGCCTTTGCCCGAGCCGGGCTGACCTTTGCCGACGACTTCGCCTTCCTTGCCGTCGCCGGCGCCGACGCCGCCGGAGTTGTCGCCGTAGCGGAAGTGGGGGAGCTCGATGCCGCGCACCGGGATCGAGATGAGGTGTTTGCCCTCCTTGCCGATCAGCTCGCCCTTGGTGAGGAATTTACGCAGGTCGTCGCGGATGCGCCCTTTGACGATCTGGCGGAATCGCTGGTGATCTTTTTCGATCTTGAGGACCATGGGTCGACGGCATGAACGGGTTAGGAATGGATCAGATCGCTGGTCTCCAATTGCTGGCGGAGGATCGAATTGACCAGTTGCGCGATTTCGCCGGGCGAACGTTTTGCCCCGCCCAGCCGCCGCTCGACGTCGCGGTCGAGGTAGATGGGGATGCGGAGATTCTTTGCCGGCCGGTGGAACTTGCCCTGAACCGCCTTGGAGAAGTCATAGTGCTTTCTCATCGTCGTCTCTCCAGATAGACGTCTGTCTCGTTGCGATTCGCGCGGCGGGCGGAAACCAGGCGCACCAGCTCGTCCGCGCCCTGTGTTGAGTCACGCCAGAGGTGAACGACCACCAGCACACGTCCACGCTCCGACATGCCCATCGACACCCATCGCTCTTCGCCCGCGACGCGCTGGGGCAGACTCAATATCGACTCATCGGCGAAAATCGTGCATGCCTCCTCAAACGACACCCGGTGCTTCGCAACATTGATCCGGGCTTTGCGCGGATCCCATTCGAAGAGCATAGGCTAGGCGCTCCTCCGCGTCGTCAAAAACAGGGCCAGCAGGAGCGAAAACGCGCTGCCGACAAGGCCGATCAGGGTTCCGGCGCGGGCCTGCCAGTGGGCGTCGACCGGGCTCTGGGTCGGCCAGTCGATCCAGCCGGCGGCCGGGTCGGTCGCGACGAAGAAGACGACCGCCGCCAGCGAAGCGGCGACGAGCCAGACGGCCGATGGGCGAATGGTGTTGTTCATAAACTCCTGGTTGCGGCGACGCCTAGTCGTCCTGCTTCGTGTCGCCCCGGGCGAAGATGCTGGCGACATAGTTCAGCACATCGGTGGCGCTGGTCTCGTTGTAGCCGAAGTATTTGATCAGGCGCTGTTTCACCACGT
>CAZBOE010000080.1:0-312 GCA_964493365.1 uncultured Tepidisphaeraceae bacterium | reverse complement strand
TACACTCTTTCCCTACACGAGGTTCTTCAGCTTGATCGTGTCGCGCTGGTCTTCGAAGAGCTTGAGCTCCAGAGCCTTGAGCAGGCGGGCGTTGGTGTTGTACTCGAATTTCTTTCCGTCCAGCGCCAGGGCGCCGATGTAGTTCATGATCTCCTGGCGGAAGTCGTCCTTGCGGCTGTCGGGGATGTCGATCTTCTCCTCGATCGACCGCATCAGCCGCTCATCCGGGTCCTCGTCGCGGCCGGTGTAGCGGTTGCGCACCCGCTCGTGCTGGGTGTAGGCCCGCACGTTCTCGATGTAGTTGGCGCACAG
>CAZBOE010000079.1:5383-18753 GCA_964493365.1 uncultured Tepidisphaeraceae bacterium | reverse complement strand
CACTGTCGGGCCAGGCGCGTGTGGCGCAGCGGTTGGTGTCATGATGATGCCACGAATACCTATGAAGTCAAGAAGTATTCGTGAATAGTTTTCACGGCAACGAACAGGCTCGGACCAGCGGCGTTGACGCCGGTGCGTCACAAGCCGAGCCGGCTCAGCGGGCGCAGTGGAACATGATGTCGATGACCGCCTGCATCGGCGGGAAATCCAGCTCGACCCGATAGACGTCAAAGTCATCGAGGTTGAGCTTTAGCTGCCGGCAGGCCCAATCGGCCCAGTCGAAGTAGCGCGGAATGCCGGAGGCTTCGATGGCCTGCGGTGCCCGGCCGCAGAATCGGATGCGCTCGGGCAGGTCGAGCTTCATGGCCGAGATGTGATAGTCGGAGGGGCTGAAGACCGCGGGGTCCTGGTAGAACGTGAGGGTCGGGTCGAGCCGCCCGAAACGCCCGCGGTGGATCAGGATGTCCATCACCTTCCGGCGTGACGGGAAGCGGACCATCGAGCGATGCCCGAAGATGAATCCCTCGCCGGTGTCGCTGGGGGTCAGCGGGACGTCGAGCAGGTAATCGCCGAAGACCAGGTCGAGCGCGCCGCGTTCGCCGACTTCGCCGCCGATGACTTCGGTCCAGCCGACGCCGTCGGCGGTTTTGCCGGTGCGGAAGGTGGGCAGCGGGTCGGAGCAGAATTGGCGGATGATCGGCACGCCCAGTTCGCGCCCTGCCTGGGGGTCGAGCAGGGAGAAGGGCGGGGGCGAGCTGGCGTCCTTCTGGATCATGTAGGTGCGGTCGACCAGGACGGGCGTGTCGACGCGGAAGCGGGTCATGTCGAGCAGCGCGCCGATGGAGCAGTGGATGATGTTGGGCGACCCGGGCAGCGGGTGGACCATATTGCACCGAAGCTGTGTGCCCAGGGCGACGCCGGTGAGGTGGGTGTATCCGCGGTAGATGTTGCGCCGGTGACGCAGGCCGATCTCGACGGCGGCGGTCGGCTCGCCGGTCGCGGCGGCGGCCATCGATGCGAAGGCGGTGCGGTCTTTGGCGTGCCGACCGATCAGCAGTTCGAACGCGTCGAAGGCCTCGCGCGTGCGGTCGATGGTGGCGCGGTCGACGCCCTGGGCTTCGACCGCCTTGAGCAGTCGGCGGCTTGCCACCGGGCCGGGCACATGGCCCGCGACCGACAACACGTTGGGCGCCTTGATCAGCGTGAAGACCTGCCAGCTCAGCTTGTAGTCGAGTTCGAGATTGTTGCGCAGGTCGTTGGCGTGGGCGACCCGCTGGGGCAGGGCATCGACGAGATCGACCAGCGTCTTGCGAAGGGTCTCGAGCACCTCGCGTGCATCGGCGGCGAAGGTGAGCGATGCCTCTGGGCTCCCGTGGCTGACGGACATGCCGCCGTTATACCCGCAGTGCGCCCCGTGCAGTAGGCGCGGCGATCGGCTGTTAAGGATGCGCTCACCCCGCCCGGGTGTTCCACGGGTGGAGCACGATCTTTCCGTGTGCGCCGGGTTGGAGCACGGCGCCGTGGGCGGCGGGGGCGTCATGCAGCGCAAAGGTGCGGCCGACGATCGGCCTGAGCGTGCCCTCGGTCAGGCCCGTGGCGATGGCGCGGTGAATGCGGGCGAGCTGGGCGGGCGTGGCGTTGAACAGCGTCATGCCGAGGATGGCGGCGTCTTTGCCCATGGTCAGCCGGGGGTCGATCTCGATCCGCCCGCGGTTGCCGACGACCACCACCCGCCCGTGTGGCGCTAGCAGCGTCAGGTCGTTCTGCAGGTTGACGTTGGCAAGCATCTCGAGAATGACATGGACGCCGCCGGTGGGCGCGGCGGCGGCGCGGATCGCCTCGACATAGCCGGGGTCGGTGTGATCGAACACGCGATGAGCGCCCTGTCGCCTGACAAGCTCGAGGCCGGGGGCGGTGCCGGCGGTCGCGAAGACCGTCATGCCGGCTGCGACGGCAAACTGAATGGCCGCAGTGCCGACGCCGCCCGAGCCGCCATGGACGAGCACCGTTTCCCCTGGCAGGGCCGCGGCGCGGTGAAACAGCGCCTGATAGGCGGTGGGATAGGGCACGCCCAGCGCCGCGCCCTGATCGAAGTCGGCCGACTCGGGCAGCGGATAGACCGCCGACGCATCGGCGACGGCATACTGCGCATACGACCCGGTGACGGTCTTGGCGGTGTAGACGCGCTGCCCGACTGAGAAACCGCTCGTGCCTTCGCCGACGGCGTCGACGATGCCCGCGGCGTCGGAACCGGGGGTGTAGGGCAGGGTCGCCTTCTGCGGATAGAGCCCGGCGCGGATGTAGGTCTCGACGGGATTCACGCCGGCCGACATCACCTTGATGCGGACCTGGCCCGCGCCCGGGGCGGGGGTCTCGACGGTCGCAAGCTCGAGCACCTCGGGATCGCCTGTGCGGGTGACACGGATGGCATGGTGGGTCGCTGGTTGTGAAGACATGCGATCATTCTTGGCTCGCGCGCCACGGGTGGCAACGGCGAAACGACGCCGGCCGGGCGACGTCGCGCGGGGTATCGCGCGGAGTCCCGCTGCGTAGCGCGAGGCAGCGCGGGTTAGCGCCGCGTCGCGGCGGGTCGGGCCTGATCGGGCGCGGGCATTTCGTGTCGGGCGGGTGACGACGGTAAAACACCAGGCATGATTCTCTCACCGCTTTGTGACGCAGACGTGTACGCCGCGCTGGGCGACGGTTTCCGAAAGGCATTTGAGTATCTGAAGCGCACCGACCTGGCGGCGCTCGAGGCCGGCCGGGTTGACGTCGATGGGCCGGGCGGGGAGAGCGTCTTTGCCCTTCCGCAGGTCATCACCACCAAGCCGCCCGAGCAGTGCCGGTGGGAGGCGCACCGGAAGTATGCGGACATTCAGTATGTCGTCAGCGGGGTCGAGCGGATGGGCGTCGGGCCGCGGACATTGTTTGATGTCGAGACGGCGCACGACCCGGCGAAGGATGTCGGGTTTTTCAAGCCGGCGTCGGCCGACGCGCTGGGGCAGACATCGCTGGTGGTCGTGCCCGAGGGGTTTTTCACCATCTTCATGCCTTCCGACGTGCACATGCCGCTCGTCTGGAGCGGCTCGCCGGCGACGGTGAAAAAAGTGGTGATGAAGGTGAGAGTGGGATAGCGCGAGCCCACGGGCCTTGAGCCAGTCTACGCCGCCTTGTGCCACGCCAAGATCATGTCGACGCCGCATCAATGCCGCATCGGTCTGGTGTCAGTCACTGGCCTCGGCGCGGTATCGGCGTCGTCCCGGTGCCAGTCGGGTGTCGGTCAGTTTGCGGGCGGTCGCTTCTGAACGGTCACCTTCTGTGCGGTCAGCTCTGGATCTGTGCGCCGGCAAGCTGCAGGCGAAGCAGGAGCACGGCGGCCGACAGTTGCGGGTCGGCTTCGAGCACATTCTTCTTCTTGCCCGTCTCCGCCACCGCGTCTTTGACTTCGGCTTCGACCTCGACAGCCTCGTCGCGCAGCTGCGGCATGGCGCCCTCGGCCGGCGCGGGGATGTCTTCCTGGTTGCGCAGGATGTCCATCTCCTGGCGGGCCTCCTGGGCCGCACGCATCTGCTCGGGGGTCATCTCGACGCGGATGTCCGGGTCGACGCCCCACTCGGGCGAGTTCTCCTCGCGGTGAATGCACCGACCGCTGGGCAGGTAGTAGTGGCTCGTGGTCAGCTTGAGGAAGGCCGAGTCGCCGCGGAGGGGGAAGAGCATCTGCACGCTGCCCTTGCCGAAAGTCCGCTCGCCGACGACCAAGGCGGCTTTCTGATCCTTGAGCGCGCCGCTGACGATCTCGCTGGCGCTGGCGGAATACTGGTTGACCAGCACGACGATCGGCAGGCTCAGCTCGTCGCCGTCGTTGGAAGCCGACGCCTCGGTGGGGTTGTTGGGGGTTTTGCGGTCGGCGCGGGTCGAGACGATGGTGCCGCCGGTGAGGAACTTGTCGCTGACCTCGGTCGCGGCGGTGAGCAGTCCGCCGGGGTTGTAGCGGAGGTCGAGGATGACGCCCGCCGCGCCGGCGTCGCGCAGTTCGCGGGCGGCCTTGTCGAGCTCTTCGCCGGTGGTCTTGGTGAAGTTGGTCAGGCGGAGATAGGCGATCTTGTTGTCGGGGTCGACGAAGTAGTTCCAGCCGCCGCCGGGCATGTGCTGATAGCCCTTGATGCTGGCGACCTTGATCGTCTCGCGCTTGATCTCATGGTCGCGGCTTTCGCCGTCGGGGCTCTTGACGGTCAGCGTCACCAGCGTGCCGCTGGGCCCGGTGATGGTCTTGACCGCCTGGTTGATGGTGATGCCCTTGGCGCTCTTGCCGTTGATGTGGGTGATGACGTCGCCGGCCTTGATGCCGGCGCGGAACGCCGGCGAATCTTCGAGCGGGCTGATGACCTTGAGGCTGCCGTCGTCGCCGCTTTGGATCTGGATGCCCACGCCGCTGAACTCGCCCTGCGTGGTCTTGCGGAACTCATCGACCTCCGAGGGCCAGATCATCGCGGTGAACGGGTCGAGCTCGGCGAACGCGCCGTCGGCGAACTCGCTGACCAGCACCTCTTCATCCAGCTGCAGCGTCTCGGCGTTGGTGCGGATGACGCCCGCGACAATGGTGCTCTGCTTGAGCGGGTCTTCGCCCGCCGCGGTCGAGGCGGCGATGGCCGAGTCGACATCGGCGACAAACCTGCTGCGCAGCGCTTCGTCGCTGAGCTTGGGGAATGCCGCTTCGAGGCCGGGCGTGGTCGCCAGCACGCGCAGGCCCTGGAGCCCGCCGGTCACGAGGTCGACATAGGTGGTGTCGCGCCAGTAATTCTCTCGCGCCTTCACCAGCGACTGCCAGAGCATGTCGCGGCGGATGCCGCGCAGGGTCTCACGCCAGTCGATCTTGAACGCGCTGTCTTCGGATTCGGCGGATTCCGTCGCGGGCCTGGTGGTGCCGGTGAGCGACTTGTTGGCCATCTCGGGCTTGACGATCGCCAGCACCTTTTCGGCGGTCGACGCTTCGGCGTCGCGCGTCGCCTTGAGCGCCTCGGGGGCATACATCGCCAGCAGGCGGATGCGCCGCGTGGCGACCTTGAGCCGCTCTTTCCACAGCGGGTTGGCCGGCTCGATCGAGCCCAGGTCGCCGTAGAGCCGCAGCGACTTGACCCACTGCTGGGCCTTGTCGGCTTCCTCGGCCGACGCGATCGATTGCTTGATCAGGTCAGCGACCCACGGCTCGCTGTGAAACGCGTCCTTGTTGTCGGCCAGCAGGTAAGCGCGGGCGGCGTAATCCAGCGCGTAGTCGCGATAGCCCGCTTCGATGAGCTTTTTGACGTCACCGACGGCCTTGTCGTATTGCTCGCGCCGCTCGCTCTGGAAGACCTGCCGCTGCTTTTCGAACTCGCTGGTCCACTGCGCCATGCGCTGGACCGCGGGGTCGTCGCTGATCGACGCCGCACGGGTCAGGAGCAGGTTGGTGCGGTCGAATTCCCCGGCGCGCAGGGCGCTGAACGCCGCCGACTTCAGCTCGGGCAGCGACATCGTGTCGACCGCCACCGCGGTCGACAGTTCTGCCGGCGCGGCGGCCAGCCGGTCCTGTGCGCGCCCCGGCAGCGCGACCGCACCCAGAACAGCCATCCCCAGCAACACCCGCGCGACAGCCCGCCGGCCAATCGTCTTGTTCATGTACAGCATTTCCCGTTGACTGGAATAAGAAACGACTTGGATACGTGACACAACTGGATACGTGACACAAAGCGTGCGGGCACAGGCCCGCCGGCACCGGCAGATGTGCACCGGACCCCGCGAGCGTACCGTTGCCTGAAAACCCGGTCAAACGCCTTTTCGCGGGCATCGGGACCCATCCCGCATTCGCATAGTATAGGACGCCCAATCCCCCCGTCGGTTTGCCCAAAATGTCGCCAACACCGTAAAACGCAGGTCATCGCCCGGCAGAACGTTGCAGCAAGAGCGCGTTGCAGCAAGGCATGGAGATCACACGATTTGACTCGGCGGGCGATTCGGCGGGCGATTCGGCGGCGATCTGGCGGGCGACGCGGCCGGTTGCGCCCGTCAACTGCCCCGTTGGTTGCACCCGTCAACTGCCCGTCGATTGCCCCGGTCGATTGCCCCATCGAGAGCGGCCGCCGATGGCGGGCCGGCGAGGCTCGTGCGGCCGGCTTGGTCCGGGTGCCTGAGCTTGCCTGATGTGGCGATTCAGGCGGTGGTGGTTCGGCCGAAGTGGATGCGTCGCCAGATCTGCTCGAGCTCTTCGTCGCTGATGGGGCCCTCGGCGGCGGCGGCATGGGCGCCCCAGAAGGTTTCAAAGCTCTTGGCGATGGCAAACCGCGACGCCCGCTGGGCCGCCGTGCGGGCCATGCGCATCCGCTTGGGCTCGTCGGTGAGCAGTTCGAGCATGCCGGCGGTCCAGCGGTCGGTGCTGGTCGCGGGAAGGACCAGCCCGGTGACCTCGTCGTCGACGAGCTCGCGCGGGCCGCCCTCGTTGCCGACCAGCGCCGGCAGGCCGCACGACTGGGCCTCCATCACCACCTGCCCGAGCGTGTCGGTGCGGCTGGGGAAGACGAAGACGTCGCTGCTGGCGTAGACCGGCCCGAGCTGGGCGTCGTTGAGCTTGCCCAGGAAATAGTGCGGCAGCCCCGAGAGCATCTCTTTGAGCTCGGCCACGAAAGGCCCGTCGCCCGCGAGCACCAGTGCCGCGTCGCGGCGGTGTTCGCACACCCGGCGGAAGGCGGTCGCGAGCATCGCCAGGTTCTTTTCCTTGCTGATGCGCCCGACATAAAGCAGCTTGAGCGGCTCGACGACACCATGTTTCGCCCACACCGACGGGTCGCGATGACGGGCGGCAAACGTGTCGGTGTTGATGCCGGGTGTGATCGACGCCAGGCGAGACTCGGCCACGCCCATGTCGATCAGGTCGGTGCGGTAGGCCCGCGAGCGGGTGAAGGTGGTCGTCGCCTGGCAGTAGAACCACTTCATATACGCCATGGTTCCCTCGGCGATGCGGTGGTCGCGCGTCAGGGCGTGGGCGTAATTGGGGAAGTCGGTGTGATAGGTCGCCAGCAGGGGCACGCGGAGCATCTTGCTCACCAGCCAGCCGCAAAGGCCCATCGGGCCGGGCGTGCTGACGTGAACGGCATCGAACTGGGCGCGGTCGGCCCACTCGAGCACTTCCATCACCGGGGGCAGGTTGAGGTTGAGCCCGGGGTAATACGGCATCGGCCAGGTCAGCAGCGGCGCGAAGTTGTGACGCCAGGGGGCGGTGAAACTCGGCTTGGCGGTGCACGTGTGAACCGTGAGGCTGCAGCCGGTGGCGGTGGCTTGGGTCGCCATGTCGCGGATAAACCGGGCCACGCCGTTGATCTCGTCGATCGTGTCGGTGAACAGCGCCACCTTGAGCGGCTGATCGGTCTTGCCCTGACGCTGCCCCGTGATCTGGCGGAGCAGGTGACGCTCCTTGTTCTGGTGGAACAGGGCGAAGTAGTAGGGCATCAGCATGAACTGCTGAGCCAGCACCGCCGAGATCGAGTCGAACATCCCGGTGAAGCTGGCTTCGCCCAGGTTGTCTTTGACCGATTTGAAGATGCCCGCGGTCACGTCGCGGTTGATCTCGCTGACCCAGCGGAACATCTCGTCATGTTCGCCCAGCGGGGGCAGGCCCGCGTCGAGCGCCCGGCGGAGCTCGGGGTGGTCGCCCACCCGCGCCTTGGCCGAGTCGGTGAAGAGCTTGCGCACCAGGGCCGTGCCCTCGGGCTTGGCGGGCTCCCAGAAGAAGCGTTTGACCTTGCGGGTCAGCTTCTTGGCCTGGTGCTTAAGCACCAGCTTGGCGACCTCGAGCTTGCCCGGCGGCTTGCGCTCGCCGGCGAGCAGCTGAAGCATCAGGGCGGCGATGTTGGGCGTGCGGCCGGGCGTGAGGATCTGGTTGGTGTAATACCGCACCGCCACGCTGTAGAACGTGTGGGCGAGCTTGGCCGACGAGCCCGGCTCGCCCCCGGCGCGGCTTCGGCCGGTGCGGAGGCATTCGAGCACGTCTTCGACGCTGCGCGTCTCGGGGGGGAAGATGGTGTAAGTGCGCCCGATGTTGAGCAAACCGTGGTCGTCGCTGCCGGCGGTTCGGCTCTTGACCCACGGCTCCGGCCACCGCGGCGCCAGCCCGTGCAGCGCCGACAGGCGTTCGATCTCGGCCCGGCTCAGGCGGTCGAGGATCGGCTCAAAGGCCTCGCGGTGGAGCGACGAATGGGCGCCGTTGAGGCACTCAAACCCCTTGAACATCAGCAGCAGCCGCTCGACGTGCCACTTTTCGAGCAGGTCGTTCTGGCGATAGATCGGGTGGGCGACGCTGTGGGCGATGCGGTTGCGCTCGATGTATTCGGCGACGGCATAGATGTCGCGCGCCATCGCCTGCAGCGCCTCGTGCTGGGGCCGGTCGATGCCGTAGACCAGCAGGTGCATCTTGCACCCGTCTTCGGGGAACCAGCAGGTAAGCTCTTCGCCGACCAGCACGTTGGGCAGCTCGGCAATGCTCAGCACGCCTTCGAGCGAGTCGTGGTCGGTGATGGTGACGAAATCCATCCCCCGCCGGACGGCCTGCTCGTGGACCATCCGGGGGTTGCTGTAGCTCTCGGGGCAGCGGATGGCGCGAAGCGACGCCTCGGCGGCGCGGTTGCTCGCCCAGGAATGGCAATGAAGATCCGCTCGCTTGCAGCCGACGTCGGGCAGGGGCAGGGTCGGAATGGTCATGGGCGCCGATGCTCCACAGCAATGTCCCCGGCAGGGCCGTGCGGCAGCATTGTCGCCAAATCCGGGGCCGGGGCAACATCAAAATCGGCCGTCGACAGCGCAAAAACCACCGGTTGTGGCGGCACAAGGCCCCGACCACCAGTCGTGCCGCGTCGGGGCGCAAAAACCGGGCAATTTCGGGGTGCCGAATCCGGGCGCAAGCGGGCCCGTCAGCAGACGCGCCCCCGCTTGCCGGCGGCGGTGTGCCCGACGGGATCGACACCGATCCACCGCTCGTCCATCACGCTCCCACGCGGCGGATAGCGCGAGTCGGTCGAAAGGCGGAGCCGGTCGGCTGGCGCGGTGGCCATGCTCGCATGCACCGTGTACCCGTTCGAGCGAAAGATGGGCATGCTCCCGTCTCAATATCGCCTGCTGGCATCGGGCGTGCAGACGCGGGATCCGCGACGGGAGTGAGATGTAATTTGTTCTTGCTTGGCAGAGGGCATAGACGATCTTAAGAGTTTCACCGATCATGGGTTACAGCGGCCGGTGGGCCTGCCCGGCGCACCGAGGGTCTATTGCATGGTTGCCAAAGCAGGGGGCTTGTGTGCATAACTAGGAGGTTGGCCGTCTAACTATGGGCAGTCTCTGGTCATTGCCGGTTGTTCCCCTGCTGATCGCACTCAACGCCTTCTTCGTGGCGGCGGAGTACGCGGTGGTGGCAGCGCGGGAGGCGCACATTCAGCGGCTGCGCGACAGCGGTCGCAAGCGGGCGTCGGCGGCGCTGGCGCGGCTCAAGGCCGAGCCGGCCGACGCGATCGGGGCGATACAGGTCTGCATCACCCTGACCAACCTGATGCTGGGCTACTTCGGTGAGCCGGCGATGACGGCGCTGCTGATCAACTTTGTCGGGCCGCTGGCCAACGTCGTGCCCGATGCGGTCTTCAGGGGCGGCTCGCTGGTGCTGAGCTTCCTGGTGGTGACCCACCTGACGGTGGTCTTCAGCGAGCTGCTGCCCAAGGCGCTGACGCTGCGCTATGTCGAGACGGTCGCACGATTTACCGCGGCGCCGGTGGTGGGCATTCTCACCATCGCCCGCCCGCTGGTGTGGCTGATGAACGCGACGGCCAACCTCGTGACGCGGCCGCTGGGGCTGGGGCGTGTGCAGGACGCGGACGAAAACGCCGGCCCGAGCATCGACGAAATTCGCCTGCTGACGAGCCAGGCGGCGGCGGCGGGCGAACTGTCGCCGCGGGAGCGCAGCCTGATTCTCAATGGGCTTGCGCTGGGTCGGCGGTCGGCGCGGGAGATCATGGTGCCGCGAATGCGGGTGGCGTTTCTCGACCTCAAGAAGTCGATGGACGACAACCGGCGCGTGATGAACGAATACCTCTACAGCCGGCTGCCGCTGTGCGACGGCGGGTTTGACAAGGTGATCGGGCTGGTGCCGACCAAGGAGTTTTTGAGCGCCTTCCACGCCGAGGGCGATTCGTCGGTGCTGCAACTGATCGCGCGGCCGGCGGTGTTCGCCCCCGAGACGGCGACGCTCGACAAACTGCTGGTGATGTTCGACGAACACCGCACACAGCAGATCTTCATTGTCGATGAGCACGGCGGTGTCGAAGGGATCGTCACACTCCGCGACGTGCTGGATGAACTGGTCGGCCAGCCGCTGGCGCGCCCCGAGGGCGAGCGGATCGTCGTGCCGGGTGAGACGCCGATTCATGACCTGGCGGAGATGCTGGGCAGGCCGGGCTGGGCGTCGGGTGAGGCGGTGGTGACGGTCGGCGGGCTGGTGTCGGCCCGGCTGGGGCGCATCCCGCGATCGGGGGAAGAACTGCTGGTCGATGGGGTCAATCTAAAGGTGGTCGAGTCGGACGGCCGGGCGGCGCGGCGGATCGCGGTTGTGCCGGTCGAGCCGGGCTCCGGGTCCGACGGAGGGGGCAACCGGATCGAGCCGCCGACCAAGGCCAAGCCGATGGGCGGCGCGGTGGACGGGGCGCCGGCGCTGGTGTGAGGCGGCGGCGGGCGGGGCTGCTTCTTCTGAGCGAGATCGGCGACGATCCGCAGCGTCATGCCCCGACGGCTTCGGCGCCCACCGAACCCACGCGGGTGACTTCGTCGGGGGAAACTTCGGGACTGATCGAGGCGATGAGCGAGGCGGCGTCGGCGTCGAGGCGGATGTCGCGGGTGGCGGCGCCGCGGATGCACACGCTGACGGGAGCCGAGTGTTCGGCGAATTCGGAGCGGCAGTCGCGGATCGCGGCGCGGGAGATGTCATCGAGGATGATCATCGCTTCGTCGTGACCGTCGGGCTCGAGGGTGAGGCCGTCGAGGATGACGGCGCTGGAGGTCGCGACGGCGATGTCGGTGCCGATGTGGTGATGCAGGTCGATGTTGCGCAGGCGCACGCCGCGGGCGTTGCGGATGATGATGCCCGAGCGGCAGTGGTTGTCGACGCCCGGCGCCATGACCGGGGGGCCGCCCTGGGTGGCCTGGGGGTCGAGGAAAAGGGAGACGTTGTCGATGCTGACGTCTTCGACGTGCATCTCGGGCAGGCCCAGCACATAGACCGCGGCCCACTGAACCCGGCGGGCGGTGATGTTGCTGAATCGCAGCCGGCGGAAGCGGGGCGTGCCGGCGTCGACGGGATAGGCCGTGCGATCGAGCACCTTGGGGTCATTCCATGCGCCGCAGCCGTAAAAGAGGTTGATGGTGATGGGGGCGAGGACGCCATCCATGACGAGGTTGCTCACGCGGAGGTCTTCGACCAGGCCGCCGCGGCCGCGACGGGCCTTGATGCGGATGCCGCGGTCGGTGCCGACGAAGACGCAATTGGTGATCGCCACGTTGCGGACGCTGCCGCTGATCTCGCTGCCGATGACGACGCCGCCGTGACCGTGGACGAGTGTGCAGTTGGTGACGGTGATGTTTTCACACGCGCGCAGGTTGGCGCGGCCGTCGTCTTCCTTGCCGCTCTTGATGGTGATGCAGTCGTCGCCCACGTCGATGTGGCAGTTGCTGATGTGGACGTTGGAGCACGAGTCGGGGTTGATGCCGTCGGTGTTGGGCGAGTCGCTGGGGTTGATGATGGTGATGCCGCTGATGGTGACGTTGTCGCAGGCAAGGGGCGAGCAGGTCCACATCGGGCTGTTGCGCAGGGTGACGCCTTCGACCAGCACGTTTCGGCTGTCGATGACGCGGAAGATGTAAGGGCGCGGGGTGTCGTGATGCTTTTTGTGCAAGTCCCACCAGAACTGCCCGCGGGCGTCGATGGTGCCGCGGCCGGTGAGGGCGACGTTGTCGAGGCCTTCGCCGGTGATGAGGGCGGCGCGGGTGGCGACGGCGCGGGGGCCTTCCCACTTGCTGACGCCCAGGGGGAACTCGTCGAGGTTGTGGCTGCCCAGGAGGGTGGCGCCGGCTTCGAGGTGGAGGTTGATGTTGCTGGCGAGGCGGATCGAGCCGGTGACGTATCGCCCGGGCGGAACCACCACCGTGCCCCCGCCGCGGGTGGCGGCGGTGTCGATGGCCTTCTGGATGGCGGCGGTGCATGAAGTGTCGCCATCGCCGACGGCGCCGAATTGGGTGATATCGAAGGGCATAGATGGCTGGGGGATTGAGGGCCTGTGCGCCGCGGCGCAACCGATTTGAACAAAGCTATCTCAAAACTGCCCGGTCGGATGGAACAGAAAACGGCTCATCTGTTGCATTCTTCTCTGTCGTTGCAGTCTTGGCGGCTGTGCGAAGCATTTCGACAGGCCGATACGTCTGATATCGGCTCGGGCCTCGTGTGATCAGAACGCGGTTGTGTTGATCGCGGTGGTGCTTTGTTGCGACGCCTGAATCACGAACCGGGTGTGATGGGCGACGGATTTGCCGGAGCGGCGGGTGACGGGGTGGGAGTTTCCGCGCCGTTGTCGGCGGCCGGGTTCCAGTGATCGGTGCCGCCCAGCACGTTTGTCGGTGTGTAGGCGGCCGCCTCGTCGGGCGTGAGTTCACGTGACCAGGCGACGCGGGCCGAGCGATCGGCGCCGGGGCCGGTGTTGCCGAACTCGACATAGCGGGCGGTTTGCTCGTTGGATTCCTTGCCCCAGTTGTGCCAGCCTTCGGGGCGGATATGGGGGCCCATTTCGCAGTGGATGAACGCCACAGCGGCGTTCGGACGCCACGGCCGGCCGAGGTAGGCCTGCGCGCCTTCGCCGGTCAGGCGGCAATGAAGGAAGACATATCCGAAGGGCTTTTCGGCCGCATGGCTCGCGGCGGTGATGAAGCCGCCGTTCTTGCTGTGGATGGTGCAGCGGTCAAAGACGGCGGTCGAGCGGCCAAAGATGAAATCGACGCGACCTTCGATGTAGCACTGATAGAAATAGTTCCGGCCGTGGGAGTTGACGTAGAGGGTGTCCTGCCAGCCGAGGAAGCGGCAGTTGCGGAAGACGGCGCGGTCGCCCAGAACGCGCAGCGCCACGGCCTGCCCGGTGTCGCCGGCGGTGTTTTCGAACGTGACGTTCTGGGCGGTGAAGTCGTCGCTGTGCACGTGCGTGCTGGCGCTGCCGCTGGTGCCGACGTTTTTGCCGGTGGCCGGATCGACGGCGCTGGCGTTCCAGTGCCAGGTGAGCACGACGTCTTGCGGGCGGGCGCCGGTGCCGAGGAAGGTGATGGGG
>CAZBOE010000079.1:0-5362 GCA_964493365.1 uncultured Tepidisphaeraceae bacterium | reverse complement strand
GGGCCCTTGTCTTTCGCGATCTCCAGCCGCTGCCTGTAGACGCCCGGTGCGATGCGGATCACGGTGGCCGCGGCGGAGCTGGCGGGAGAGGCTGCGGCGGTGCGGGCCGGCGCGGCGTCGATGGCGGACTGGATGTCGCTGAAATCGGCCGGGCCGTCGTCATCGACGGTGATGACGCGGACGACGGGCATCGGGGCCGACTGCTGGACGGTCTGGTCCTGCGCCATCGCGGCCGACAACGCGCCGACGAAGGGCAGGGCGGTCGCGGCGGCAACGCACACGCGGGCGAGCAATCGGCGTGTGGTGGCGGGTCGGCGACAAGCTGACCCGTCGAGCGGCGAACCCTCAAGCTGTGCGCTGCCGAGAGCGGAACTGTCGAGAGCGGAACGGTGGGTAGGGCGATCGGCGGGAGGGCGATCGGCAAGAGGGCGATCGGCGGGAGGGCGATCGGTGCGAGTGCGATCGGCGAGCGCGGCGCGGCCGGGAGCGGGTGCGGTGAGGGTCACGACCGGGCCTCCGGCGATGGGATGTTGGACAGGACGCTGGGTTGCCCGGTTCGTGCGAGCCACGCGGCGTAAGCGTCGAACACGCGGGTTCCCCACTGGCGATACCAGGCGTAGTTGCCGGCTCGCTCGACTTCGACTTCATCGAGACTCCACCGCTTGATGCCGTCGCGGCCGACAAAGAAGGGCTTGTTGGTCTGGATGTCGTAGAACCGAGCCCAGAGGGTCGGCGCCGACGGATCGGGGACAAGCACCGGGCGGAGGCCGCCTTCCACCTCTCGGCGCTCGATGCGCATGCCGGTGATCTTCGAGCGGTCGAACCAGGCGACGCCGGCATGAATGGCTCGGCAGACGCGGGCGTCGGGATTCTCGATTCGCATGAGCAGCAGCAGGATGCCCGCGCTCTCTCCGGCGGCGATGCCCGGGAGCTCGAATGTGCGTGCGCCGGTGGGTTGGAGCGTGTCTGCGTCATACTGCTGACACCAGCCGGTGGGGAGGCCGCCCTGGTCGATCTGTGTCGCCAGGACGAGGTCGAGCCCGCGGTTCCATGCGGTCAGGGCCGACTGCCGCTGGTCGGGGGTGGTGAAGGCGTAATCGCCCTTCCCTGCGGCGACGTCGCGGAGCAGGCTCAGCACGCCGGCGATGACGTTGTCGTTAAAGGTGACGTGGCGGTGGTAGCTCGTGGGCGGGGGATAGACCTGGGGCCATCCGCCGCTCGGGTATTGGGCTTGGAGAACAAATGCCAGGCCGCGGTCGAAGGCGTCGCGATAGCGGGGCGCGCCGGTGAGGGTGAAGGCGCGGGCCATCAGGCGGATCTCGCCGATGGTCGAGCCGTTGTCGAAAATGCCCGGCTCCGATGCGGCGGTGTGTGGGACGACGGTCGCCGGGGCGACAGGCCGCGATGCGGCAGGTTCGACAGCAGGTTTGGCGGCAGGTTCGGCGCCAACTTCGGCCACGGCGCTGGGAGCGGGGCGAGGGTGGTCGGCGTTGTAGCCTTTCTGCCAGCCGCCGTTGGCGTTCTGCCACGAGGCGATGCGGTCGAGGGCGAGCCGCGCTTCGTCGGTTTCGTACCAGTCGGCGGGCTTGGCGTGCATTTCCCACGCAGGCGTGGCGGCGTCGGCGACACCCGCCGCAAGGCTCAGGCACAGGCCCAACAGGATCGGCACACGGCACGATGTAACACGGCGCGATGTAACACGGTCGCGCGTCGAAACGCGCGCGGGGAACAGCAAGAGATGCATCGCGGTAATTATAAATCGCGCGTGCGACTCTTGCATTCCATGTAACAACCGATCCTTTGGACTTTTCCTGCGATGTGATTCGTAGAAAGGATTGGGATGGTACAGTAAGCTCGCCCGGCGGGCGCAACGCCCGCGATGTCATCATTTCCCCCCGGTGTGTTGTCGGCGGCTTGCCGCCTCGAATGGCGTGACTGGTGATGAAACGACTGTTCGGACAATTCGTGCGTCTGGCGGCGACGGTCGCAGGTGCGGTGCTGGTGTTGTGGCTGGTCGGCTGGATGGTCCGACCCGAACTGCATGAGCGGCCTCTGCCTTATTCGCCTGAGGAGATTCGTGAGGCGAAGGCGGCGCGCGACGTGGCGTTTGACCCCACCGACACCGAAAGCCTGCCAACGGTGCACGTCGATGTGGATTACACGCAGGGGCCGGCGGCGCCGTGGTGGCCGAAGAATCAGTCGCCCGTGCTCGACCCGCTGGTGGCCGACGGAACGCTTCCGCCCGTGGCGGAGCGGGTCGGCCCCGAGCCGATCGTCATGAAGGGGTCTGACGGCATCGGTGAATACGGCGGGACATGGCACCGCATCGCCAGCGGCGAAGACGACGTGAGCGTGATCGGCTGGCGGTTGTCGTATGCGGCGCTGTTCCGATTTTCGCCGCTGGGCTATCCGATCGAGCCGCACCTGGCCAAGTCGGTCGACGTGTCGGAAGACGGAAGGGTGTTCACCGTCCACCTGCGCCGGGGCGTGCGGTGGTCTGACGGCGCGCCATTCACCGCCGATGACATTATCTACTGGTGGGAAAGAGAAGAGACCGACGAATCGGTGGGCGACGGGCGTCCGCCGGCGTGGATGCGCGTGGGCGGCGGCGACGGGAAAATCGAAAAGCTCGACGACCACACGGTCAAATTCAGCTGGGACAAGCCCAACGGACAATTCAAGGAAATGCTGGCGTCGAACAGCCACCTGATGCTCAACTCGCCCAGGCATTTCCTGAGCCGCTATCACCCCGAGCTGGGCGACCCGGAGTTCATCGCGGCCGAAATGAAGGCGCTGCGGCAGCCCAGCCCGAGGTCGCTTTACAGCAACATCAAGGGCAACACCAACCCCGAGCACCCTCGGCTGTGGCCCTGGATTTACCGCTCGTATCGATCGACGGCGCCGCAGGTGTTCGTGCGCAATCCGTATTACTACGTTGTTGACACCGAGGGCAACCAGCTTCCCTACCTCGACCGCGTGCAGTTCGCGGTTCGCGGGAGCCAGGTGTTGGCGATGAGCTTCTCCAACGGCGACGCGTCGATGCAGGCGCGGCATGTGCGTGTCGAGAATTACACCGAGCTGATGAAGAAGCGCGAGGTCGCGGGCACGCGGGTGCTGCTGTGGTATCCGGGAACGCGCTCGACATGGGTGATCAACCCCAACCTCAACCGGCTCGTGCCCGAGGGCGACCCGGTCGCGGCGGCCAAGGCGAAGCTGCTGTCGGACAAGCGATTTCGCCAGGCGCTGTCGCTGGCGATCAACCGCGACCTGATCATCCGCGCCGAATACAACGGGCAGGTGAGGCCTTCGCAGGTGGCGCCGGGGCCGCAGTCGCCTTTCCACAGCGAGCGGCTCGCCAGGGCGTTCACCGAGTATGACCCGCAGCGGGCATCGGCGATGCTCGATGAGCTGGGGCTGTCGCGCCGCGACATCGACGGCATGCGGACGCTGCCCGACGGGACGCCGCTGTCGTTTCACATCGACTTCACCGCATTCACCGGCGGCGGGCCGGCGCAGTTCATCGTCGACGACTGGGCGGCGGTGGGCATCCGGGCGATTCCCCGCGAGCAGGCGCGGACGCTTTTCTACACGCGCAAGGATTCGGGCGATTTCGACTTCAAGGTCTGGAGCAGCGAGAGCGACATGTTCGCGCTGCTCGAGCCGCGATACTTTCTGCCGCACAACACCGAGGCGTTTTATGCCGTGCGGTGGGGGCGGTGGTACAGCAACAACGGGTTCTACGATCCGACGGTGGTGGAGCGGCTCAAGAACGCCGAAGCGCCGCCGGCCGATCACCCGATCTACCAGGCGTTTTCGCTCTACGAGCAGGCGCTGGCGACGACGGACGAGGCGCGAAAGATCGAGCTGTTTTCGAAGGTGCTCGACATCGCCGCCGAAAACCTGTGGACGATCGGCATCGCCGAGGCGCCGCCGCAGCCGGTGGTGGTGAAGCAGGATTTCCGCAACGTGCCGGCCAACGCGGTGTTTTCGGCGCGGTCGATGGCGCCGGGCAACACCGGCATCGAGACCTACTTCTACGTCAATGCCCAGTCGAAAGACTCGCCGGGCCTCAAGGCGGAGACCGAGCAGCAGCTTCGCTATATCACGCCCCGGCCGCGCGTGGGCGGCTCGGGCGTGGCGTCGACCACCCCGGGCATGGCGACGGCCGCCCAGCCCACGTCGAGCGGGTTTGTCGGCGCGTTCATCCGCTACGGGCTGATGCTGGTCGCGCTGGGCCTGCTGACGATGGCGGCGGTTCGACATCCGTTTGTGATTCGACGCCTGATGGTGCTGGTGCCGACGCTGCTGGTGATCTCGGCGGTGGTGTTCATGATCATCCAGCTCCCGCCGGGAGACTTTCTCACTTCGCGTATCGTGCAGCTTCAGGAGACGGGCGACGAGAATGCCGTCCGCCAGCTCGAAGAGCTCAAGCAGCAGTTCCATTTCGATGACCCGGTCTGGATGCAGTATTGCCGCTGGATGGGCGTGTTCTGGTTCGCCAGCTTCGACAGCAAAGACGCCGGGCTGCTGCAGGGGTCGATGGGCCGGTCGATGGAGAACGGTCAGCCGGTCAACAACCTCGTGGGCGACCGCATCCTGCTGACGTTCCTGCTCTCGCTGGGCACGATCCTTTTCACCTGGGCGGTGGCGATTCCGATCGGGGTCTATTCCGCGGTGAGGCAATACTCGCTGGCCGACTATTTCCTGACGCTGTTGGGTTTTGTCGGCATGAGCGTGCCGAGCTTCCTGCTGGCGCTGGTGCTGTTGTCGATGGCGGGTCTGAGCGCGGGGCTGTTCTCGCCCGAGTTTGCGGCCCAGCCGGAGTGGGATTGGCCGAAGATCAAAGACCTGCTGCGGCATTTGTGGGTGCCGGTGATCGTGCTGGGCATCGGGGGCACCGCGGGCATGATCCGCATCATGCGCGCCAACCTGCTCGACGAGCTGCGCAAGCCGTATGTGACCACGGCTCGTGCGAAGGGCGTTCGGCCGCTCAAGCTGCTGTTTAAGTATCCGGTGCGCGTGGCGCTCAACCCGTTTGTCTCGGGCATCGGGCATATCTTCCCGGCGCTGATTTCGGGCGGTGCGATCGTGTCGATCGTGCTTTCGCTGCCGACGGTCGGCCCGCTGCTGCTCAACGCGCTTTTCAGCCAGGACATGTATCTCGCCGGTTCGATGCTGATGGTGCTGAGCCTGCTGGGCGTGCTCGGCACGCTTTTCAGCGACCTGCTGTTGCTGTGGCTTGATCCGCGTATTCGATATGAAGGAGGGTCGCGATGAGTCTCCAGACGCCTCCATCGCCGACCAGGGCGCCATCAACGCGCGGGCCCGAGCGCCCGCTGACGCCCGGGGCGCCGACCGCTCC
>CAZBOE010000078.1:15675-18758 GCA_964493365.1 uncultured Tepidisphaeraceae bacterium | reverse complement strand
CGGTGGCGTCGGCCGGACAGTGACCGACGCCGCCCCCGGCTCTGCCGACCGGCCGCGCCGCGGCATGCCGGTGTAAAGCGGGTCAGGCTACACTTCGGCTATGAGCGATACGCGGATGCGGGTGAGAGACTTGGTCGACGTGATGGAGTCCGTCGCGCCGACCCGGCTGGCCGAGGCCTGGGACAACGTGGGCCTGCTGACCGGCAACCCCGACGACCGGCTCGAAGGGGTCATGCTCTGCATCGACTACACGCGTGAAGTCGCGATCGAGGCGCGCGGTGCCAACTGCTCGGCGGTCGTGGCGTATCACCCGCCGATCTTCGCGCCGCTCAAGCGCGTGGTGGCGGGAACGGTCATCTACGAGGCGCTGCGCAACGGCGTGGCGATCTATTCGCCCCACACCGCGCTGGATGTGTCGCCCGGGGGTACAAACGACGTGCTGGCAGACGTGCTGGGCCTCGATCACCGCGAGCCGCTGCGCGTGAGCGACGCGCAGGCGAAGCAGTGCAAGCTCGTGACCTTCGCGCCCCGCGATCAGGTCGATCGTGTGAGCGAGGCGATGTTCGCCGCCGGTGCGGGTGTGATCGGAAACTACACCCATTGCAGCTTCCGCTCCGCCGGCACAGGCACGTTTTTCGGCCAGTCCGGCACCAACCCTGCGGTCGGCCAAAGCGGTCGGCTCGAGACGGCCGACGAAATCCGCATCGAGACGGTTGTTCCGCTCGCCAGGGTGAGCGATGTCGTGTCGGCCCTTCGCGCGGCTCACCCCTATGAAGAGCCCGCGTTCGACCTCGTGCAACTCGCGGCATTGCCCCAGGGCGTGGGCCAGGGCCGCTTCGGCACGCTCAATGTGCCCGTGCCCCGCGCCCAGCTCATCGAGCGGATCAAGCACGGGCTGGGGCTCAGACATGTGCTGGTGGCCGGCCCGGTGGAGGGCACGGTCCGCCGGGCGGCGTGCTGTGCCGGCTCGTGCGGCGACCTGCTCGACGACGCCCTGGCGAAGCAGGTCGATCTCTATCTCACGGGCGAAATGCGCCACCACGACGCGCTGCGCGCCGCCTCGGCCGGCATGACCGTGGTGGCGACACTCCACTCCAACAGCGAACGGGCGACGCTCGCGGTGCTTCGCCAGAAGCTCGACGCGGCGCTCGAGGGAACATCCGTGCTGATCAGCAGCGTCGACCGCGATCCCTTCGACGTGATGTGAGTGTGTCACGCGACACTGTTCGCGCAGCGCCCGATCGTCGGCTCAACGGGCCCACTCACCGGGGCCAGCCCGCTGTCTCGGCTCACCGGGATCGGCTGACCGTCCGGCTCGCCCGCCCAAATCACCCGCGCAAGTCACTGGACCGAGTCACCGCCCTAAGTCACCGGCCCTAGTCATCGGGCCGAGTCACCTGGCGCCGAATCCGAATCGAATCCAAGTTCGTCCCCCGCGTGCTCCGGATTCAGCGGCTCGTCGTGCCGTGCCACACGCCCCGCAGTGTCGTCCGATGCGTCGGCGGGCGCGGCCAGGGTCACGTCGTCTGCATCGCCTGCCCGGCCGACCGATCCGTCACCCGACCTATCGCCCGCTTCATAACCTGACCCGTCTTCGGGTATGTCGCCCATTCCGTCGATTGATCCGTCGCCTGTTCCGCCGGTCGGTCGATCGACCGTGTCGTCGATCTCGGCGGCGGTCCGGACATCAAACCGGTCGGCCAGCGCTCGGGCGTCGGCGACGCTGTGCGTATCGGGCATCGATTCGATCGTCTGCACCCGCACCGCAGCCGCTTCGACAGGCGCGACCAGCCCCGCGTCGCCCGCGTTGACCGGCTGGCTCAGTGGATAGCGCTGCTTCAACAGCCCCGTCAGCGTTTTGCCGCCGGTCTTCCACAGCCGCACAAACTCGGCCAGATGATCGGCGGCTTTCGCCAGGCTCTGGGCCGCCAAATCGGCCAGCCCCCCGGCTGCCGGGGCGTCGTGGTAGACAAGGTCACGCTTGTCGATCTGCGTCAGTGCGGTCTCGGCCAACACGGCGTGGTCATGCCACAGGCCCAGCGCATCCTGCATCGACTTAAACGTCTTGAGCAGTTTCGAAGGGATGTCGTGTCCCTGCGCTTGCGCCATCTCCAGCGTGTATCGCAGATGTTTGCCGGCGATGCGCACGCCGTGGATGTCGGGCGCGTGATCTGATCCGGCCGGGCTTCCCTTGCTGGCGGTGCGGCGCGCGGCGCCGCCCGGGTGCGCACGGACCAGCCCATCTGAAGCCGAGGCGAAGGCATCGAGCTGGGCCCGCACCGACGACGCGATCAATCCATCGACCGCGGCCGACGATTCGAGCAACTGCTGCCGCGCCATCCGCCATCGCGCCAGGCGCGACATCAACTTGCCCGGCAGGTCGCCCTCGCGGGCAAGCTTGCCGCGCTTGCGGCGCAGATCGGCCGCCAGCTCACCGGCGGCACGGTGGGCCGGGGTCTTTCCGGCCGATTTGCCCGACTTGAATTCGCCCAGATGCTCGAGCATCACATCGACATCCCGCGCCGGCCCGAGACGCCGACGCAGTTTGCGCAGCGCCTTGTGCAGCGGGTCAACCGCGTCATCCGAAAGAATGGGGTGGAGCATCTCCAGCGCCGCGCCCAGCCGACGGGTCGCCACGCGGGCCTTGTGCACCGCCGAGACACGCTTGAGCGCTCCCGCGGCCGGCGCGAGCTTGATCAGCTCGGCCTGGATGCCGTCGAGATAGCCCGCCAGCGGAAGCGCCGCCATCCGACCGGCCGTTCCCCCCGAACGGCGCCGGCAGGGCGCGTACCTTCGCGGATTTCCTGCCACGGCCGGCAGGGCCGGTCGCCCGAGGCCGGCCGTTCGCCGCCGCGCGACGGGCCGGGTGTGCCGCTTTACCCGTTGATCCGCCGGTGGTTAGCGCACCGGTCGTTGCCCCGCCGGTCGGCAGCCCGGCGGTTGCGGCTCTGCGGGTCGCCGGGCGCGCGGCGCTCACCAGGGCGGCCGACGCTTTTCGCGTCTCCGCGGTTTTTTGCCCGGAGTTCGGGGTCTTGGGCGTGTTCATCAAATCTTAATATAGCGTGCCCGGCGTCCGATGGCGG
>CAZBOE010000078.1:8700-15655 GCA_964493365.1 uncultured Tepidisphaeraceae bacterium | reverse complement strand
GCTGGATCGTCATCATTGACCCCCACCGGCCGGTCGAATCAGGTGTGGTCCTGAACTATGGCCATGACCCGCCGCACCGACGACCGCCGACACCGGCTGCCCGGGCCGACTGATGTGTCACCGAGTTGATGCGCCCGATGCCCGATGTTGCGCCGATCTCGATGAACCCGGATCGGGAAGTGCTGCGCACCATCGGCACGCGGTCTCGCCGGGTTTGTAGGTCAAGCGCGCCTCACAGGTGGACGCGGCGGGCCGTCCCATCGTGAGACACCTTGGCGACCGCGGGTCGGGGAGGCTTGCGTGTGGTATAGTCCTCGCTTGCACCACGCATTTTCTGGAGGCCTGGAACCGCTTTGGCTGAAGTTAACCGTACACAACTGTCTGTCCGCGCCGAGCGCGCGGTGCTGGTGGGGGTGATTCTTCCCGGCTCGACCGCCGACCCGCGTGATCCGCTGGGCGAGTTGGCTTCGCTGGCCAAGACCGCCGGCGCGGTCGTGGTCGGTCAGATCCTGCAGAAGCGGCAGAAGGTCGATGCCGGCACTTACATCGGCACGGGCAAGGCCGTCGAGATCGCCCAGCTTGCAAAGAAAAATTCCGCCGACGTGATCCTGTTCGACAACGACCTCTCGCCCGCGCAGATCGGCGCGCTGGAGAAGATCGTCAACGAGGAGGCCGGGCGGTCGAAGCTCAACGGCATCAAGATCCTCGACCGCAGCGAGCTGATCCTCGACATCTTCGCCAGCCGGGCGCAGACCCACGAGGCGAAGCTGCAGGTGGAGCTGGCGCAGATGCAATACACCTATCCGCGGCTGACGCGGATGTGGGGCCACCTCGAGCGGCTGCAGGTGGGCGGCGCGTCGGTGGGCATCGGGACACGCGGGCCCGGCGAAACGCAGCTCGAAGTCGACCGCCGGCTCGTGCGCAAGCGCATCAGCGACCTGTCGGCCGACATCTCGCGCATCCAGGACCGAAAGAGCCGCGAAGTTCAGAAGCGCAACCAGCAGCACCTGACGGTCTGCCTCGTGGGCTATACCAACGCGGGCAAGAGCACCTTGTTCAACACGCTGACCGGCGCCGGCACCTATGCCGACGACAAGCTCTTCGCCACGCTCGACACCAAGACCCGCGCCTGGCGGCTCGAGCGCGGCACCGAGGTGTTGCTGAGCGACACGGTCGGGTTCGTCCGCGACCTGCCCCACAACCTCGTCGCCAGCTTCCGCGCCACGCTCGAAGAGGCCGTCCACGCCGACCTGCTGCTGCACGTGCTGGATGTCGGCCACCCCCACGCCCAGGTGCAGTTCGACGCGGTGCACAACGTGCTCCAGGAGATCGGCGCCAAGGACAAGGCCGAGATCCTCCTGCTCAACAAGGTCGACACCGAAGAGGGCGAGGCGGCCTATCCTGAGTGGCGCACGCTGCACCCCGACGCGATCCCGGTCAGCGCGCGCACGGGCCGGGGGCTCGAGCGGCTTCACGAGGCGGTGTATCGGTTCGTGCTCGGCCAGCAGGTCGATGTGACGCTCGCGGCCGACGTGACCGACGGACGCCTGCTGAGCTTCATCGAGGGCCACGCTCGCGTGAGGGAGAAAGACTACACCGACGGACGCGTCGTCATCCGTGCCATCATGGGCAAGACCATGCTGGGCGAACTGGCCCGCAACGAAGGCGTCGAGGTGAGAAATGTCGGCGCGGTGGAATAGTCGTTGAGTTGCCCGTTGCCAGTTGCCCGTTGCCACTTGCGGGCTGCAAGCAAGAGCCCGCACCGGCTAGCCCGCAGCCGGTAGCCCGCAGACCGCTTAGGCGGACACACTTTTGTCCACCGGCAACCCATAGCTGGCGACGGTTCACCAAAAGCCCAGAAGCACCCGGATGGATCCGGATGCCTCTGGGGTGTTCACTCTGCTGTCGGGTCTTGCGACGTTTGGGAAGGGGCGCGGCGGGGGCCGCGCCCCGTGGGCGTTCCCGATTTACTGCAGCAGAGACAGGACGTTCTGAGGCGCCGAGTTCGCCTGGGCCAGCACCGACGTGTTCGCCTGCACGAGGATCTGTGCACGCGTCAGCTTGGCGGTCTCCTGTGCGAAGTCGGCGTCACGGATGGCCGACTCGCTGGCGGTCACGTTCTCGACCGCGACCGACAGGCTGTTGATGTTGGTGTCCAGCGTGTTCTTCTGGAACGCACCGAGCCGCCCACGCAGGCTGGCCACCTGTCGGATCGCCTCGTCGATGATCTTCTGGGCGGCCACCGTGTTCCCGCCCTCGAGCGAGTTGGTGCCCCCGCTCTTGAGGCTGGAGATGTAGCCCACGAGCGTGTTGCCCAGGTTGGTGGTGGCGATCGAGCCGATGCCGATCTGCACCTGCGACTGCGTGTTCACCTGCGAGCCGAGCTGGAATTTGGCCCCGCCGCCCGTGATGGTGAACGAGGTCGAGCCGGTGTTGGTGTTGACCGTCGAGCCCAGGTCGAGCGTGACATCGAGCGTGCTGGTGCGGACCGAAGCCTGCAGCCCGCGCACCTCGGCCACCGAGCCGTTGATCAGCACCGAGGCATCGCGACCGATGTCGTTGGCGCCCGAGAGGTCGAAGGCGAAGCCGCCCGTCACCTCGCTGATGACGCGGATGCTGACATACTTGTCGGCGCCGAATTCGACGCTGTCGACGCGGAGCTCGGTGCCCGAGAGGCTCGCCGAGACACCGGTCGAGTCGGTCACGTTGTTGATCGCGGTGATGATGTTGGCCACCGACGTGCCGCCCGCGAAGCTGAGCTGTTCGCTGCCGGCGTTGCCCGCGATTTCGATCGTGACGTTGTTGGTCGCCGACAGGGCGGTGTTGTTGAAGCCCAGCGTCGCGGTCTGCGCCGACTGGGTCACATCGACCACGACCGAAACCGTGCCGCCCTCGGGGATCTTGGCGGCGTTGATCCGGGCGAAGTCGATCTCGCCGGCGGTGATGCCGGTGGTGGTGTAGTCGAGCTGCCCGTTGAGCAGCTTGACGCCGTTGAACTGCGTGGTGTTGGCGATGCGGTCGACCGAGTTGAGGATGGCATCGACCTGGAGCTGGTTGGCCTTGATCTCCTCGGGCGACAGCGCGCCGGTGTTGGCCGCTTCGTTGGTCAGCGACTGCACCTCGAGCAGCAGCGCCGACACTTCCGACAGCGCGCCTTCGGCGGTGTTGACCACGTTGCTGGCGCGGGTGCTGTTGGCGATCGCCTGGTTAAGGCCCGTGATCTCCGACCGCAGCGTTTCCGAGGCGATCAGACCGGCCGGGGCGTCCTTGCCACCGTTGATCTTCAGGCCCGTGCTGAGGCGCTGCAGGCGAAGCGACAGTTCGTTGTTGTTCTTGTTGAGGCGGTTGACCGCCTGAAGGGCGGAAATGTTATTGTTGATGCGGCTCATGTGTATCCTCCGTGATACGCGTCCGACCGAAGGGGCCGGCCGTTTTGTTCGCGACCGCTGTCCGTAGCAGCCGCGGCAGAGTGATTTCGGACGAAAGTCGGCTGCGGAGACGGGTGAACGCCGCCTGCCGCATGCGCCTGCTTTTCCGGCTGTCCTGCCGGAGACTGGCGCAAAACATCAGATGTCTGGTAGAGGAACTCGAGCCGGTGCTCCGCCCCGGCTATGGGGTGGATGTGGTGGGGTGGCGACCTCCTTGTCGGCCGATCATCGTCGGTCGATCATCCGTGACGGTGCGGGGTCATCCGTGATCCCGCGCGGGCGGCCGCAGTCCGTTGCGTCCGCTGTCTGTCGGGGTCTGTTTCGACGCTTCCGACGCGCAAACTTGAGCCAACCGGGCCGCGAAAAATGCGCCGCCCTGGGGCCCGATAATCATGCATTTCGTGCCCCTGCAGCGGGGTCCGTTTAAATCACGCGCAAGAGCTGCGCCGTCGCCCCCGCTGTGACCGTCTCGCTCAGGCTTGGGCCGCCCCGGGCGTCGCAAGGCCCGACAACGCCAGCCTCACCGCCTCGCCCGGCGTCGCCACCAGCGTGAGATCGGCCAGCTCGATCGACCGCCTCGCGTCACGCGCGATGTTGCGCTGAGAGGTGGCCAGGATCAGCCGCTGCCCCTGCTCGGCCAGGTGACGCGCCGACTCGGCCAGGCCGTGCAGGGCGTTGGCGTCGAGCGCGATGCGGTCATCGATGGTGAGGATCACCGCGCGGTGGGCGGGCGGAATCTGGCGGTGCAGTTCGCCCAGGTCGGGCAGGCGGATGCGTCCGCCGGCATGGCCGCGCGCTTCGATCCGGTAGAGTCCGATAACCCGACGCGCCGACTCGGGCACGCCGTGGGCGTCGAGGATCTCGAGCCGCCGGGTCGGGTCCAGCGCGTGGACGGCCGCCCGCGCGCCGAGCCGGTCGAGAAAGATCATCGCCAGCAGAAAGGCGATCGGCCCGGCCAATCCGAGCACGCCCCAGCGCAGCGTGCCATATGTCAGCCCGCCCAGCACACAGCCCGCGGCGAACGACACCCAGATGCTCGCCAGCAGGAAAAGCCGCTGCACCGTCGGGTGACGCCGCGAGACGCTGGCGATCCGCGTCAGGCGGCTCAGCCCCCGCGGCGATAGCGCCTCGTCTTCCGTCGCGCCCCTGCGCCGCGCACGATCGACCAGCCAGTAGATCAGTTGCACCGTCTCGAGCCCCAGGTCGGTCACGACGCCGGTCACGTGGGTGGTGCGGACGACCGACCCGGCGATGCGGGTGATGGTGGCATTCTGCAGGCCCATCGCCACACAAGGCAGCCCCGAGAGCGCCAGCGCCGCCGGCGTCGGCGTGCCCGGTGTCAGGATGCCGCGCCGACCCAGTTGCGCCCACACCACCGCCGCCCAGGCCGAGAGCAGCAGCGCTTCGACGAACAGCGCCGCGGTGTAGATCGACCGCGCATGGGCCCGGTGGGCCGACTCGATCAGCAGCCCCGAGAGCATCGCGCCCGCGAGAAACATCAGCACAAACCAAGCAAACCAGACCGCCAGGTGAAACTGTCCGTCGGCCAGACGCGCGCCGAGGTAGGCGGTGTTGCCGGTCATGTTGGAGACGAAGCCCGCCAGCACGAAGAAGCCGACGGCGTCGACAAAGCCGCCGACCCATGCCAGCGAGATCGCCAGGCGGGCCTTGTTGCCGAAGGAATAGGCCTGTGAGTGAAGCAAACGCGGCTCGGCCGGCGCGGCAAACCGTCCGCTCACACGCGCCGCCAGACAATGGGGGATTATCCGATCACCCTCCCCAGCAGGCAACGCGGCCAATCGGCGCACGCTTTACCCCAGGCTCGATGACCCCGCGGCCCATCGCCCCCCACTGCTCGGCCATGCGCTCAATGGCCTGCGCACCATGGCCCTGTGCTCAATGGTCTGCGATCCAATCCCACTTCATGCCAACGCCCCGCCTGCCTGTCGGCCACCCGCCGTTGAGCCGCCTTCCCGCTGAGCCGCCCGCCAATCGGGCCCGGGCGGGGCTCGCGCGTGTAGGCTTGGGCATTCGGGCATGGCCATGGGCCTTTCATACGAAGACGGGCATTGTCCTTGCCGATGGCGGCTGGGTAGGCTCGCGGGCCATGAACAGCAAGACGCCGAAAATCGCAGTGGTGGGCGCGGGTGCGGTGGGCGCGACGATCGTCTACGCGTGCCTGATCCGCGGGGTGGGGCGGCAGATCGCGCTCTATGACCTCGACCGCCGGAAGGTCGATGCCCAGACCCTCGACCTCAACCACGGGCTGCAATTCACCGAGCCCGCGATCGTCGAGGGCAGCGACGATGTCGCGGTCTGCGCCGATGCCGATGTCGTGGTCGTCACCGCCGGCGCCAAGCAGAAGCCCGGGCAGACGCGGCTCGATCTCGCGGCCGCCAACGCGGCCATGCTCGCCAAGCTCCTGCCCGAGCTGCTCCGCGTAGCGCCGAACGCCATCCTGCTGATGGTGTCCAACCCCGTCGATGTGCTGACCCACATCGCGCTGTCGCTCAGCGGGCTGCCGCGGCAGCGCGTCTTCGGCACAGGCACGGTGCTTGATTCGTCGCGCTTCCGGTTCCTGATCGCGCAGCGCTGCCGCGTGGCGGTGCAGAACGTCCACGCCTACATCGCCGGCGAACACGGCGACAGCGAAATCCCGCTGTGGTCGAGCGCCAGCATCGGCAACGTGCCGCTTTCCACCTGGGCGGTGCCCGGACACGGCAAGCTGACCGTGAGAGACCGCGCCGAGATCACGCGCGATGTGAAAGACGCCGCCCAGCAGATCATCGCCGGCAAGGGCGCCACCAACTTCGCCATCGGGCTCGCCACGGCCGACATTCTCGCGGCCATCGTCAATGACCAGGAACGGGTCATGCCCGTGAGCTCGCTCATCCATGACTACGAAGGCATCAGCGATGTGTGCCTGAGCGTGCCCTGTATCGTCGGCCGATCGGGCGTCGAAACCCCGCTGCCGGTGCCGCTCAACGACGCCGAACGCCTGGGCCTCCAAGCCAGCGCCCAGACCCTCCGCGAGGCGAGACTGTCGCTTGGCGTGTAGCCTCCGCGGGCCGAGCACACCTCCGGCGACGCCACCACACCGGCGACGCCACGATCGGCGCGGCCCGAATGTACGAAAGGGCCCGGATCGCGGTCGCGTGATGATCGACCGCGGCCGGGGTCCCTCGCTTTTTGTTTGTCACGCAATCCCCCGCGGCCGCTCAGGCGCTGCGCGCCTTGGCGATCAGCGCATCGAGCGTGTTGATGTGGCGCTCCTGCGCCGGGATGAGCTGGTTTGTGATCAGGTCATGCGAGACGGCATCGACGTTGTCTGCGCTGTCGCGATAGTCTTTGAGGCCGTGCTCCTCGCCTTCCTTGAGCGACTTGAGCGCCGACGCGTCGCCGAAGAGGTTGCTGGTCGCCTGGGTCAGGTTGGCCCAGACGCCCCATGCCCCTGACGAGTCCGAGGGTTCGCCGCCCAGTTCACGGATGCGGTCGCGCAGGGCCTGTGCCGCCCGCGCGTGTTCCTG
>CAZBOE010000078.1:7625-8690 GCA_964493365.1 uncultured Tepidisphaeraceae bacterium | reverse complement strand
CGCGGAGCAGGCCGATGGCGTCGCCGTTGCGTGTGCTGTCGTCGAGCTTGTCGAGCGCCTGTCGATAGGTTTCGGTGGCGCTGATCTCGCCGCGCAGGAGGCTGTTGAGCCGGCTCGAGATGGCATTGGAGTCGCCGCCCCGAAAGCCCGTGCCCGTGGCGGTCGTGCGGTTCATTCCGCTGTCATGAGTCATGGCCGATTCCTTTGCTGCGGCGCTGTGGCATCGAACTGTGCGCGCTGCGCGTTGCAACAATGGTGCCAACCGGGCGGGGCGGAAAACGAAGGAAGCCCGGGCCGCACCACCGTGGCGACCCGGGCCGGAGTGACTATGGCAGTCGGACGAAGCCGCCTCAGCGGATCGCCGCCGTCGAGAAGAGCGACGCTGGCGGGTCGGTCGGTTCGGTCCCGCGCTGGTAGATCGTGTCTTCGTCGGTGGCGTCGCTGACCGTGGTGGCGCGGCTGGTATAGAACACGTCGGCGCCCTCGCCGCCGATCAGCGTGTTCGTGCCCGCCAGGCCCCAGAGGCGATCGTTGCCGATGCCGCCGTCCTGGATGTCGTCGCCGCGGCCGCCGGCGAGGATGTCATCGCCGTCGCCGCCCAGGAGGTTGTCATTGCCCAGGCCGCCGTGCAGGCGGTCGTTGCCGATGCCGCCGCCGAGGGTGTCGTTGCCCGCGTCGCCGCGGACGAGGTCGTTGCCGGCGCCGGTGTTGATCACGTCATCGCCCGCGCCGCCGAGCACGCGGTCGTCGCCCGAGGCGGTGGTGATGGTGTCGTTGCCGGCGTGTCCGTGAACCAGCGTCTTGACGGTCATCGCTCCGCCCGACTCGTTAAAGGTGATCATGTCGTCGAGCGTGCCCCCGCGCACGAAGATCTTCTTCACCAGCGCCAGGTCAAACGTGCTGACCGTGCCATTGACGTCGACCGAGAGCTGCGTCGTGCCCGAGGCGGCGTCGGTCACGGTGTCTACGACAATCGCATTGGATGCTGATTTTTCGCCCATGATCATGAGCAGGCCCTTGTCGGAGAGGGTGGCCGACAGAAGCCGGCGCGGCTCCATCGCTTCG
>CAZBOE010000078.1:0-7605 GCA_964493365.1 uncultured Tepidisphaeraceae bacterium | reverse complement strand
GCGGCCTGGCGGGTTCGGACGGCGGTGCGCATGGCAGATCTCCTTCGGAGTGACTCCGAAAATCGGACGTTGAACTGGAACACCGAAAACACCCCAAACCGACCGGCAGCAGACCGCTGCCCATCGCCTCTCACCGGCAGGCCCGTTCCGAGCGCCTCGCGACGACCCGGTCCCTCAGGCCCGACACACACTCAACGGCCGACGCCGGACATTATTCCTCCGGCACTCTCTGAATGTTGCACTGCTGTTCACCGCTAAGAAACGTCCGATTCTCCAGCGCCGACGGCGGCCGGCGTAGTACCGCGAAGCCCACCGCCCCGGTCCCGCTCAAGCGTCTCAAGGGCCCTGCGGGCCAGGCGATATCGCCAGACCAGCCCCGCCCCACAAACCGCCGCCAGCGCCCCCCACGCCCACAGCGCGCCCATCAATCGCCCCGAACCGATGCCCGACAGGAACACATCCACCCATGTCGATGGAGCCTGCTGCGACGAGCCGGCAACGTGCTTGTACAGAGCGATCGCCTGATACCCAGCGCCAACCTCGAGGGCGATCGCGCACACCACCGCAAGCAGGCCACTCGTGATCACCAGTGGCGCCGCCCACCCGGCCAGCCGACGTGCACTGCGCTCCCGCTCGACGAATGGTTCCAAGGCATCGCCGTCCCGGCCGGGCACGTCCTCCACCGGATAATGCTGCCGCGGTTGATCGTCCGTGGCGCCCCGGACCACTTCGAAGGCTCGTGGCTCCGCGGCTGGAGCGGGTTCAATGCACGCGAGGAGGACCCGTGCACGATTCCTCTCTGCCAGCACGGTCAACCCGCCAATGATGGAAGTGACACCAAACGAGAAGCAGATTCCAGCTGAAGCCCCGACCGCGAGGAACCAATAAGCAGGCACGGAGGCACCCACTTGAGACCAGATCTGCCAGTTAGTGTATACGGCGGCCGCCCCAGCCCCAATGGCAAGCAGTGCGTAGAGGAAACAACAAACTGCGAAGAACACGCCGAATTGTCTCATCCGGCGCAAGCTCTCCATAATCCTCTTGAGCCGCTGCGTATCGTCCATGCCCGCGAATGTTACCGCCTTGCGCCGCCCATAGTCCGTTGTGTTCGACGCCGTAAGCAAGTAACGCCGCGCCGGTGGGGTTGCCGGCGCGGCGTGGTCAGGAGCGTTGCGCTGTCGCCGCCGGCGCCTCTCCGCTGCGCCGGCGGCCTTTGTTTGTCGGACGGTTCAGAACGACCAGATCGCCGAGAAGGTCAGGCGATAGCCATAGAGGTCGTCGTCGTCGTCGGTCAGGGGCAGTTCGACGGCGCCGCGGATCTGCAGGCGGTCCATCGGGCGGACTTCGGCGCCGACGGCATAGGTGATCACGTCGCCGCCGCCGCCCAGGCTCGTCACGTCGATGCCCGAGAACGGCACGATCTCGTTGTTGCGGTCGACCAGGTGATAGCCGTTGAACTCGATCACCGGGCTGAACCATTCGCACACCCAGTAGTCGACGTGCAGGTGCCAGCTGAAATAGTCGCTGTCGCTCAGGGGCGAGTCGGTGTCGTCGCCCAGGGCGAAGAAGTAGTTGAAGGTGCCGCCGAAGTGCAGCTTGCCAAAACCCTTGTTGGCGCTGACCCACAGGCGGAGCTCGTCGCTGTTGTGAAGCACGTCGTCGTCGCCCCACGGGAACTCATATCCCGCGCCCACGGCCAGCGCGAACTGGCTTTTCCAGTCGTTGATGACGGCGAACTTGAGCCCCGCGGCCACGTCGTTCCAGCCCGATTCGTCGGTCAGGCCCGCGTCGAAATCGGTGTAGCCGTCCTTATAGGCCACGAGCTGCAGCCGGTCGGTGATCGCCACGCGGACTTGCGCCGCCGCCACCTTGGCGCTGCCGCCGTTGATCACGCCCGCGGAGGGGAAGTCGTGATAGAGGAAGTGCAGCCGAAGGTCGGTGGTGACCGACGAGTCTTCATGGAAGTAGGGCGAGGTGATCGGGTGGGCATATCGCTCGGGCGAGCGAAGCTCGGGCGCGTCGGGCGACTGATCGCCGAAGAGGACAAACGTGCTCTGCTGCGCCGAGGCGGTGGAGGCGGCGAGCAGGATCGCGCTGGTGGCGGCCGCCGACAGAACGCCGGTCAGCCTGGACGTGATACCGAACATGGACATTCCCTTCGAGATCGGCCCGGGGGTTACCCTCCGTCCGGCGGCCCGGGCCTCGTTGTGCCGACCGGATGTGACTGCTTCTCAACCTAAACTTCTTCGGCCGATCCGATAGGCGATACACTGCGGCACCCCGCCGCGTGCGACGCAGTGCCGCAGTTTTATCCACGTCTGCGCGGTCGCCTTGACCCGCCCGCCCCCGCGCCGGACACTCCCCCCCACTCGGCAAATCGATTGGCCATCAGGCGAGCCGGTGGGTTGGTTCCCGCCGCCGTCCGATCGGCCACACCGCCTGACCTGCAGGAAGGATCGTCACATGGGCGCCTACGACCCGGATAAGAAATTGAAGTTCACCTTCGGTCTTTGGACCGTCGGCAACATCGGCCGAGATCCCTTCGGCGGGCCCACCCGCGAGCCGCTCAACCCCGCCCAGATCGTCGACCTGCTCGGCAGCGTCGGCGGCGTCTACGGCGTCAACTTCCACGACAACGACCTGATCCCGATCGACGCCGCCCCCGCCCAGGCCGACCAGATCAAGAAGGACTTCAAAAAGGCCCTCAAAGACAACGGGCTGGTCGTCCCCATGGCGACCACCAACCTCTTCTCCGACCCGGTCTTCAAAGACGGCGCGTTCACCAGCAACAACGCCCGCATCCGCGCCTACGCGATCCAGAAGACCATGCGCGCCATGGACCTGGGCGCCGAGATGGGCGCCAAGATCTATGTCTTCTGGGGCGGCCGCGAGGGCGTCGAATCGGATGCCACCAAGAACCCGGTCGAGGCGATCAAGCGCTTCCGCGAGGCGATCAACTTCCTGTGCGAATACAGCATCGAGCAGGGCTATGGATACAAGTTCGCCTTCGAGGCCAAGCCCAACGAACCGCGCGGGCACATCTATTTCGCCGTCACCGGCAGCTATCTCGCGCTGATCCCCACGCTCGACCACCCCGAGATGTGCGGCGTCAACCCCGAGGTGGCCCACGAGCACATGGCCGGGCTTAACTTTGTCCACCAGGTCGCCGCGGCCATCGAGGCGGGCAAGCTGTTCCACATCGACCTCAACGACCAGGAGTTCGGCCGCTACGACCAGGATTTCCGCTTCGGCAGCGCCAACCTCAAGCACGCGTTCTTCCTGGTCAAGCTGCTCGAAGACAGCAAGTACAACGCGCCGCGTCACTTCGACTCTCACGCCTACCGCCAGAGCGACTACAACGACGTGAAGGAATTCGCCCGCGGCAGCATGCGCACCTACATGATCCTCAAGGACAAGGCCGAGCGCTGGAACAAAGACCCCGAGATCCAGGGCCTGCTCAAGGAGATCAACACGGGCGACCCGCTGATCTCCAAGCTGACCAAGAAGTATTCGAGCGGCAACGCCAAGAAGCTGCTGGCCGCCGAGCTCGACCGCACCGTGCTCGCCAGCGCGGCGCTGCCTTACGAAAAGCTCGACCAGCTCACGATGGAAGTGCTGATGGGCGTCCGCGGGTAAGCGGGCGCTCCGACATCCATTGACCCACCACACAGGCCGCGGGACCCACCCCCGCGGCCTGTTCACGTTTGCTGCTCCGTCACGGCAATCCATCACCGGGGCGTTTCGCACGGGCTGGTTGCCCGCCTGCTGGTGATCCCCGCCCGTGTTCCGCACCGCCCGTGTTGCGCCCGACGTCCCCAGTTCCCATGTCCCGAGTTCCCACGTCCCCGCTTCCCCGTTTCGCCGTTTCCCCGTTCCGTTTCCCCCTTGTTCCCCGCGGGCAGGTTGTCTCTGGCCCGGTTCTCCCCGCGAGGCTGTTTCCCGTGCAGCCCCGGGTTTTCGATGCCCTGTGGGCAGGCGGAAGGTAGAATATGCGGCGATGTCCGACACCACGACGTCCAGCACCACGACCAACACCCTGGTCATCCCCGACCGCCCCAGCCGCCCGGGCGAGCCGATCTGGGAACTGCTCGACCTGTTTCCCCAGCAAGGGTCGTTCAGCGAAGCCGACTACCTGCAACTCAAGACCAACCGACTCGTTGAATACACCCAAGGCGTCATCGAACTGCTGCCCATGCCGACATATCTCCACCAGATGATCGCGGGGATGCTCTGGGTCATGCTCAGGCAACTACGGATCGACGGGAGCAGCGGCCGCGCCGTCCAAGCGCCGTTCAAGCTCAAGATCGGGCCCGCGCGGTGGCGCGAGCCGGATGTGGCCTACCTGCTGCCCTCAAGCCTCGATCGGCATCGCAATGAGTGGTGGGATTGGGCTGACCTGGTCATCGAGATCGTCAGCGAAGAAGGCGGCGAGCGTGACTACCAGATCAAACCGGCCGACTATGCTGCGCTGGGCGTTCCGGAATACTGGATCGTCGACCCTCAGCGAGGTGAGATTCGCGTGCTCACCCTCGACGCCGATGGCTACAGGCTGACCCAGCAGGCGTTGCGGGGGCAGATCGCGCGATCGGCGGTGGTGCCTGGCTTCGAAGTCGATGTGGCCGACCTCTTCGATCAGGCTGCGCAATAGCCCCGACCGGTCCACGCCGGCGAACGTATTCACGCCAGAAGTCGGGCGGCGAGATCAGACCCGCATGCGGATGGACCGGGCACGCGATGACGCCGGGGCCGCGTCGTCCGCGAGATCAACCCATCACCAGCCGACCGTGTCCACCGGCCAAGCCCGGCTCTTAAGCCTGCTTGGTCATCTTGGCGGCCATGCGTGCGGGGGCGGGGGTCTTGATGTCCCACACGAGGCCCACCCACGACATCATGCGGATGATCATGTAGCTCGCGTCGAACTGCCACCAGAACAGCCCGTGGCGGGCCGAGGCGGGGAAGGCGTGGTGATTGTTGTGCCAGCCTTCGCCCAGCGCGAGGAAGCCGAAGAGCAGGTTGTTTCGGCTGTGGTCGTGACTCTTGAAGGGCCTGCTGCCCCAGATGTGGCAGACCGAGTTGATGCTCCAGGTCACATGGTGGACGAGGAACACGCGGGCCAGGCCGCCCCAGAGGAAGCCCAGCAGGGCGCCGGTCCAGCTCATGGTGACCAGTCCGCCGATGACGGCCGGGATGAGCAGGCCGATCGCCACCCAGAGCACAAAGGTGTTGCTGATGAAGTGGGTCAGGCGGTCGTTGTTGAAGTCGGGGATATAGCGGTTGAGGTTCTTGGGCAGGCCCATCAGCAGCCAGCCCATATGGGCATGGAGCAGGCCCTTGAGGGTGCCGATGACGCCTTCGCCGTGTTCGTGGTCATGGGGCGAGTGGGGGTCGCCGGGGCGGTCGGAATGCTGGTGGTGGCAGCGGTGAGTCGCCACCCAGCGGAGCACCGGGCCCTGCACCGCCATCGACCCGGAGATGCCCAGGATCGCCTGCACGACCCGGTTGGTCTTAAACGACCGGTGCGTGTAGAAGCGGTGGAAACCGATCGTAACACCAAAGACCGTCACCAGATACATCGCGGCCAGCAGCCCGAGGTAGACCCAGCCGAACCCGCGGCCCCACAGCAGGATCACCGCCGCCAGAAACCCGGCGAACGGCAGCACGATGGCGATCAGATTGACGACCTTGGTCGTCAGCGAAATCGGCTCGAGGTGATCGGATTCGGTGGGCGTGTGATCGACATCGTGTTCGATGTCGATGTTGTGTCGGACAACTTCGGCCGCGTCTTCAGTAGGGGTGAGCGACGGAACCAGCGGGGCGACGGTAGGATAAGTCAACGTTCGTCTCCAAACAGGAATAAACCCAGGCGGCTGACACTGCCATTTCCAAACAGCTTCAACAGGCAGGTCAAAGCCGAGCCAGCCAGACCAGCCAACACGGCGGGCGATCGAGTATTGCCGGTCGGCCGAACTTCATGCAACAGGCCTGCCACGCCGCCGATGTGTGAGCATTACATCAAAAGATCGGAGGGCGTCCAGCCAATTGAGGGATTCGGATGAATAGATGCGACAAAAGACAACGCCCCGGCGCCCAGTCCCTGCCCAGTCGTTGCCCAGTCCCTGCGCCGTCCGGCATAGCGCAGAGGGGAGCAAAAGCCGGCCGGACCGACCCCGAGACCGAGGGATTTTTTCAGCAAGAGAAGCAGCAGGCGGGCAACGTGACTTGGTTGAACCCTGTCGGGCCCGGGGAGGCAAAGCAGGCCTGACGCCCGCGCCGGCATGACGCCCGCGCGGCTTTCGCCGGAAATAATTCTGCAGGAATTACTTCTGGCGGAAAACGATCCGGCCGCGGGTGAGGTCATAAGGCGAGAGTTCGACCCGCACGCGGTCGCCGGGGAGAATGCGGATGAAGTGCTTGCGCATCTTTCCCGAGACGATGCCGAGAATTTCTTTGTCCGAGTTGTCCAGCCTGAGCTTGAACATGGCGTTGGGCAACGCCGTCGTGACCACACCCTCGACTTCGATCGGCTCCGATTTCGCCACACACACTCCTGATGTCGACATACATGGTCAGTCGGCAACGTTGCCGACCGCCAAGAATCTCCATCCTAGTCCCGCCGAACGATGCCGACAAGCGACACCACGCCACAGGTCCCCGTCATACGGTCGCAAACGCCCCATCAACCAGTCGCTGCGATCGGCCCTCAGCCGCAGAAAATCCCGACGTCTTCGCCCGGCCCGACACCGCGATCAATACCGCGCCGCGCAACCCCCATGTCGCAGATTGACCGGCCTGGGGGCTCACCTTGGCGCGGTTCGACGCGCGGTTTGATCAGGCCGGGCTGCCGATTGCTCCAGTTGGCGGATTGGCACCGCGCTCGCGGCGGGCATCGCGGCGGGGCGGGTCATCGCGTCGGCTCGACGAGGCGGTCGTCGAGCCACCACGGGCCGGCGACGGGGAGCTTCCACACCGATTCATAAACCACTGTGGGGCCGCAAGTAACCTGCACCCACGCGTTGACCGGGATGTGCGAGCCGCCGAGCGAGCGGACCTGCTGATTCGGCGGCCCGGTCAGCCGCGCGCGGCGAGCCTCGCCGTCGGGGTTGACCTTTCCCGTCCGTTCGAGCACCCGCGCCCCGGCCGACGAATCACACAGCAGTCGCAGGCGATATTGCAGAGGCAGGTCCTCCGGCAGATCGGGGGCATCGGTCGCGAGGGTCAGCACAGACTGATGGTTCTTCAGATCGGGGTTGTCGGTGCGGACGGTGAAGGCGCCCAGGCCCACCTCCTGCAGCGCCGCCCATTTTGCGTCGCCCAGCGCGGCGCGGACGGCAGCCTCGTCGGCCGCGAGGATGGGCCCGCCGGCGTGAAGCGTGTTGATCACCTGCGCAATCCGTGCATCCACCCGCGCGATCTCGGCAAAGGCGGTGTCAGGGTCGAGAGCGGCCCGGGCGGTTTCATACAGCCGACGGGCACGCCGCTGGAGCAGCCGGGCCTCATGCATGGGGCGCGATTCGGCGGCCTCCCACCACGCGTCGGCGGCCGCCAGCGCATCGGCGCCGACCGGCCGAGCCAGATCCCCCTCCGCGGCCCGACGCAGCGTCGGGT
>CAZBOE010000077.1:13278-18788 GCA_964493365.1 uncultured Tepidisphaeraceae bacterium | reverse complement strand
GTGAAGCCGAGACCCACCGCCGCGATGCCACGATCATTCGGTCGATGCTCCAGGGCGCGCCGGCCTCTCGCGCAGACGCCTCCCCGTGCTTCGACGACGCGCTGCTGCTGGTCGATGTCGCCCTGGCTCGAGTCGACCCGCCCGAGTTGACACGGCGCGCCGCACGACTGCTCGCCGACCTGACGCGCCTCGAATCCCACCCGCCCGCGTCGTCGCCCGCAGCCTCGGCGGCCCATTCGCCCGATGGGATGCCCAGTGCTTCGCACCCCATCCGGGACTCGACCGGCCGACGTCTGCCGCTGTATCGCCCGATGCTGTGTTACGCCGCCGCCCGCGCGGCGCGCCTGTCGGGTGTCGATGACGCCCCGCTTCACGCTTTCGGCGCCGCCGTCGATAACTCGATCGGCCGGCTCGCGATCACCCCGGACATCACCGCGACACAGTTCACTGCCGCCGCCTGGCTGGCCGCCGCGGTCAGGGCGTCGGGTCTGCCCGCGTCACCCGGTTGCGATGACCTGGTCTCCAAAGCCCTGAGCGCACAAAAGCCGTCGGGCGCGCTGATCCATGCGTCGGTCGACGAGAGCCCCGAGCTCTACTGGTATGACGAGCTTGTCCTCGTCCATGCGCTGGCGGCCATCGACCATGCCGGCCCGGGCAGTTCTGCGGTCCACCAGGCGATCGACCGCGCGGTTCGTTTCCACCTCAACGAAACCCAGCCCGACCACGCGACCAACCAGCCCTGGGGCCTGTTGGCTTTTGCCACCCATGCTCAGGGCCGACACCTCGCCGACGGGCTGCTCCACAGCACATCGATGCACTACGGCAGCCGGCTCGATGTCATGACATCGGTGCTGCTGGCCGACACGCTGCTCGCGCTCGCCGCGGCATCCTGACCGCCGCGCGGCGTCGGCTTGCCCGGAAATCAGACGTTGACCGTCATCGCCCGACCGCTAACTTCGGATGACCATGAGCCAAGATCACCCTTCGCCCCCCGCCCAGGCTACCACCCAAGACCCCGCATCTGCGGGGGGCAATGGCAGCAACGAGCTTGATCCCGTCCTGGTCGACCTGCTGCGCTGCCCGCTCACCCGCAGCCGGCTCAAGCGGGCCGATGGGTTTCTCGTCGCCGAGGTGGGAGGGCTGCGCTATCCGATTCGCGACGGCATTCCGGTGATGTTGCCCGAAGAAGCTTCTCTGCCGGCGGGCGTCGGCTCGCTCGACGAATTCAAGATGCGGTTTAAGGAATACATCCGCTCGTGAGTCGCGCCGCGGGTCGGCCTATTTGCCCACCGCGACAGACGTCGGATAGGCGATGTCGTCGTCGAGGTTGACTTCATTCGCCTTGGGCGTGTAGCCGCCCCGGAAGACCAGGATCCCCGACAGCAGGTTCCACACGATCTGCACGAGCCGGATGCTCATCGTCAGCGCGAGCACCTCACCCACATTGACGCCCTGCGGCCTCAGCAGCAGGAAGGCGAACAGCTCCATCACCCCCGCGCCCTGCGGGCTGATCGGGATCGACCCGACCAACACCACCGTGGGCACGACCACCCAGTAGTACGTCCAGTCGATCGGCAGATCGAACGCCATCCCGGCAAACATCGCAGAAAGCACGACGGTCGCATGCACGGGGAACGTCATCACCAGCGCCAGCAGCATCAGCAGCGGCCGTCGCCCGAGCATCTCCAGGCCCGTCACCGCCTTCTGCACCTTCGCCTGCAGGGGCAAAATCCGGATCACCGTGCTCAACCCCGTCAGGCGTCGAAGCAGCGGCACATAAAAGACGATCGCGCCCAGCGTCACACAGCCCACGATCACCGCAGCGCCGATCGCCACCATCCGGGTCTGCGGAATCTGCGGCTGCAGCGCCGCGCAGATGCCGCCCATGATGATCAGCGCCATCAGCCCGATGCCCCGGTCGATGATGACGCTGAGCACGGCGCGGGTCCGGTGGGGCGTGTTCCGCGCGGCGTAATACGCCTTGAGCACATCGCCGCCCGTGGTGCCCGGAATAAACGTGTTGTAAAACGCCCCCACCATGTTGAGCACCATGGTGCGGCCGACCGAAATGTCGATGCCCAGCAGCCTCAGCAACAGGTTCCACCGCAAGCCGGTGATGATCAGTGCCGCGGGAAAGATTCCCACCGCCAGCGCCAGCCGCGACGGCTCGGCCGTTTTCACCATGTGGATCAGCCCGGTCTCATACTTGAGCACGGGCACCTCCACCTCGGCATAGCCGCCCACCACCTGGTCCGGCGTGACCCACTGGCCTCCGTCGCCGGCGACATTCTCAACCAATACACGCGCCACCCGCGGGTCATCGTCGAACCGGCTGACCGGATCGAGCGCCAGAATTTTTCGTGTGCCGCCGCCTGCGTCGGCCTTGAGGCTGACGGTTGATCGCCCCGGCTCGGGCCCGGTCACAAGGTCCGCCGCAGACACAACCTGCATCTCGCCGGTCTGCGGGTGTTCGATCGTGAATGTGTCAGCCCGGTCGTCGACAGGCTCGAGCACGGTGGCCGGCATGGGCAACTGCGTGACCGGATCGAGCAGGATCACCTTGTCATGCAGCGTGAGGTTCGCGACCACCCAGGCGATGCCCGCCAGCGCGACGCCCCAGCGAAGGGCAAACATGAGCCATTTCTTGGCCTTAGCAGGGTTTGGCGCGGTGCCGCTGGTCATCAGTCCTGCATTGTGCGAATGCGCTTTACGCGATGCAAACATCCCGCGCCTCCGCCCCACCGAGCGTTGCCGGCCCGTCGCGGCTTTCCGAGCCAATCCGGGCCGTCACTTGGAGGGCCCGTCAGTTGGAGCGCTCGTCACTCGTAGGGCCCGTCCCTTGCCAAGGCGGGCACAGGCATGGACGACGCCGACAAACCTTAGCCGCGAGGCGATGGCGCGAATGCTCGGGCAGGCTCAGGAACTGGGCGCCAATGCCGTGGTCAACGTGCGCTTCTCCACCGCCGCGGTCACTTCAGGGGCCGCCGAGATGTATGCCTATGGCACTGCGGTCATCGTTCGGCCCATCGAAGCGCCACCGCTCCCGGCCGCAGTCGCCGCCCAGCCTGTCGGGGTTTGACCTCAGTCGGCACGGCGTCGGCTTGCCTTTCGCTGGCGTCGCGGCCCCCACCGGATAACACCTCTGCCCATCGGATGACACTATGGATGCGGTTTCGACCATCGAACTCGCCCTTCAGATCGGCGTGCCGCTCGCGCTGATCGCCTTCGGCCTCACCGTCGGCCGGCTGCTCGAAAATCGCCACCTCCGCCAGCTCACCGAACGCGAAGCCGCGGCCGCCGACGTGCTCGTCACCGACCTCCGCGGCTTCCCCGGCGGCGACGGCACCACCCCCAGCACCATCGTCACCGGCGAAGCCGTCATGGGCGCCGACTACCTCCGCGTCATGCTCGGACAACTGGTCAAGATCGTCGGCGGACGCATGGGCGGCTACGAGTTGCTCGCCCGCCGCGCTCGCCGCGAGGCATGCCTGCGGATGATCGAGTCGGCCCGCGCCGCAGGATATGACGCGGTCTGCAATGTCAGGCTCGACACCGCCGATCTCGTCGCCTCGACCCAAAGACAGCAGGGGCTGGTCTCGATCGCGGTGCTCGCGACCGGCACCGCCTACCGGCGTCGTCGCTGATCATCCAACCGCGTCGCCGCCCCGCGCGGCACGCCCGATCACGGGGCTCCATGCGGCGCGATTCCTCCGATCCACACAGCATTCACGCCGAGCCGCACCTTCACGGCCCGACGAGCTTGCCGCCCGCCGTGCCCGCCCGGAAACCCAAGCCACCCGCACAGCCGATCAGCACACCGCCGACCCCTAACCGGGCTGATCCCCGCTCGACAGGCGCTGGCGAGACATCAGGCGCCCTTGAGGGATCAGGCGCCCTTGAGGGATCAGGCACCCTAGAGGGCTCGGGCACCCTTGAGTCATCAGGCAGCGCCGCGTTGCCGTATGCGCTGCCGACGACGCCCGATCCACATAACGCGGCCCTGCACGGCACATCCGCCGAGCCGGCGCTGTCGGGCAGCACCCATGGCTATTTCGACCACCACGCGCCGGCGCAGAGCGTCTGGCACGAGCCGGCCGCCGCCGACCATGCCGCTGCGCCCGCCGAGCGGCCCTATGCGCTCTATCTCCGTGAAGGCATCGCACGAACCTCGCTGCAAAAGAGTTGGGCGATCACGCTGCTCCTGTCGCTGTCGGCCGGGCCGTGGGCGATCCTGGGCGCGTTCTGGAACATGGGCGCGACGCCCTTTCAGATCCTCGCGCTGGTCCTGTTCGCCCCGCTGATCGAAGAGGTGATGAAGGTCGGCCTGCCCGCGGTCTTGCTCGAACGGCGTCCGTTCCTGTTCCGCGACGGACGACAGATCCTGCTCTGCGCCTTTCTGGGCGGCCTCAGCTTTTCGATCATCGAAAACCTTCTCTACCTTTTCGTCTATTTCCCCGACGCTCGGCCACGCTGTGGGCGTGGCGCTGGACGGTCTGCGTCGCGTTGCACACCGGATGTTCCACCATCGCGGGCCTGGGGCTGCTTCGCGTGCACCGACAGACCATGCGCGATAGCGAACCCCCGTCGCTTGAAGGGGCGCTGCCCATGCTCATCGCCGCGACCGCCATCCACGGCTGCTACAACGCCGTCGCCATCTTTCTTGATCGATGGTTGATGCCCGCACCCTAGGCCCGCGCGATCTGCCGAGTCCATGCCGGGCGAGCCGGTGGTGATAAGGCCGAGGGGGGGGTCACCGTCGCGGCCATGCGAGCGTGTGAAGCGTCAGCCCGCCGCGGGAGTGGCCGGCCGGTCAGGCCTGGCCCATCGGTCTGGTGTCGTTCGGGCTGGCGTCGGTCGGTCTGGTGTCGGTCGTCGCGGTCATCAAACCGCTGCCCGGCAGATCGCCGGCTGACACATGCTCGCCGCGCCAGGCGGCCCAGGTGTAAATCGACGGGTCTGCGCCGGCATCCGGCACCTGCGGATAGCACGTCCCGCGAAGCGACTGGCGCTGCGGATCAAACACCCCCCGCATCTCCAGCAAAGGCCCTTTCGCGCCCGGCCGATCGTCAGGAATCGCAAAGCTCACCTCATGCCCCGCGAGCTTGCCGGCCAGGATCGGATAGCGCCGCTGCCCGACGCTCACTGTCCCAAACAGCTGCTGATACCGCCGCTTGAGATCGAGCTTAAACCGCCGATGGTCGCCGGGCAGGTTGAGCACGCCGTGAAACTCGCCCGCGACCCACGCGGGCACGACATACTTCATCAGCGGACGCCACTTGAAGGTCAGCTTTTCGTCGGGCTGCCAGTCTCCGATCTCGAAATAGTTGCACACGATCCGCGAGCCCGGCTTGAGCTCAAAGAGCAGCTTGGGCCGCAGCTTTACGTTGACGCGCGGCAGCAGGTACATCATCACCACCGACGCCGGCGAGACGTCGATGTCGAAGAAGCTGGCGCGGATGAACTTCACGCGGTCGCGCACGCCCGCGCGCGTGGCATTGTCGATGCACTCG
>CAZBOE010000077.1:0-13259 GCA_964493365.1 uncultured Tepidisphaeraceae bacterium | reverse complement strand
CCCCCATGCGGGCGGCCGCGATGCAGATGCGCCCGTCGCCGCAGCCCAGGTCGTAGACGACATCACCCTCGCGGACGCGGGCGAGGTTGAGCATGGCCGCGACGACCTTGTCGTCCGTGGGCACATACGGCACATCGCGGTCAGGCATCGTGCGGTGAACGCCCAGCAATCGCGGATCGAGCGCGGGCAAGACGGGCGAAGCCGTCTCGCGCCCGTCGGCCGCCTTAGCGTTTGCCGCAGCGCCCGCCGACGCAGCAACTTCCGGGGCATCGACATCCGCGGCATCGACATCCGGCAGATCGACCGCCGCGGCGTCGACCTGCCCAGCGCCAGCTCCCTTGCCCCCAACCCCAGCACCGTCAACCCCTGCACCGCCAACCCCCGCACCGTCATCCCCCACACCGCCTGGGCGACGCGCTCTTGCCCGGTTTGTCTTCGATCTGGGCATCAATCTCGATGGGTACAAAATGGCCACGATGGTCAGCACGACAGCGGCGCTGTCGGCGAGCCACACAGCCTACCGCGCCGCGAACCGGCACGCAGCGCATCGGCTCGAGACCGGCACAAAACAAGACGGGTGAGACCGCCGATCGGCAATCTCACCCGTTTGTTCTCATCGCTGACGAGATGGGCCGGACGCATCAACTGCGCCCTGCTCATGCCGTCGATTCGCTCATCCGCGGCGACGCAGGCCCAGGGGCGCGAGCAGCGCCAGGGCAGCGACGGCCGTCGGCTCGGGGATCGGCGCGCCGAACGGAACCTGCACGGCGTTCTGACCCGTCGCAGGCGAGCCGGCGGGGTTGCTGTTGTCGTGGTTGTTGTAGGCAACCAGGTCGATCCGGGCGCTATCGCCGGTCGAGACCGCGCCGAATCGGCCGAGGCCGACCGAGGCGAGGAAGCTCGGGTTGACGATCGTCGGCGCACCGACGTAGGTGAAGACCAGGTTGGTCAGCCCGGGATTGTCGGCTTCGAGCAGCGTCACGCCCGGGGGCGGAGCCGTCACCAGCGAGGTCGAACCGACCCAAGCAGCCGACGGGGTAAAGATCGAGCCGGCCACATAACCGCCGAAATCGTAGATGATGAAATAATCGCCGGTCTGGACCTGCGACAGAATCGTCAGGTAGGTGTCATAGGTCCACATGAAATTGCTGCCCGCCGGGGCGACCACCGGGTCAACCGGGATGATCGCGGCAGACGACGACGAACCGGACATCAGGCTGGCAGCGGCGGCAATCGCGCCGGTAGCCAGCGCACTCAATGCGCTACGCTTCACAGAGATCTCCTCTCAACCTCACAGTCCTCGCGCAGCCAGACCCAGACGCCGGGCCCGGCCTGCCGGGTTCTCCTCTTATCGGTATTATTTGCCAATCGGTGGTATCGTGCAAACGCAAAGTTCGCCGCAGGTTAACTCGACAGTCGGCAACCCACCCGAACCAACCGCCCCGTTTCTGATGTAAGACGAACTAATACCGGTGGTTAATAGCTATCGCCCCGTGCCCTCCAGCTCCCCCTTGCTCACGAAATCTTCATGAACGACCAACATTCACCCGGCATGTTCATCCGCACCGAGCGTCGCCCCTCACCGGGCGCCGGGACGGGCCTGTGGACACGCGATGCCGTCGCGCGGGGAACCATTGTCACCTTCTACGCCGAAGGCGGCCGACCCATCACGGAAGATGAATATGTCGAAGGCCTTCGCCGCGGCGACCCCCTGATCACCCGCACCGGCACCCGGTGGGCCGGCAGGTGGTTCAACTTCGGTCAAAGCCCCGGCCTGTTCGACTGCGAGTTCATCAACCACAGCTTCGAGCCCAACCTGCTCGCCTTCTGCGGCATGTTCATCGCCCGAGTCGACATCGCTGCCGACTCGGAACTGACCGTCGATTACCGCCACCTGCTCGACCCGACCGATGTCGGCGTTTGGATCGACCACGCCAGCGGCAAGCCCGTCAAGGGCTTCACGGCCCGTGAGTCGATGCTGATCGGCCTCGAGGAGATGAAACGCATCGTCGAAGCCACCTGGTAAACCCACCCCAGCCCAAACCCCGGCCACGCCGCGGCACGCCGGCGAAAGCGCCCCTCCCCCCCCGCCGCTCGCCACCAGCCCGCTGATCGGAGCGCCCATCGCCGAGCCGCCGCCCGCCGGTCAACCCGCCCGCACACCGGCGAACGACCTGCTAAACGAGGCAAGTGCCCCTGAGTCGGCCGGCGCTCGCCCGGACACTATGGACAACCGCGGCTGCCGCACGGGCCCCGCTACTGCAGAAAGCGCTCGGGGTCGGAGTAGACCGTGGGCTTGCCGCCCAGGTTATCCATGGCCGCCATCGCCTTGGTCACAGACCCGCCCGCGGCGCGGGGAAACGATCGGCCGTCGATCGGCTCGACATGCCCGTCGGCAAACGCGACGTTGGCGGTCGAGCCGGGGTGGCGATATCCGATTCGGCTGTTGGTCGTGCCGATCCGGTTGTCGCGCTGCCGCCCGGCATACAGCCCGTCGGCCAGCGCGATGGTGAGCGAGGCGTTGCGGATGCGACTGAGCTTGGTGTGCTTCATCGTCTTGCCCCCGGCCGCCGCGCCGCCGAAGCCGACGGACGAGGTGTAATACTGGTCGGGGGTGAAATTCACATCGCTGCCGATGGGGTTGTCGGCGTTGATCCAGTAGCCCACGCGGAGGGTCTTGTTGAAGCCGCGGTCGGGGATGCTCACCACGCTGAAGCCGCCCCCGTTGCGTGTGCACGGCCAGCGCATCCAGCCCATGGGCGCACCCGGATCAGACCCGGTCTGCCCCGCCGCCTCGACCCCGGGAAGATCGCGGGCCGTAGGACACATGAACACACTGAACGGGTCGTCTGGCTGCGCACCTTTGACGTAGCCATCGCGGTCAAGGATCGAAGCCCACCCTTCGAGGGGCACATCGGCGCCCCCGGCGGTGCCGGTCATGGTGTAGGAGGGGATGATCGCGCCGCGGTTGTCATTGGCATAGCTGACGAACGCCGTGGCCAATTGCCGCAGGTTGGACGCACACTTGACCTGCTCGGCGGCCGCCCTGGCCCGGTTGAGGGAGGGCAACAGGATCGACAGCAATAACGCAATAATGCCGATCACGACCAGCAATTCGACGAGCGTGAAGCCCCGTGACACAGAGAGCAAACGACGGTTGAAAAGCATGTGCGGGTTTATACGGGCACTTCGCCGGTTGCCACATATTTGCACGGGTGCCGATATACTCCAGAGTAGGACCAGATGAAATCGCGGCGTTTTTGTGACTTTTCTCTCTGAAATTGGGTGCTCTTGCGACTCGGGCGCGATTCCGCCTTGCCATTGAAGCGGCCCAGACGTAAGATGCTTTCGTTCTGGTCCCATCACCTCGCTTTGCTGGTCCAGCGTATGCCAGAAACGACCCTGTCAAGTTCGCTGAGCGCGTCGATGCCGCTTGCTGATCTGTCGTCACCGGAGCTTTCTCCGCGGACGCAGGTGCTCCGCGGGCTTCGCGCCTACATCCGCTCGGGCGATGTCGTGCGTGGGGAGCCGCTGCCGTCGGAGCGGGCCCTGGCGACCCGATTCCGGGTCGATCGCAAGACCGTTCGCCGGGCCCTGGACGAGTTGGCGCGTGAAGGGCTGATCGAGGAACTGGGCGAGCGCCGGCCGCGGATCGTGCGCGAAGTGTCGGCTGGTCAGGCGGTGTCGCTGCTCAAGCGGACGATCGTGCTGGTCAGCGATGTCGAATTGCGCCCCAAGGCGTTTCACCTGTCGCAGGGCTGGGATACCGCGATCGTGCTCGAGGCACTCGAGGCGTTTCAGGCACAGGGGTACAGCGTGCTGGCTGTTCACCCCGACCGCTTTGGTGAGACCCCGAACAACGCATTGACGGCGCTTCGGCCGGCGGGGTTGATGGTAATGTATGGCGTGGCGGCGACGCCGCGCGGGCGCGAGCTGCTCGATGCCTGCCGGTCGGCGGGAACGCCCTGCGTCGTGTACGGCGACCTGCCCGAGCACAGCGGCTTTGACCGCGTCCACTCGGATCATCACCGCGGCTCATACGAACTGACCCGCCACCTGATCGGCAAGGGCTGCAAGCGGATCGTCCGCTTCTGGCGCATGCACAAGACCCCGCGATGGCTGGAGCAGCGCGAGGCGGGCTATCTGCAGGCGATGAGCGAGGCCGGCCTCGAGGCGCCGCCGCCGATCCGCACGCCCGAGCTCAGCGACTTCAGCTGGACACACAGCCACACCGCCAGCGACTTTCAGAACCTGGCGCGGGTGCTGCTGGGCTTTTTGTATGACCCGATGAGCCGGGGCGACGCGCCCGACGCGCTGATGACCGCGACCGATCCGCACGCACTTCAGGTATCGGCGGCGCTGCGGCTGCTGGGCAAGACGCCGGGCGTGGACGTGCAGGTGGTCGGTTACGACAACACCTACCGTGACCTGATCGAGTGGCAGTGGGAGAAGACGCCTCCGTCGGCCACGGTCGACAAAAACAACGCCGCCATCGCGCGGGAGATGGCGCTGCTGCTGGTGGCGAGGATCGAAGGAAGGCTGCCCGATCAGCCGCAGTGCCGGGCCGTCGAGCCCCGGCTGCTGGTGACCCAGGGCCTGCACGAGGACGCAGCGAGCTAACCCATGCGCACCACCGTCAAGTCACATCTTCGCCGCGGGTTTACGCTGGTCGAGCTGCTGGTGGTGATCGCCATCATCGCGGTGCTGATCGCCATGCTGCTTCCGGCGCTGCGGCGCGTGCGCGAGCAGGCTGTGCTGACCCAGTGCATGAGCAACCTGCGGCAGATGGGCCTGATGCTGCACACCTACGCCAGCGATCAAGGCGACTATCCGTATTACAACTATCCCGGCGCGCCCGCGCCGGCCGAGCGGATCGACGCGGGATACAACCCGGGCGATTCGTTCAGCCGCGCTTGGAACCCGTGGTGGGCCGGGCAGGTCACGCGGCACGAGTTTCTGCCGATGCTGGTCAGGCAGCGATACCTGGGCACTGCCGAAGTCGGTTTCTGCCCCGTCGCGTGGGAGCAGCGGAACTTCAACTACGTCAAGGACCCGTCGAGGCCCTACGACCCGCTGGTGATGGAAAACGGCCTGGGCGGGTGGCAGATCGCCTATGCGGGCTACCCGATGTGGTCGCGCGGCGATTTCGTCGATGTCGGGCACCAGAACGCCGGCGAATACCTTTATCTCGGCCCCGGCACCAACGGCACGTGGTGGAACTGGGAGAGCGTGTCGGCCCGGCTCGCCATCGAGTATGGCAATGACGGCACATCCAACCAACCCGACCGGATCAACCGCTGGACGGGCATCTATGCCAACGGCCGGGTGACGCGGTTTTCTGACACGCCCTATCCCGGGCGGACGATCTCGACGGTCTGGTCGCGCAAGCGTGTCCCGATCATGGGCGAGGCTGCCCAGACGCTGGCGAACTCCGACTGGACCCAGCTTTCCCTTCCCAACGCAGCCCCACACATGCCCCGCTGGCGCGCCCGCAGCCAGTGGTCTATTTCCGGCGGCAATCTCAACTACCTGTTCAATGACGGGTCGGTCATCACCTACCCCTATCGACGGTAGACACATCTGGCGGCACAGGAGTTCTCATGCTTGCACCATTCATGTCAGCTTCAGCGGAAGGCGGCGGCCCGGCGTCGGTCAGTCGCGCCCGGGCGAAGGGCGCACACCGGTGGCGCCCCGGCTTCACGCTGGTCGAATTGCTCGTGGTCATCGGGGTGATCGCCGTGCTGATCGCCATGCTGCTTCCCGCGCTCAACAAGGCGCGGGAATCGGCCAAGGTCGTGCAGTGCGCATCCAACCTGCGCCAGCAGGCAATGGCGTTTTTGTCTTACTCGGCCAGCCAGGGCGGCAAGGACGTGTTGCCGCCGGGCTATCGTCACAAGAGCAGCGGCGACTGGCGCTACGAGGGCGTGGCATACGCCCTGCTGATGGACGGCAAATTCCTGCCGACGACCGGCCGGGTCGACACGTTCCACGTCACCGAAGGATGGCAGGCCACGGCGCGCACGTCGGCCGTGCTGCTGTGCCCCAACGGCGCCGAATGGGTCGGCGAGCCGCCGCAGGTCAACGACAAGTATTTCATGATGCGCACCCGCGAAGGCGGGCAGATCTTCGGCTCGATCGCCCGCATGCGCGGCGGCGACGCCTGGTATGTGCAGAACGACTTCGTGCCCGCGGGCAGCCAGCCGGTGTTTACGCAGTACGTGGTCAACGGCGCGTGGGGCTGGCACGTGACACACAACAACCTGGCCAACCGCCTGCCGTTCACGATCTCGAACATCACCTGGCCCTATGGAATCCAGTGGGGGCAGGAGAAGGCCGGCAAGGTTGGAGTGAAGAAGTCGTCTGAGCTGTTCATGCTGTCCGACGGGTTCTGCGACTGGGGCGTGATGAAGCCGGCGTTTCGCCACGGCAATGACGCATCGCCCGTCGCCAACTTCGCCTTCATGGACGGCCACGTCGAGTCGATCCCGGCGCGGGATCTGACCTATCGCGTCGACGCCGGCCGACTGTATGTCTGGGACGACCGGCTGTGGAAACGCGAGCCGGCGCCGGGCCCCTAGTGAGGGCCCCTGGTGTCTGTCGCGGCGCGATCGACCCCCTCGCGCCGGTGTCGTGTGATCGATGACCACACGTCGATCGCCCGCGAAATGTGTTGCCGGATTGTTTTGAATGCACCCGATACAGGAACCAATCATGCCCCATGGGTTTGTGCTGCGTGCGCTGCTGGTTGTCATGAGTGTGCTCGTCGGGGGCGCGCTGCCCGGGCGGGCCGCGGCGCAGGACGCCGCGGGCCCGACGATCGTGCTCGAGGCGGGCAATCCGCCTGTCGAGAAGGGGCTCAAGCTGCGCCGGGAGAAGATCGGAACGCGCGATTTCGAGGGCAAAGCCTCGTGGATATCGGGACACAACTCGGTGGACGCCGACGAGTGGGCCCGGTCGTTCCTGATCACGGTGACCGACCCGCAGTTCAAGGGCGGCAAGATGCCGGTGGTCGACATCGAGGTCGAATACCTCCACGAGGCCAACACCAAGGTCGAGCTGGTGATCGACTCGGCGGGCGGCAGCCGCGTCGTGGCGGCCGGCTGGGGCGGTCAGCGGCAGTGGCAGACGCTCAAGGCCACCGTCAACGACGCCCACTTCGGCGCCCGGCAGCACAAGAGCGACCCGAAGACCCTTCCCTCAGACGGCTATGACATCCGCATCAACGCTTGGGCGGGTGATTTCCTGCTGCGCAGCGTGAAGGTCGTCGGACACCCGACCGACCGGGTCGACGACTGGTCGCGGTTTCTTGAGGTTGAGAAGGTCACCAGCGCCCGCGACTTCGTCGTCGAGCCCGGCGGCACCGACACGCTGACATTCGCGCTCAAGAACAAAGCCCAGGCACCGGCGCAGGGAAAGCTGAAGTTTGAGCTCGTCGACTGGCGCGGCAAAGTGCTGTCGGAGAAGACCGTCGACGCAACGCTCGATCCGCAGAAGACGACCGACTTCACCTATGCCTTCGAGGCGGGTGAGCTGGAGACCGCAGGCTATGGCGTGCGCGTCGGCTTCGCGGCCGCCGACGCGCCCGACAAGCGCGTGCTCGCATATGAGCAGACCGTGGTCGTGGCGGGGCCGAACGACCTGTTTGTGGTGTTCGGCAAAGAGCCGATCGCGCGGGGTATTGAGTTCAACCGCACCGGCGTCGCGCCGGTGATGGTCGAGGTGGACGGCGTGCGGCAATGGGTCTGGGCGGCGCAGGACGGATCGAGCCACGGGGCCGACGCGTGGTGGAAATCGATCCTGTTCACGATCACCGATCCGCGCTTCCGCGACGGGCAGATGCCCGCGGTGGACGTGACGGTCAACTATCGCCACACCGCCGACGCCCCGGTCAATCTCGCGGCCGACACGGTCTCGGGCAGCAGGCTCGTCGCCGAGGGCTGGGGCCGCAACGAGGGCTGGCAGTCGATGCGGACGCAGATCGACAACGCGCGGTTCGCCTCGACCGACTACGACCACTCGGGCAACAGTTTTCTGACCGACAAGGTCGACCTCCGCTACAACGCGTGCAACAGCGACGGACAGCTCCGCAGCATCTTCATCCGGGGCTATGGACTGGAGACCGACCCCGATTACACGCGCCTGCTCCGCTTCGACGGCATGGACGCGGGACGTGAGCTGTTCATCTTCGAGCCGGGCGAGAAACAGACATTCAAGCTCAAGCTGCGCAACCTCGCCCGAACGCCGCTCGAGGCGGATTATCGTGTGCGACTGCTCGATGACTTCGGCTCGCCGATCTGGGAGCGGATGGAATCGGCGACCGTCGCACCCGGCGCGATCGAGCTGCCGGTGGCGTTTGACGCCGCGGGCCTCAAACAGGGCGTCTATGCGCTCTCGCTCGAGCTGGGGCGCGAAGGCAAGCTCGATCTCCTTAAGACGCAGGTCAACCTGATGGTGTCGGAGAAGTCGCCGATCGGCAAAGCCAGGGACGGCGAGTTTCTCTACGGGCTCGACGCGGGCGAAGGCTGGCACGGCGGGCCCGACCAGGACGAGCGATGGCTTCAGTGGATGGACTTCATGGGTGTCGACATCCTGCGCCTGCCGGGCCAGGGCGATTCCACCGTCGAACACCTCCACTCCGCGTTTAAGTGGCTCGACAAATACAACCTGCGGACGGGGATGATGTTCACCCCCGGCTACGCGGCCACCGCCGAAGACATTGACAACCTTGTCAAACGGGCCGACGACATCTCGCGGCAGTTCGGCGACCGGCTCAAGTTCTATGAGTTGGGCAACGAGCCCGATCTGACGTTCTTCTGGAATCGCAGCATCGAGGAATACATCCCCATCCACGTCCGGCTCTATGACACGATCAAGGCGAACGACCCCGACAGCATCGTGATGAACGGCGGCTTGTGTTTCGCCGGCGCCGAGGGCGACCGCCGCGCACGGCGATTCATCGAGCTGGTGCCGGCCGACAAGATCGACGGCTGGGCCTTCCACGCTCACGGGCCCGGCGCGCAGTCCGAGCGGATGGCATACGAGCGCATTCGCGACGAGGCGGCCAAGTGGGGCAAGGCCGACAAGCCCTACTTCGAAACCGAATCGGGCGTGGCGGCGCGCACGCCCATGCAGATCCGCGTGCAGGCGAGGACCGCGATTCAGAAGATGGTCTACGCCCAGTCGGTCAACATGCCCGGGTTTTACTGGTTCAGGCTCAAGATCTCGGGCGGCGACGGCGATTACACCAATGTCGAGAATGTCCACGAACCGCGCCCGATCGTGCTGAGCTATCGCACGATGGTCAAAACGCTCCGCGGCCACCGCTTCGAGCGCATGCTCGACATCGGCCAGGACGCCGAGGCATACCTCTTCCACCAAACCGGCAACGAAGGCGGGCGGGCGCTGGTGCTCTGGGCGAACGGCGGTCGCGGCACCGGCACACGCACGATCCAGCTCAGCGAGCGTCCGGGCGTGGCGCGCGACGCCAGGCTTGTCGACATGTTCGGCAACGTCAGCGATCTCGAAGGCGCCGCCGACGGGCTGGTGACGGTGCCGGTGAGCGAAGACCCGGTCTTCGTCACATGGCACACGAGCGGGCCTTCAAAGGTGGCGTCGCTGCCCTCGCCGCTCGAGGTGGCGGCGGTCAGCTACCTCACCCCGGGCCAGGATGACGTGATCGAGATCGAGGTCGTCAACCAGACCGACAACGCCGTCTCCGGGACACTCCGCGCCGTCGCCGGAGAGGTGACGGGCGTGACCGTGCTTCGCAACGACATCGCGGTCAACGTCTCGCCGCGCGGGCGGCAGGCGGTCAAGGTGCCCGTGCGCATGGCGCAGCGCTCCGACGCGGTCGAGTGGCCGCAGCGGTGGACGGTCTTCACCGACCTGCCCGCCGATGCGGTGCGGGCTGAGTCGTTCACCTCGATCCCGAGCGAAATCGAGGTTGGCGGCAAGAGCTACAAGCCGCAGATCGTTCGACTCAAGGACCACACCATCAACCTCGCCGAGCTCTCAGGCGGATATCGCGAGCGTGCCGAGGCGATGGCGTTTGCCTCGCTCAACGTCGACCGCGACCGGACAATCCGCATCGGCTCCAGCGCCGACTGGTGGATGAACTGGTTCGTCAACGGCAAGAGCGTCTACAGCACACTCGACAGCGGCAACAACGGGGCGCAGTCGATCCTGTCGCACCAGTTTGAAGCGCCGGTCAAGGCCGGCCCCAACCTGATCGTGGTCAGGGTGTTGTCGGGCTCGCAGGGCTGGCGTCTGCTCGCGGCCGGTCCCGACGAGGTCAAGGCCGAGAGCTCTGCCCAGAACGCCGCCCATGCGGTCACCCTCGAACTGCGCAAGGGCAATTCACTCCTGTCGCGGCGCAGCACGGTAATCAAGCCTCGTCATGTAGTGGCGGCGCCGACCGATCACACCTGGACTGCCCCGGCCTCCGAGTGGGCGTCGGTCGAGCCCGAGCTCGACATCGACAGCCGAGGCATCGTCAACGAGTTTGCCAAAGAGCCCGATTCGTCGCGGTGGTGGAAGGGCCAGGCCGACCTCTCGGCGGCCATGTGGCTCCGCGCAGACCGCGACCGACTCTATGTCGTCATCGCCGTGACCGATGACGTCCACCGCGCTGCGGGCGCAGACAAAGTCAACGCGGGCGATGCGGCCCTGCTGCGACTCAGCGACGGCAAGACCCTCACGCGGATCGCCCTGCCAGCCGCGGGCGGAGTGCCGCTGATCGCCCGGGGCAACGAGGTATTCCGACCGGCCACGGCTGGTCAGGGCGAGCTCAAGGTCGAGCGGATCGACCGGCGCGAAGGCGGCGTCACCTGGTATCGCCTGTCGCTGGCGCGGAGCCTCGTGGCCGCGAAACGGCTCGACATCAACGCCCAGATCAACGACGACGATTTCGGCGTGCACAAGCAGTCGCTGATCCACGCGCCGGTCGACCCTGCCAACCCGGGCAACACGGCCGACTGGATGAAGGTCATCCTCCCCTAGCGGCAACCGGATGCCCTCAAGGCAGACCGGCTGATGCCCATCGGGGCAAACAGAGCTGACTTGTTCGTTCCTCCCGTCGCCGGCCGCGGCTGATGTCGCGGCCGGCGATGTTTTTGTTGCCGGTGGCGGTTCGATCACCACAAGGGCGACACCGCCCCGCTTCGTTGCCTACGCTATGGGTTGGCAGTTGGGCTCGCTTGGCCGTTTGGCTCGGCATGCGATCGGCCTTTGTGACCGCCGCAGAGCTCGGCCGAGTGGCATCCGCAGATCAAAGGAGCAGTTCATGAAAGTCGCGTTCATCGGTTACGGCAACATGACCAAGGCACTGGCCGCGCGATGGCATCGCAAACACGATTTGTTCATCGGCGGGCGTGACGTGGCCAAGGCGGCGGCGGTCGCCGGTGAACTGGGGATTCAGCGGCATGGCGACAACGCCGCTGCCGCGCGGTTCGGCGATGTCGTCGTGCTGGCTACGCCGCATGACCAGGTTTTCAGCGCCATCGAGTCGGCTGGTGGGGCTGCGGCCTTTGCCGGCAAGGTCATCGTCGACATCAACAACCCGGTGCCGGGATACCGGCAGAACGACTTCACCATCCACACCTACGGCGACGGGCGATCGCTCGCCGAAGAGATTCAGCGAGTGGCGCCTGAGGCTCATGTGGTTAAGGCATTCAACATGGCTCAGGCGACGGTGTGGACACTCGACCCGCCGGTTTTTGACGGCAGGCAACTGGCGATGCTGATGGCCGGTGACAACGCCGGCGCCAAGGCGTCTGTCGCCGATCTTGTGAGACTGACCGGTTGCGATCCATTCGATATCGGGCCGCTCAAGTATGCCCGCCACCTCGAGGCGGCCGCAGCGATTGTCATTCAGCAGTTGTTCGGAGGCGCCGATCCGCGGACGGTGCTCAACCTTATCCGCCCCGAGGTCAAGCCCATCTGATTGGCCGGGCCGGCACAAACCACGGGGATTTCGGCGGCCGCACTGCGCTTGCGGCCAAGGGGTCACCGTGACCCCAGAAACGCCTCGACCTCCGACCGGTGGGGAATCGACGGCTGCGCGCCGGATCGCGTGACCGACAACGCGGCCGCCCCGCTGGCAAAGCGCACCGCCTCCTTGAGCGGCGTCCGCGCGGCAAGGCATGCCGCCAGCGCGCCGCAGAACGTGTCGCCGGCGGCGGTGGTGTCGAGCGGCTTCACCTTCATCGCTTCGAGCGTCCACACGTCGCCCCGATCGATCACGCACACACCCGCAGCGCCGAGCGTGACGATGACCACCGCCGGTCCGCGGCTGTGCAATCGCCGTGCGGCGTCGGCGGCGGTCTGCGGGGTGACCTCGGCCATGCCCGTCAGCTCGGCCGCCTCGGTCTCGTTGACGACCAAGAGTGAGACCGCCGCATCGAGCTCGATCGACCCGTCGCGAACAGGGGCGTAGTTGAGCAGCGTGGTCACGCCCGCGCGATGGGCCGCCTCCACCGCGTGACGCGTCGCGCGGGCTGGGATCTCATTCTGCACAACCAGCACCCGCGCCCCGGCGATCAGGCCCGATGCGCGGTCGATCTGGTCGGTCGTCACGAGATCATTCGCCCCCGGCGCGACGGCGATCGAGTTTCGCCCCTCCGCGTCGACGAGGATCAGCGCCGTGCCCGACCACTGCCCCGAAACGAAGCGCGTGTGCCGCAGGTCGATCCGGTCGCGCTCGAAGTTCTCCCGCTGCTGCTGGGCATAGGCGTCGTCGCCCAGGCAGGTGAGGAAGGCGACGCCCGCCCCCGCTCGGGCGGCGGCCACCGCCTGATTGGCGCCCTTGCCGCCGAAGGTCTGCGTGAATGTTCCGTCGGTGACGGTCTCGCCCGGCGTCGGCAGCCGCGGCAGACTCATGATCAGATCGATGTTGGCGCTGCCGACCACCACGACATCGGCGCGCGGCGACGACGCGGTGATATCAGAGCGGCTTTCGCCAGACGGTGCGACGGGCGGGTTCATCCTGTCTCCGGTAGAGCGTTCCTCAGCCAGGCCGGCCATGCCCGCGGGCAGCGAGCCTCTCGGCGGCCTCGAGCCGGTCGGCCAGACCGCCATGCCCGGCATGCCTGGCCCAGCCGGCCGGCGTGGCATTGTACTGCGTGTCACGAACCGTCGCGTCGGCGCCGCGCACCAGCAGACACTCGATCACATCGCCATGACCCGCCCACGCCGCCTCGTGCATCATCACCGGCTCAAAGGGCCGGGGAAGCCGCCGGTCGGGGTCGAGGCCGGCTTCGATC
>CAZBOE010000076.1:18702-18926 GCA_964493365.1 uncultured Tepidisphaeraceae bacterium | reverse complement strand
CCTGATCCGCGGCACCGTGGCCGGCCGAGCCCGCTGCGGCGCCGGCGTGAGTTGCGTCGCCGTCAGCGCCCGCACCGTGTGCGCCTGCGCCGTGCGCGTCCTTCGGACCCTTGTAGGCCGCGTTGTACTTGTTGAACTCGCCGATGAGCGTGTTGGCCTGGTACTTCTTGTAGTACTCGATCGACTTGATCACCATGAACCCCGCCCCGCCCGCAAGGGTGAGG
>CAZBOE010000076.1:9538-18683 GCA_964493365.1 uncultured Tepidisphaeraceae bacterium | reverse complement strand
GAGGATCAGGCAGGCGACCAGCAGCGACTTCTGTCCGAGCTGAGCCGCACGCACACCCAGAGCCATCGTGAAGCTCGAGAGGATGAGGATCACCGTGTTGATAAACCCAAGATTCTTGTCGAGATACTGGTGGGCGTAGAGGAAGACCTCGGGGTGGTTGTGGCGGAGAACGCCGTAGGCGACGAAGAGCCCGCCGAACATGAGGATTTCGGTTCCGAGGAACACCCACATGCCCAGCTTGCCCGCGTCGAATTGCTGCTCGGGCGTATCGAAGTGATGCGCCAGGTGCTTGGGGTGGCCGTTGGGGTGCCCGGCGTCATGCCCGTGAGCGTGGGCGGCGCCGGCGGTGAGGTCGATCTGGCTCATAGGGGTCGGTTCCGGGTCGGTGTCGTTTGCGTCGGTTCTGAGCGGCGGTCACGTGGGGGCTATTGCTTTGTGGCCACGGCTTGGTGGCCGTCACGGTCCGGGCTTTAATCCCTGATCGGCTGACTCAGTGGGCATGCATCGGTTCGGCCTTGTATGCCGGGTCTTTCACCCACCCGCCGATCGAGTGGTCGTACTTCCAGCCACGCAGGTCATAGGGATCGTCAGCAGTCGGGGTGACGGGGAAGTTGTCATGGGGCGGCGGAGACGGGCTGCGCCACTCGAGCGTGTTGGAGCCCCACGGATTGGCCGCGGCGCCCCGGCCATACCAGAAGCTGTGCATCCAGTTGAGCAGCACCATCACCAGGCCCAGACCCATGGTGTAGGCCCCGATGGTCGAGAGCACGTGGTAGATCTGATAGACCTCGACGTAGCTGGCATAGCGCCGGGGCATGCCCTGCGAGCCGGCGACGAACTGCGGGAAGAACGCGAGGTTGAAGCCGACGAAGACGACGATGGCCGAGATCTGCCCGAACCGCTCGTGATACATCACGCCGAACATCTTGGGCCACCAGTAATACATCCCCGCGAGGAACGCGAAGAGGGTCGAGCCCATCATCACGTAGTGGAAGTGCGCGACGACGAAGTAGGTGTCATGGAAATGGATGTCAGTCGAGAGGGCGCCCAGGAACAGGCCGGTCAGCCCGCCGATCGTGAACAGCAGGATGAAGCCCAGGGCATAGAGCATCGGGGTCAGCAGTCGGATCGAGCCCTTGTAGAGGGTGGCGGTCCAGTTGAAGACCTTGATGGCCGACGGGATGGCGACGGTGAACGTCAGCAGCGAGAAGATCGAGTTGGCCAGCGCCGACTGGCCGCTGGTGAACATGTGGTGACCCCAGACCAGGAAGCCCAGCAGTGCGATCGCCACGGACGAGAGGGCGATGAAGTTGTAGCCAAAGATGTGCTTGCGGGCGAAGACGCCGATCACTTCGGAGATCACGCCCAGCGCCGGCAGGATCATGATGTAGACGGCCGGGTGGGAGTAGAACCAGAAGAAGTGCTGGTAGAGAACCGGGTCGCCGCCCAGCTTGGGATCGAAGATGCCGATGCCAAGGGCCCGCTCGGCCACCAGGAGCAGCAGCGTGATCGCCAGCACCGGGGTGGCCAGGATCTGGATGATGCTTGTCGAATAGAGCGCCCAGATGAACAGGGGCATGCGAAACCAGGTCATGCCCCGGGGGCGAAGCATGTGCACCGAGGCGATGAAGTTGACGCCAGTGAGGATCGACGAGAATCCCAGGATGAACGCGCCCAGCGTGGCGGGGATGACGCCCGACTCCGAGGCGGAGGTCGAATACGGCGTGTAGAAGGTCCAGCCCGTATCGAGGCCGAAGCCGCCCGGGAGCGACACGCCGAACAGTGCCTGGGTCACGCCCGACACCAGCACGTAAAGGAAAAACAGCGAGCCGAGCATGTAGACGTGGAAGCTCAGCAGGTTGAGTCGGGGAAACGCGACGTCCTTGGCGCCCAGCATCATGGGCAGGACGAAGTTGCCCAGAATGGCGGGAATGGCGGGGATGATGAACAGGAAAACCATCACCGCGCCGTGGAGCGTGAACATGTGGTTGTAAAGGTCCCACGCCTTGGCCGGGTCGGAGAGCAGCGTGGGCTCGGGCGTGAGCAGCTCCGTGCGGAGCAGCATCGCGAACAGCCCGCCCACGAAGAAAAAGGCGCACACGGCAAACATGTACATCAGGCCGATGCGCTTGTGGTCGAGCGTGAACAGCCACGAGAGGAGGCCCCGCCCGTGGTTGAGATAGTTGGTGCCGTGTTCGGCCTCCCGCGATGGGAGGGTGTCGGCAAGGGTTGGCGTGTAACTGGACATAAGTCGTTTGCTCCGAAACGTCCTGATCGCCCCGCGGGGGACAGCTTTGCGTTTAGCTCGCCGTGAGTCTGCTCTTCCGCCGACTCACGGCCACAACGGTTGTCCGCCCTCGGGGGCTCTTCGAACAGTTTGACCTTCTCGATCCAACAATCTGAAGTTCACGATGCGTCGTCACCCAATCGACCTCTGTCGACGGGCGTCAGTGGGCCGCGGGCGCCGGCGCCTCGGCGGGCGCGTCCGCCGCCGGCGGTGTCTCGGCCGGTGCCGTTCCGTCGGGCGAGGGCGCTGCTGCGGGGGCTGGCGTCGTGCCGCCCTTGTCGCTCAGTGTCCTCATATAGGCAATGATGTCCGCCACGTCGCGCTCGGTGAGCGAGCCGAGGTAGCTGGGCATGACACCCGAGAAGCCCGCGACGATGTGCTTATTGGGCTCGTAGATCGACTCGCGCAGGTAATTCTCGTCGGCAATCACGCTGGTGCCGTCGGTGAACGGCCGCTGATAGCCGTAGAGGTTTTTCCAGGACGGGGCGTTGATGATCGTTCCATCGATCGAGTGGCACTGGTTACACCCTCGCGAGATGTAGAGACTGCCACCGTACTTCACCGGTTCGTAGCCAGGCTGTTTGGTCGGGTCGAGCAGGATCGCCATCTCGGCATCCCACTCGTCGGCGGTCAGCACATGGACCTTGGCAAGCATCTCGGAATGGCGCTGGCCGCAGTATTCGGTGCAGAAGATGTCGAAGCCGCCCTTAGACCAATCGACGACGCCGTCGCTGCCGGTGACCTTGGGCGAGAGCATGGTCGCCTGGAACCACATCTTGTTGAACCGCCCGGGCACGACGTCTTTCTTGTTGCGGAACTGGGGCACGAAGAAGCTGTGGATGACGTCCTCGCTGGCGAGCACCAGTTGCACCGGCTCGTTCTGCCGCACGAACAGGTGGTTCGAAATTGCGCCGTTGGGGTAGATGAACGTCCAGTTCCACATCTTGCCGCGCACTTCAACGGTGTAGGAGTAAGGCGGGGCCACCACCATGTTGAGGTAACCGCGGAACCCGAAGTAGAAGATCAGCAGCACGAGGATGGTCGGAATGACCGACCAGGTCAGCTCGAGCGCGGTGGAGTGGGTGTGAGTCGGCTGCGCGTCGGGGTTGTCTTCGCGGTGGCGATATCGCCAGACGAACGCCGCGAGCAGCCCGAAGATCAGCAGCGTGAAGAACACGCAGATCCACAGGATGAAATAGAAGAGCCAGTCGACCTCACCGGCGATCGTGGACGCCTTGACGGGCATCCAGAACGAGTCGGGATTGACGGCGGCAATCGTGTGGAAGCTCATATCGTCTTGTCCATCACCATCCGACGGCGGCAAGCCATCAGGGAATCACGGTCTGACAACCTCAGGCCATACAACCAACGCCGCCGGGCTGTCACTCCAGTAAGCAATATCTTCAACCAGACCGCCTGGGCAATACATTTCAGGCTTTTTGACGGTTCGAACCATCCGGCTGCGACGGCACTGCGGACGGGCTGGTCGCCAGTGCGAGCTGGCCGCGACGTCGCTCGGACAGGAACAGCGCACCCAGCGTCACGCCCATCACGACCACGGTCAGCGCCCCGCCCAGCTTCATCAGGGCCGACGCGCGAACCGCGTATTTGCCCGTCTCATGGCTGTAGGCGAAGCAGGTCAGGATCAGCTGATCGAGCGCCGAGCCGATCCGGCTGGCCGACGCCTCGACGAGCGACAGGCGCAGCGTGCTGGCCTGCTGAACGTAGTTGACGCCGTACATATATCGCGAGATCGACCCGTCAGGCGTCAGGATGACGATGACCGCGGGGTGCGAGTATTCGCCGTGGGAGGGGATGTACTGGAACCGAAACCCGGTGGCATCGGTGAGTTGGCGGATGGTCTGCTCGTCGGAGGTCGTGAGGAAGTGCATGCCGACCGCCGCCTCGGGCGCGATCAGCGATTCGGCGTAGGACTGCTTCTTCAGCCGGGCGAGCCGCCAGTCTTCGCGCGGGTCAATGCTGACATAGAGCAGTTCGTAGTCCTTGCCGATCCGCAGGTTGAGCACGTTGAGCCCGTCGACCAGCCCCTTGGAGACTTCTCCGCAGAGCATGGGGCAGCCGTAATAGCCGAGTTGCAGGATCACCGGCTTGTTGGGCGAGAACAGGTCGCCCAGGCGGACGTTCTCGCCGCGGTCGTTCTGGAAGGTCAGGTCGAGCGGGATCACGTCGCCGCGATGTTCGTCGACGCCGATGTTCCTGATTTCCGGGGGCACGTAGGCCTCAAACTTGGGCGCCTGCGCCGACTGGCCGGCCGCGGGCTGTGCCAACAGCGCACCGGCCAGGACAAGCCAGGCGACCATGAGGCAAGCCGTCGTGGGGCGGGGAAGGAATTGTGCCGGCCGGGGAATCATGTGTCAGTCTAGGCGTCGCGACGCGGGCGTTGGGGCGTCATCATGTGGCGTTTGGTCGCAGCGCCGGGGGTCAGGGTTGAACGTCTGTGGCGTGCTGGTCGCAGGCCGTCCTTTGCGAAAACGCGCGGGGTTGTCAGTGGGTGTGGGGGTTGTCAGTGGGTGCTCGGGTTGTCGGTAGCGGTGCCGGTTGCCTGGGGGTTGCTGCCGGTGGTGGCATCGGCTGCCGCCCGGTCGATGGGGGCGGCGTTAACCGGGTTGGCGTCGATGGGGGCGGCCGACGAGGTTGATCCGGGGCGGGTTGTCGGCAGCATGCCGCGCTTATCGGCGATCAGCTGCATCGCCCGCTCGATCGGGATCTGCACCATGGTCTGCGATGCATCGATGAACTTCGGCGGGCTGTTCAGGTTGATCTGCTGCTGCGTCCGGACGTGGATGCGCTCGATCGGACGGGCCGCGTCGGTTTTCGCCCGCACGGCGTAATCTTCCTCATAGAGGTACCACGCGTGGAGCCCAATGAAGATCACCACCAGGAGCGTCGCGGAGACGGCTCCGATCGTGATGATCAGCGGCGAGTTGACTTCCTGTCGAATGGCCATGTCTGTATCCGGGTGACGGGTGTTGAAGGGTCTCCGGTCGATCAGGGGTTGGCATAAACCGCGGTCGATGCGGGGGCGCGGGGGTCGCGGATGGGCCGGAGGCTGGCGGCCGAGGCGTTGCGGGCGAACGCCGCGACGAACAATCCACCGATCCCGATCAGCGCCGCCAGTTCGGGCAGACCGAGGTTAAACAGGCCGTCGAGTTCGGGCATGATCAGCCAGAACAGGTCGAGCCAGTGGAACACGAGGATCCAGGCAGCGAAAAACGCCACGCTGTTCTTGTTGCGCTTGACGTGGCGGCTGAGCAGGCCGGCGAAGGGGAAGATGAACCGCAGGAACAGCAGCGCCAGCAGGACGATCGCGTAGTAGTTGAAGACCTCGGTGCCGTCGGGTCGGCTGATCATCAGACCGGGGATGCTGGTGGTTGCGCCGCGGCGTTCGAGCCAGCCGACGGTCTCGGGAATGTTGGCATACCACAGGAGCATGTACTGGCTGAAGGCGATATAGCCCCAGAAGAAGGTGAAGCCGAAGAGGAACTTGCCCATATCGTGATAATGCTCGACATGGATGGATCGGGTGAGGAAGCCGCCGCGCTGCAGCAGGTAGACCGTCAGGATGAGCGTGGCGAAGGTCGCGCCGACGGAGCCGGCGAAGTAGTAGACCCCGAACATGGTCGAGTACCAGTGCGGGTCGAGGCTCATCAGCAGGTCGAACGAGAGGAAGGTCAGCAGCAGGCCGAAGATGACCATCAGGCCCGGGGCGGCCGACTGCATGCGGTTGGTCAGGGACAGCTCGCCCGTGGCGTCCTGGCGACGGCTCGTGCTCAGCAGGAACCATGCGATCAGCGAGAAGACGACGAAGTAGCCGACGATGCGGGCGATGAAAAAGCCGGGGTTGAGCCACGGGCGCTTGTGGAGCGTGAGTTCGTCGAGCTTGGTGCTGCCCGGGCCGGCATGGCTGACGGCATGACCGGTTTCGGCGTGGGCGTCGGTGCGGAGCGCCTGGGTGTTGGCCGAGACCGACTCGCCCATGCCCTGGTCGCCCGGCTGGGCGGCGGCATGGCCCGGACCGGTGTCCACCTGTGACTCGGCATGGACCGACTGTCCCGGCTCGACCGGGCGGGCGGCTTCGCCCGCGTGGGCGGCGTCGCCGTGTTCGCCATGGGCGTCATGGCTGTGGTCATGTCCGTCGCCGGGGTGGTGTTCTTCGCCGTGGCCGGCGCCGTGACTGTCGGCGATGAACGCTTCGGTGTGAGGGAAGGCCCAGCGATAGAGCGCCTGGCTGGTGTTGCCGCCGAACCCGGAGAGCGCGACCGACAGGATGATCGGCAGCGCCAACACGCCCATGACCGGGAGCGTGCCGAGGTAGTTTTCGGCAAGCCGCCTGATGTTGACGCTCCAGCCGGCACGGGTGATGTGCTGGAGGAGTGTGAAAAACAGGCAGCCCAGCGCGATGCTGAGGAAGAAGGCGTAGCTGATGAGGTAGGCGAAATAGAACCGCCTCATGCCGCCGTCGGTCACGAGGCTCACCAGCAGCGCCGCGGCGATGCCCACGATGCCGATGATCAAGCCGGCGATGCAGACCTTGGGGCCCAGCGGGCCCAGGTCGATCTTCTCGTCGGCAGAGTCGTGCTTGTGCGAATGAGTGGCCATGGTCGGTTGCGTGGTTTGCGGTCTGTCGCTTGGTGTCGGATCGTCGGGTGGCGATGGAGTCGCCCGGGTGTCTAGCGGTGTTTAACGGGCGGCGTCGGTGACCGCCTCGCCTGAGGCGGGAGTTGGGCCGGCGGGGGTCAGGCCGGCGGGGGTCAATCTGGCGTCCGACGTCGGGGTCGGTGTTTCCTGGTTGTCTTCTGATTCGTCGCCAGCGGCCTGCTCTCCGGTCGCGGGTTCGCGCTCGCCCGATACGCGGGGCGCTGCCGGGAGATCGCCGGGGCTCAGCACATCGACCGGGGCGCCGGCCGACAACTGCAGCGCCCGCACATAGGCGACGACCGCCCACCGGTCGGCCACCTCGATCTGCTGTCCATAGCCCTGCATCGAACGGATGCCGTTGTTGACCGAGTTATAGAGGTGCCCCACCGGCCTGGCGCGGATGCCGGCCTCGACGAGGTTGCTCGGGGGAATCCACCCCGTGTTGGCGGTGCCGATCGCGGTGGCACGACGGTGGACCATACCCTGGCCTTGGCCGTCGTATCCGTGGCACGGAGCGCAGTAGACGTTGAACTGGTGCTGCCCGCGCTTGAGGGTGTCGAGATCGAGCGTGATCTGCTGGGGGAACGTCTCGAAGAACGTGACGGCGTAAGTGCCGTCGGCGTTGAGCGTGCGGGTGAAGCCGCGGAAGTAATGGTCGTCGAGCTCGAGCTCGCCCCGCGCCACCGTGCCCACCACCGGGGGCCGCATCGCCCGGCCGTCGGCGAACAGCGTGCTGGTCGATTGCGTGTTGTAGCGCGGCTGGTTGTCCATGTCCTGGATGATGTGGATGCGCGGCTGGTCGCTCTTGCTCACCCGCGCGCGGGCGGCAACCACGAAGGGAATCCACGACGCCACGATCGCCACCAGCAAGGTGGCGATCATCCAGAATGGCGGCCGCGGCCATTTCTGGCGGCTCGGCGTGATCTTGGCAGGTTTGGTGTCCATGGGAATGTCAGTCGTCGTTTCTATCGGGTCGGGTCACACTCGATCGGCCAGCGCTCTTAGGGGCTCACGTCATCGCCCGGTCGTCTTTTGCACGGCTGTCTGCCGGTGTCTACCACTGTCTACCGCTGTCTCCTGCTGTGTACTGCCCGTCTGAACGCGTTGCGGTCGGTCGCGCTCCGGTCGATCGAGTTCCGGTCGATCACCGTTGCCGTTCTGGTCAGTCTTTCACGGTCTCCACCGCAAGGGGCTTGAGCGATTCGAGGAAGCCGCGCGTGCGGTCATGGTCAAACTTGGGGTCGGAGGCGTCGATCACAACGAAGAACCGGTCGTCGGTCACCCGGCGGAACCGCTCGCTGTTGAACAGCGGGTTGTAGAGGGTCGGCAGGCGGTTGAGCCCGAGCATGCCGAAAACCGCGGTGAACGCCGAGAACAGGATCGTGCACTCGAAGATGACCGGGACGTTGGCCGGGAAAGAGAAGATCGGCTTGCCGCTGATCAGGAACGGGTAGTCGTAGACGTTGGTGTACCACACCATGAAGATGCCCAGTGACATGCCCGTCACGCCCATGACCAGGACCAGCCAGGGCAGGATGGTCGGGCGGATGCCCATGGCGGCGTCCATGCCGTGGATGGGGAAAGGGGTGTGGACGTCCCACCGCGAAAAGCCTGCCTCACGGCACTTTTCGGCGGCGGCCATCACGTCGGTGACGTTGTCGAACTCGGCCATCACACCCGCCACCACCGATTCGTTCTCGGCGGCGGCGTAGGCGAGTTCTTCCTGGGTTGGCGATAGCGTCGTCATGGTCAGGTCCGTTAAACGTCGGTTGCCATTGCGGGCTGCTGCCGGTCGTTTCGTGTGCCGCCGCCGGGCTGGGTCACCCGGGCAGGCAGGCGGGCGGTGTCGTTACCGCCTCTGGGGTTCGGGGTTGTAATCGGTCGTGTGGCCGTGGCTGCCATGGGCGTCGCCGTGACCGTTGCCGTGGGGGTGGGCGTGAGCCTGGGGCATCACGGTCTTCACCTCGGCGATGGCGACGGTCGGCAGGAATCGCAGGAACAGCAGGAACATCGTGAAGAAAAGGCCGAAGCTGCCGGCAAACATCATGATATCGACCCATGTCGGGGCGTAATCGGCCCAACTGGTAGGGAGGAAGTCGCGGGTAAGCGAGGTGACAATGATGACGTAACGTTCAAGCCACATGCCGGCATTCACGCACATGGCGACGAACATGACCACCCACATGTTGTGCCGCATGC
>CAZBOE010000076.1:7490-9450 GCA_964493365.1 uncultured Tepidisphaeraceae bacterium | reverse complement strand
CTGTTCATAGTGGTGGGCGCTGTACCAGGCGACGAAGAATTCCAGCGCGTAGCAGTAGCTGACGATCAGCCCGGTGCCCAGGAGCACCTTGGCGCAGTTGTCGATGTGGCGAAGGGTGATGACGTCATGCAGGCCGAAGAGGTAACGGCACGGGATCGCCAGCGTCAGCACCATGGCGAACCCGCCGAAGATGGCGCCACCGACGAAGTACGGCGGGAAGAAGGTCGTGTGCCAGCCCGGCAGCTGCGACACCGCGAAGTCGAACGACACGACCGAGTGCACCGACAGCCCCAGCGGCGTGCAACGCCCGGCGCGCAGGAGCGAGGCCTTCGCGAAGCGGTGCCAGTGGCGGCTCGAACCCGTCCACCCCAGGGCGAAGAAGCCGTAGACTGCCTGGGCGATGCGGGACTTGGCCTTGTCCCGGAGGGTGGCCAGGTCGGGGATCATCCCGACGTACCAGAAGAGCGTCGACACGCTGGCGTAGGTCGAGACCGCGAAGACGTCCCACAGCAGCGGGCTTCTGAACTGCGGCCACATGCCCATCTGGTTGGGATAAGGGAAGAGCCAGTAGGCGAGCCAGACGCGGCCGATATGCAGCGCAGGGAACAGGCCGGCGCACATAACTGCGAAGATGGTCATGGCCTCGGCAAAGCGGTTGATGCCGGTGCGCCAATTCTGGCGGAAGAGGAAGAGAATGGCACTGATGAGCGTGCCGGCGTGGCCGATGCCGACCCAGAAGACGAAGTTGATGATGTCAAAGGCCCAGGCGACGGGCTGGTTATTCCCCCACACACCGACGCCTGTGGTGAGCAGATAGGTGATGGAGAAGCCCAGGCAACCCAAGAGGGAAAGAGCTACCGCGAAACAGATATACCAGGCAAGCGGTGTCTTCCTGATTGCGAGTCGTGCGACGTCATTGGTGACGTCTGCGAACCCCTTGTCGCGAACGACCAGCGGCGCACGGACACGGGGGTCGTCCCAGCGGTTGTCGAGGTCGCCCGGGGGGACCGTCCGGTCGAAGTCCATGCCTGTTGAAATCGTTGCCATGTGGTTGTTACGCCTCTTGATGCCTTGTGTCGCTCGAGCCGCTGTGTATCGAATCAGCCGTGGGTCTCAGCCGGAGCCGCCCCGGCGGGAGCCGAGTCGTGACCGTCGTGGGCATCGACGCCCGCGCCCGACGGGTTGCGAAGCTTGGCGAGATATCGTGTCCGCGGGCGCGTGTTCAGGTCGTCGAGGACGAAGTAGCCGCGCGGGTATTGCCGGACGTCGTGATGCCTGGAGACGCTGGCGTCGGTGTCGTTGAGGTTGCCGAAGACGATCGCCTGCGTCGGGCAGGCCTGCTGGCAGGCGGTGACAATGTCGAAATCCTGGACCGCCTCGCCGTTGTTCTTGCGATCGATGGTCACACGCTTGATCCGCTGCACGCAGTAGGTGCATTTTTCCATCACGCCGCGCATGCGGACGCTGACATCGGGGTTGAACTGCATCTGCCGAAGCGGATCGATCTGCGCCTTCTGCTGTTCATCGGGAATGCCCAGCCAGGGGAGCTGGTTGCCCATGATCTGGTGACGCACGCCCATCGGGTCGTGCGCGTGCCAGTCGAAGTAGTTGAACCGGCGGACCTTGTACGGGCAGTTGTTGCTGCAATATCGAGTGCCGATGCAGCGGTTGTAGACCATCGTGTTGAGGCCTTCGGTGTCGTGCACGGTGGCCGCCACGGGGCAGACGCTTTCGCAGGGGGCGTTCTCGCAGTGAACGCACATCATCGGCTGATAGACCACCTGCGGATTGGCGTCTTCGAGGTCTTTGCCCTTGTAATAGCGGTCGATGCGCAGCCAGTGCATCTCGCGGTTTTTGTAGACTTCCTTCTTGCCCACCACCGGCACGTTGTTTTCCGCCTGGCAGGCGACGACGCAGGCGTTGCAGCCGATGCAGGTGTTCATGTCGATCGACATGCCCC